>NZ_RHNZ01000013.1 GCF_003946395.1 Levilactobacillus fuyuanensis | reverse complement strand
GAATAGCTCATCGATTGTTGTTACTTTATTTTCATAAAAGCGAATTGACTTCGCAAATATTGTTTGGGTTTGATACCATAGTATCAAACCGCCCTACACATATTTGGTTTGTCGAAACAATGTTCAGTTTTCAAAGGTCTACTTAGTTAATTGACGTATCAATCAACTTAATAATCATATCATGTTGCTGATGTGATGTCAACAAGAAGTTTGATTTAACAACGTTTCTCGTTGATTGGCTATCGCAAACGCGACAACTTAGTTATCATACCATGTCATCAATTCGTCTGTCAACAAGCAATTTCAATGTTTTAAATTGGTCTAGCTTGTCGTTACGAATTGGCAACGGATATAACTATACCAACCAGGAGGACAATCGTCAACAAAAATCGCAAAAAAATTGTATCTTTTTCAAAAGGCGAATGACCCACCTTATTGGCGACATTTTGATATGGGACGGCCGTGTGTTCCCTGATATAAAGTTCATAATGGTTCGTCCACTTTTTTCAATCCTGGAAGGACACCAAGGACCACCGCCAACATAATAAGACCATTGACCACGGCACAGATCAAAAATAATCGTGAAAAGTCCTGTGACGCGCCAATAACCAGTCCACCCATTACGGGGCCAATCGCTTTTCCTAATGAAGAAAAAGCATTGACTAATCCCTGGTACTTGCCTTCATTACCAATCGTGTATGCATTAATCAACGCAGGCACCCCTGGTACGTAGATAGCTTCCCCCAAAGTCAGCAAGGTCATCGCCATAAATAAAACGACCGTCCCCGTTGCACTATTTATATAGAAGAAACGACCCACCAATTGCCCCCAAGCCGACGATGATTTGTGCCGGTAAAGCCTTGATCCGACTGACTTTGGTCATCAAAGATTGTACAACAATTAGGAGAATCCCATTGTATACCCACAAGTGACTGTACAGACGGATACGCAATCCTTGATTCTGGATATATACGGAAACGTTACTCATCCACTGAGCATAGGTTAGCCACATCAATGTCAGACTCACGAGAACCAGTCCAATTCGCATCATACCTAACTGCCCGCGTTTAGCTGGTGTCTGAGACGCAACCCCACCCTTGCGAAGTCCGCGAACGGGCTGCGACAGTCTTCCGGCATATTTAGCCCACAAACCAGTTGCCAATAGATAACACACAATTAATAGAAAGAAAATGGGTTTTAGACTGTGGTGAAAAAGAATCCCAATACTTGCAGTTCCCACGACTAAGCCTAGGTTAATGAAGATATAGAGGACATTGAAGACACGACCACTCCCTCGGCTGAGATGAGCAGCTACCGCTGTAATCAACGTCAGCATTCCTCCCGTCAACAGACCAAAGACGATCAGTACGATCGGATACGCCAGCCGACCATTCCAGAAGAAACCGGCCGCCGCATCGAGAACTAAGCCACCAAGTAGACCAAGTCCCACTTTTTTTGCATGAAAGCGATCTGTTAAGACGCCACCGAGGTAGCCACCTAACACGTTGAATCCAGAATAGGCCGCGAGAATCATCCCGCTGACTACCAGGCTCAGATTGAGATTATTATGTAGATAAATCGTTGTTAACGGCCACATCACGCTATAGGCCGTGTTGACCAGCAATCCCAGCAACAATAGTGGCCACAGTGACCGAATCACCTTGGACATTCCAAACGCCTCCTCACAATAACCATCAGTCTATCACGTTTCCCTGGGGCCTTGAAACCACCTATTCAGAGAAAATGAACCAATTATTTGGTAAAGCGTTTCCATTCCCGGAATGTCCCGACTACCATTTTCAATTTTCACTTTTTTCCTTATTTAACGGGCGATTAGGCTTGCTTATTGACCTAAAATCAACTAAATTTAAAGGAGGTCTGGATTCACAGAACTTTTGAATCAATACTTAATAGGAGGACACAACATGGGTAACAGCAAAAATAATAATGCCGCACCGGCCGATCTGAATGATCAGATGCAGGTTCGTCGGGATAAAATGAACAATTTACAAGAACAGGGCATCGCGCCTTTCGGTCACCGCTTCGATAGAACTGACGACAGTAAGTCGCTCACTGAAAAATACGATAAGTATGACAAAGAAGAGCTGATGGAAGACAAACATTATGTTGCTGTTGCGGGTCGGATTACCGGTAAGCGTGGCAGCGGCAAGGCCGGGTTTATCGATTTGCTCGACAGAACTGGTGTCGTCCAAGGTTACGCCCGTCAAGATGAACTTGGCGAAGACAAGTACGCCCTCTACAAGACGTTAGACTTAGGGGACTTCATTGGGGCCAAGGGTTACGTCATCAAGACGAACACCGGCGCCTTAACTTTACGTTTCACTGACTTTGAATTCTTATCCAAGGCTTTACGGCCACTGCCAGACAAGTACCATGGTCTGACGAACCCTGAAACCATCTACCGTCAACGGTACTTGGACTTGATTGCAAACCACGATAGCTTCGATCGGTTTATCAAGGTTACCCAAATCAAGAAGGCTATCCGGGAATACCTCGACAACGAGGGCTACTTGGAAGTCGACACCCCCGTCCTTCAAACTGAAGCCGGTGGTGCTGAAGCACGGCCATTCGTGACCCACTCCAATGCCTTTGATATTCCATTGTACTTGCGGATTGCCACCGAACTTTACCTCAAGCGTTTAATCGTTGGGGGTATGGAAAAGGTCTACGAACTGGGTAAGGACTTCCGGAACGAAGGGACCGACTTACGGCACAACCCTGAATTCAACATGGTTGAAGTTTATACGGCCTACGCCGACTACACCGATGTCATGGACTTAACGGAAAACATCTTCCGTTACGTGGCTAACAAGGTTAACGGTTCTGGGAAATTAACTTACCAAGGCAAGGACATTGACCTCGACTCTGACTTCAAGCGGGTTCACATGGTTGACGCCGTTAAGGACGCTACCGGCATCGACTTCTGGCAACCAATGTCTGATGAAGACGCCCGGAAGTTGGCCGAAGAAAACGGCATTCACTGCGAACCATACTGGAAGGTTGGCCATATCATCAACGCCATCTTCGAAGAAAAGGTTCAAGACAACTTGATCAACCCTACCTTTATCTACGGTCACCCCGTTGAAATCTCACCACTGGCTAAGAAGAACCCTAAGGACCCTCGGTTTACCGACCGGTTCGAGCTCTACATTAACGGTGATGAATTCGGGAACGCCTTTACGGAATTAAACGACCCTATCGACCAACGTCAACGGTTCGAAGCTCAAGATACTGAACGGGCTGCCGGAAACGAAGAAGCCCATGGGATTGACTCTGACTACATCGAAGCTATGGAATACGGTATGCCGCCTACTGGTGGTCTCGGAATCGGTATCGATCGGATGACGATGTTACTGACCGACTCCGCATCAATTCGCGATGTCATGCTCTTCCCAACCATGCGGCCAAACGACTAATCCGAAAAGAGGCAATCGAATGAGAGTAAACCAGCTGATAGCGCTCCTTCAGGAACATAATCTGTATCAGGGAACAACGCTATCTGACGACGTCGATTTTGACGGGTTAGCTTATGACTCCCGCAAAGCCAGCGCCAATAGCCTCTTTGTTTGCAAGGGATTCAACTTTTCCGTGGACTACCTTCACCAAGCCATAGCCAACGGTGCCAGTTGCTATTTAGCTGAAAAGGACTACGACATTGCCACCCCCGGAATTTTCGTGACCGACGTGCGCAAAGCGTTATCCTTGGCCGCTCAGCTATACTTTGGCTTTCCACAGAACGACCTCTTTGTCATCGGATATACCGGGACCAAGGGCAAGACGACCTCCACGTATTTCACCAGAAATATCCTGGAACAGACTTTCCCTAAACAAGTTGCGATGTTCTCCACGATCAATCACATCTTGGGCCCTAAGCCTGAAGACCAATTCAAGGCCCACCTAACCACAGCGGAATCCTTCGATATCTTCCGGGAAATGCGGCAAGCCGTGACTAACGGCCAGAAGGTGCTGGTCATGGAAGTTGCCTCACAGGCCTACCTATTAGACCGCGTCTACGGATTAAAGTTCAACGTGGGACTGTTCCTGAACATTTCCCCCGACCACATTGGAGTCAACGAGCACCCGAACTTTGCTAACTACCTTTTCTGCAAAATGCAGTTAATGTTAAATTCGGACAACTGTATCATTGATGCAGATACCGACCACTTTGACGAGGTTCTGGCAGCGGCGACAGTTTCAACTGCCCCCGACCATATCTTCACCTATGGCGTCGACCAACCCAATGCGACGGTCTCACTTACCAGTGAGGAAGCCACGTTGACCGCTAGCAAATTCCGGTTGACCATCAACCAAGACACTGAACAGCTTGCCAATTTGGCAACGACTTACAACGTTTCAGTTCCCGGCGACTTCAACCAGAGCAACGCCACGGCAGCAATTCTAGCCAGTGCCTTGGCTGGCGCCCATGTGACCGATATGCAAACAGGACTGGCAAATACCACCATTCCAGGTCGAATGGAAGTGTTGACCACCAAGCAACACGGAACGGTCTACATTGACTACGCCCACGACTGGGGTAGCATGAACGCCCTCCTCCACTTCTTACACGCCCAATTTCCAGATCACCGAATCACGGCGGTCTTGGGCAGTACCGGCGATAAGGGTGAGGACCGGCGCGAAGGCTTTGCCAAAGCGTTGAACGATTACGCCAACGTTGCCTTCTTAACGACGGATGATCCGGGTCACGAAGACCCGATTGCCATTGCCAAGGAGATCGATAGTTATATCGACCATACCAAGGTACGGACAACGATTATTCCACAACGAGAAGACGCCATCCATCACGCCATTGCAACAGCAACGAATAACGACCTCGTCATTCTTGCCGGCAAGGGCCAGGATGCTTATCAAAAAATCAACGGTGTTGATACCCCCTACGCCACGGATCCTGTCGTGGCTCAGGAAGTTATCGATAGCCTCGAAGCTTAATTGCTTGCGACACCAAAAAACGTCTAGGACAAATTTGTCCTAGGCGTTTTTTGTAACGCATTTTTGTATAAATTACCGTTTTTTGCGACGATTGCGGCGCTGCTTACGGCTGTATTTTAAGTGTTTAGCCGGCCGCTTCTTAGT
The DNA here is from genome assembly GCF_003946395.1 of Levilactobacillus fuyuanensis. Classification (GTDB taxonomy): domain Bacteria; phylum Bacillota; class Bacilli; order Lactobacillales; family Lactobacillaceae; genus Levilactobacillus; species Levilactobacillus fuyuanensis. The sequence continues at coordinate 80,364 of NZ_RHNZ01000013.1, read as the reverse complement.
CAACTGACGATCCGTGGTGAACAATTCTCGTCCAGTCACTGGATGGGCATTCAAATAATCTCGTGTGAAAGCATCCACGGCATCGTGATCATTGGCATCGATGCCGGCTCGCCGCATGGCTGAGGCTAGTTCTTCATAGAAGCTTTCCAATTTGGGATTGTACATGGTGACTAAAGCCGTATGATTCTTTGCGACCCACGCCAACAGCTGCTGAGACTGCTTTAACTGCTGTTGATCGGCCAAGTAAGTGAACAACGTTGTCAAAGCAAAGGGCACCAGATTGAAGAGTTCTGGCACACGATCTTTTTCATCCAACAGGTGGGTGAACGGCCCAAACATGATGGATGAGACAGCCTCGGCATCCCAGTCGGCCGGCTGAAGTTGCTTGCCTGTAATCATCAATTCAGCGGTGGTATGCACGATGGTGACGAACCGTTGCCGATCAGCGACACTCAAATTACGGACTTCCGGTTGCGTCCCCATGGCCGTTAACCAGTCTTCAACCAGCGTCACAACGCCCTCATAGGCTTGTTGTTCTTCGGCAACCTCGGCATGCTTCTCCACTAAGGCTGGCCGTGCCTGCTTTAAGGCTGCCAGTAACTCCTGCAGGTTGGCAGCGGCTTGTGCCTTGAAGTAAGCCGTCAGTACTGGAATCACGGCGACGTAATAAACGTGTGGTCGATCAACCAATGTTGGCAAAGCTGCCAACGTGCCACTGACCTGTTGCGCGGTCCAAGCGCCGGTTCCTAAGTTAACGGCTGCACGAGCTTGCATGACATCCTGTAGAATATCAGGCGCATACTTTTGCTGATTTGCGGATAACCGCATCAAGTGCTCCGGGGTCAAGAACTCCGTGGGCGTCATTAGTTCGGCTGTTGCATCTGTTTCTTCCATAACTACAATTCCCCTATCTGTCTTGAATTCCATCTCTTATTATAAGCGATGACCGGCAGAATGGAAAATAACGGCTGTTTTCAGCAAGGAATTCTGCTATGTCCCTCGACGGAAGTGACTATTAATAACTGCATGCAATTATCAATAGTAGTTTGGTGCCAATTTACCATTAAATACCACGAAAAATCAGGCCCCAATATTTAAGAAAAGGCGAAATCTCACCATTTCCCCGTCTAAATTCAAGACAAATTAGTTAAAGTCGGTTATATTTAAGGTTCGTAGACTTATCGGAAAAAAGGAGCGCTTATTTACATGGCAGAAGAAGTTGTTATTGTTAGTGCGGCACGGACCCCCATCGGTAAATTTGGCCGTGGGATGCGGTCCGTTTCAGCCGTCACGTTAGGTACCATTGCCGCCCAGGCCGCAGTCACCCGTAGCGGTCTCGACCCCGCCATGATTCAGCAAACCATCTTTGGCACAGTCTTACAGGCTGGTCTGGGACAAAACGTGGCCCGGCAGATTGAACTCAACGTTGGCCTGCCCGTCACGAGCACGGCGATGACCATCAATCAGGTCTGCGGATCGAGCCTAAAGGCTATCCGCTTGGGGCAAACGGCAATTCTCATGGGAGATGCTGATGCTGTCCTGGTTGGCGGCACGGAGAGCATGAGCCAGGCACCCTATCTCAACAACCAATCCCGTTGGGGACACAAGTTCGGCGATGTCTCGCTCACGGATAGCCTCACCCGCGACGGTCTTACCGATGCCTTTACCCACGTCCCTATGGGTATCACGGCGGAAAACGTTGCGGAACGTTTCAACATTAGTCGCGAGGCCCAAGATGCCTTCGCATTGAACTCTCAACAAAAAGCAGTTGCAGCGCAGCAACATTTCCAGTTCAACGATGAAATCGTTCCGGTTCCAGTTGGCGATGACCTGGTCACTCAGGACGAGGCTGTCCGCGCCAATACCTCGCTAGAAAAATTAGCTGCCCTGCGACCAGCATTTCGCGCCGATGGCACCGTGACTGCGGGAAATGCGGCCGGTCTAAACGATGGTGCCGCCGCGCTGGTTCTGATGCGTAAATCCGCAGCTCAAGCTGCCAACATTCCTTACCTGGCCACTCTCACGGGTTACCACGAGAATGGTATCGATCCTGATATCATGGGATACGCGCCAGTTTACGCAATTCAAGATGTTCTGGATCAGCACCACTTACGGGTTAACGATATTGACCGCTATGAGATCAACGAAGCTTTCGCGTCACAGTCCGTCGCGATTGCTCGGGACCTCAAACTCCCTAGCGAAAAACTCAACGTGAATGGCGGTAGCATCGCCCTCGGTCACCCACTCGGCGCCTCTGGAACGCGAATCGTCGTGACTCTTTTACATGAGTTACTTCATAGTGACCTGCATCGCGGCCTCGCCGCCATGTGTATCGGTGGTGGCATGGGAATTGCGCTCCTGTTGGAACGCGATTGACCCGTTCTCTGGTATAATGATGCCAACGACTTAGAGAAAAGGAAGCGCGCCATGTTAACTACTGATTTCGACGTTAAACTTAAATTGATCATTCTGGCTGTAGTTGGTCTCTTGGCTTTGGCCGGTGTGCTCGGCTACGTTTATCACCTGGACCATCACTTTAATCGCCGCCTAATTGGGGTCATTGCCGTCATGGTCGTCTTAGTTTTTGTTTTGATCTCACTGATCTTAATTCATCACTAATCTTCTAAAAAAATCTTCACCACAATGGCTTTATGTCGTTGCGGTGAAGATTTTTTAGGCTTTCAGTTGTTTGCTAGGCACAGAAACCAAGGTCCCTGTAGTCAACAAGTATAAATACTGTGCTGTGACGGATTGCCCTGTCATCTGCTGAAGTGCTGCCGCATACAGATTAACCTGCCCACTGTAACGGTCAATAATCTTAGCAGTACTCTGTTCAACTGCGTTTGGATTAACATGATCCGTCTTGTAATCAAAGAGAATGATCCCACTATCCGTTTGCAAATACCCATCGACGATCCCGTGGACCAAGACCTGTGAATCGGCTTCCTTGAAGTCTTGGAAGAGACTCTTGGCTGGCATCAATAGGGAAAATGGAACTTCCCGATGTAATTCCGAGGGGTGGACGAGGATCTGTTGGCCAACCGGCGTGGTAAAGAACTGCAAAATTAAATCTGCTCGCACCTGCGCGGCGACCTCCGACGTCAATACTTGGTCAGCAACTAACTGATCAATCTTGTCCTGAATCATCGCAACAGTCGGCGTTGTTGTCACATCCAATTGCTGTAAGACTAGGTGGGTTGCCGTCCCAATTTCGGTTGATAACGGTGCCCGAACGGTCTGTAAGAATTCTGGCCGAGCAAAATCATGCGTCACGAACCGCCGACCGCGTTGCCCATTACCTACTGGTTGATATTCACCAATCGTGGCATTGTCGGGATCTTCAAACAACCGCTTGGCTTCCGAAACGGACTGGTAGGCCGTTGTTTGCGTGGCCGCTTCATGCGGGTAGCTAAAGTCCATGACTTGACGAATCGCTTCGCTCCCAGATACGGTTTCTGACGTCTTTGCCGCTACGTTGCTGGTCTCCTTGAACCAATCGACCGTTGCTGTATTAACCGCTGGGGCCGGGCCCAAATCATCTGCTGTTGCGAAGCTTACCTTGAAGTTGGCTGGATCGCCAGCTAGAGCAGGTAGCGCCTCGCCAGCCGGTTGTGAGTCATCCTCAAATTTTGCATCCCGAATCAAACACATACCAATCCAATCCAAGTAATTTACCGCAGTACTTTTCTCGCGCAACGTGGCATTTAACACTAGATTAGGACTCTGGTAGGCTTGTTCCCAGACACTCAGGGCCTCTTCCTTCGTCTTATGGGACCCGACAATATAAATCCGCGACTCCGCACGGGTCAGTGCCACGTAAAGTTTACGCATTTCTTCTGCCAAGCTTGCACGTGAAATGGCTTGAGCTGTGACTAGTTTCTGCAGGCTAGGCGCCTTGATCCGGCTGACGGGGTCCAGGTAATCGATACCGATTCCCTGTTTGCCACTCATCACGTAACTTCCCTGTTGGTCCTGCCGATTGAACTGCCGCGACGCATCCATGATGAAGACGACTGGAAACTCCAGCCCCTTACTGCCATGAATGGTCATGACTGATACCGCGTTTTCGGCAGCCTGAACCGGTGCACCAGCTAAGTCATCGTCCCGTTCCTGTAGTCGTTCAACGAACCGAACGAATTGGAACAGGCCTTTAAAACTACTGTGTTCATAGCTCTGTGCCCGTTCATACAGCGCATGAAGGTTGGCCTGTCGCTGTTCACCAGCTGGCATTCCCCCGACATAATCCAGGAACCCGGTATCCTGATAGATCTGCCAAATCAGCGTCACCAATTGGTTTTGCCGCGCAACATCGCGGAAGCGTTCCAACTGTTCCAAGAAGTGACTGATTTTTTCATAAAGCGTCTGTTGGAAATCACTCGCGCTTGCCGCCACATACGTCTGCTGGTAGTGCAAGACTGCTTGATAGTAATCTCCGGTCCGTTGATTAATTCGTAGGGCTGCCAGTTCGTTTTCATTGAGTCCAACAATTGGCGAACGCAGAACCGCTGCCAGCGGAATATCCTGATAGGGATTATCAATGACTCTGAGAAGCGCCATCATGATCTGAATTTCCGTGGTCTTGAAGTAATTCTGTGCATCATTAACGACAACGGGAATCCCTAGGCGCCGCAATTCATCCGTAATAATTAAATTATTCGTTCGCGTAGGCGTCAATAGGGTAATATCGCCGTACTTGATTGGCCGATTTTTGTGCGCGTCACGGTCATAGATCGGTGTTTTCGCTGCAATCAATTCTTGAATTTTCTTCCCGGTCAATAGCACTTCACCCTGATGCTTATTATCTACCTGAAAGGTAGCATCCATCGGCTCTTGCTCCGCCGCATCGGCAGACCCAGACGACTTCTCATCCTCATCCGTCAAGTACACCAAGAGTTCGGCTGTACTTGTCACATCTTCGGGATAGTATGTCGCTCCGAACTTTAACTGTGCGGCCCCGGTATAGTCGATTTCACCCAGCTCCCGATCCATCAACTGCTTGAAGATCAGGTTGGTAAAATCATCAACGTTCTTCATGGAGCGAAAGTTTTCAGCTAAAACAATCAGCTTGCCAGACTGCTGGTCGGCGGTGTAACGATCGGTCTTGTCCATGAACAACGTTGGATCTGCCTGCCGGAATCGGTAAATAGACTGTTTGACATCCCCCACCATGAATAAATTTCCGGTAGGTGCTGGTTTCGCGATTGCTGTCAGAATGGCTTCCTGTAGGCCATTTGTATCCTGATACTCATCCACCATGATCTCGGCATATTGTTGGCGTAATTGCGCGGCCACTTGCCGAGACTGGTTGGTATCCCGCGTCAAAATTTCAAGCGCCGCGTGCTCCACATCGGCAAAATCCAAAACGTGACGCCGTTCCTTCTCAGCCGTATAGGCATCTCGAAAGGCACTCACCGCTCGGGCCAATTCACCCACCAATTCGCCGGACCGTTGAATCGTCGTTATTGCCTGCTCTTCAGGCTGAATCAAGTATCCCTTCTTCAACGTCTCTAGTTGCTTACGCGCTGGGTCATAGTAAGTCGTCTTGAGGTGGTTATATACCGCATAATCTTCGTTAGTCTTGCGAACACTTGGCATTCGACCCCAATTAAAGCTCCTGACGGCCGCTCTCAGTGCATTCCAACTGCCATGGTCTACCAATTCCAACGTGGCTTTCAAACTGCTGAGAACTGTCGTCAGATGGTCAAATTGCTTGGTCAGATTGGCCTGCTCGGCTAACTGCTGAGCACTGGTCAAATCCGCCTGAATCTGCTGTAGTTGCGCTGTGAACAGTGGCTGCAGTTGTTCGCGATAAAAATGAGTTGCGGTTAGTTGATTACTGTCTAAATGATACGGCTCCGGCAAGGCTGTGAGCCACGCCGCAGGATCCGCCGTCGCGTTGGCAAACGTATTGGTCCGTTGAATCAAATCAGCTAGGCCATCATCGTTACGATCCCCGGAGAAATTCTCCGTCAGCCGGGCAAACAAGTTCTGTTCACCATCTTTTTCTAGTGCCTCACCCTCGGCATAGAGCTGTTCGCGGACATCGGCCCACACCTCATCACGTAGTAAGGCATTCTCCGTCTCATCTGCTAACAAACGGAACACGGGATCCATGTCAATCACGTAGTAGTAATGTTGTAAGATTCGCAAACAAAAGGCATCCAAGGTACTGATATCAGCGACGGGCAACTGGTTTAATTGCCGCAAATAGAACGATTGCCGTTCACTGTCACCCTGACTAGAGGCTAACTCTTGACGTAATGCCGTCTGAATTCGCTCGCGCATTTCAGCCGCGGCCGCCTTCGTGAAGGTCACAATCAGGACTTCATCGATACCAGTTCCGGCCTTGAGCTTTTCAATGACGCGCTGAACCAGTACCCGCGTTTTACCAGAACCAGCCGAGGCCGATACCAGTAGATTATTGCCCGCTTCGTGAATCGCTTGGTCTTGGCTGGGCGTAAACTCAAATTTTGCCATCGGGATCCTCCTGTTCTAGCTGTTCCTTGATCCGTGTCATAACGTCATCCTTTTTTAGTGGCTGCAGATCGCGATAATTATTCTCCGTCAGTAAAGGATCAAACTGCATGATCGACTTGTACGGTGAATATTGAAGGGCCGTCTTGTTCTGTTCCCGTGTTGGTGCCAAATCAACGTGGCCATCGAAGATTTCTGTAGCTGCCTGCTTGATTAACCCCTCTGTGTGTTGCAAGAGCAGATCCAGTTCACCCGGATTGACCAGCATCTTACTGTAAGACGTATAGTTTCCCTTAACACCCCGCCGTAAGCCACGGAAGAGTAACGAACTGCCATGATAATCATCCGCCGCAAATAAAGAATCCAGATTCGTCAATAGGTCAGGGTCATCCAACAATAATCCTTGGTATTGTTCAGCTTTCAATAGTGCCATTAACGGATCATCGTCCATCACATCCGCAGCCCGCAAGATTGGGTTTTGTAAATGTAAGTAGACCGCCCCGGCTAATTCCGCACGCTGCACATCCCCGGACTCTCCGGCCAACAACTCGGGCATGTTTTTCTTCACAGCATCCAGATACGTTAGCATCTGCATAGCCTGTCCGTAATAAGCATCCTGATAACTAAACTTATGCTCGGAACTCTTATAGTCCACAATGCCTAAGAATGTCTTGTCCTTGAGTTCTAGTGCGTCCAAGCGATCGATTCGACCACGAACCGTCACCTGACGCTGCTTACCGAGATCAAATGACAGGGCCGCCAACCCATTCTGATCGCCCAACCCAAATTGGACTTCCGTTCGTTTTGGCCGCAACTTGGTTCGCCCGCTTTGTTCCTGGAGCGTCTTGGCCATCTGCCGCATCGTCTTGATCAACTGCTGACGAATGTACAGCATCCGGTGAGAACTCTCCAAGATAGCAAATTGCGGATTGGTCGTGGTATCCAACACATCATGAATGACCGCCGTCGTCAGTTCCTGTAGCTGCTGTTCGTCGAGCTCTGCCAGATTTAGATTTTGTTGTTTGATCTGCTTCATTAAGCCGTCCATCGTCGCATGAAAGAATTCACCCGTGCTAGCTGGCGAGAGTTCAAAGACATCGCGCTCTTGTAGGCGCAAACCATACTTTAAGAAGTAGGCGTATGGATTAGCGTAGTACTCCTCCAGCTTTGAAATCGACGTGCTGATCTTTTGCCCATATAGTTGGGTCACAATATCTGGCGTCAGGTGCTCCGGTACATTACGATAGCTCAAACTGCCTAATAATCTCGTGGTTAAATCGCTATAGTTCACATCATGACTGAGATCATTGAGAACGTATAACCATGGTCGTGACAGGGGTTGCTCACGCAATTGACTGTCATGACTCGCCTGAACAAGGTGGCGGAGCGTCGTGCGTCGCGTTCCCACAAACGGTAAAATATCGGTCATCTCTGCCTTTGGTGCGGCCGGTGCGACAATAATTGGCAACTTAAAGTATTGCCGAATACGTTCAACGTATGGCGATAGCTGCAAACCATTGTGATCTTCATCACTCGTGGCTGGATAACTAAAGATAAGCCGATCACTGCCACTCAAGAAAGCTAAGTAGTTAAGATAGGGTTCTCCCGCCAACTGTGTCGCCGCATCATCACGCAAATAGCTATCTTCATCCACTGCCTGTAGTTGTTCACTCAAGTCATGGCGATCGTTATCCGCCAAAAGACTCGTCGGAATTTGATTATCCGGCATGTCATCGGCCGTCGCCCCCATGAGAAACGTCACTTTTCGATTATTCGCTTGGACAATCCCACTTTCGGTAATCGTCACTTGATCCAATGTCGATGGAATCTGGCTAAATTTAGCTCCGGCAAATCCTGACTGAAGCAACACTTGAAAATCTGCTTGGTTGAACGGTAGCGGGCCTAAAATACTGTGGCACTCATCCAACATCTGACAGAACGTTGCCCAAGTTTGCTCCGGTTGACCAGCGCGCATCAAGTCTCCAGCCGCAATGGCTTGATCGCGCCAAGCCATCAAGCGCGCACTAACACCAGCCTGATCCAAGAATTGATAAATCACTGCGGCCGCATCGGTATAGGTTTTAGCAGCCTTTAACCGTGCGAAGAATGGCGGTAGTGTGTGCGCGACAAACTGGCGAATCAGGTTGATTTGTGCCGTAATCTGATCATCGTGCGTCGTCTGCACCTGATCATCCCCAGCTGATAATCGCATGTAGACCCAATCTTTCGTCTGAGTCCAACGGTGTTGACCTTCAAACCCATTTTTCAAGACAAAATTTTCCGTCAACGCAAGTGCACGGCGATATTTAGGCAATGCCATGGGCTCGCCCATATCATCTTGCGGTAAAAGTAATTCTGATTTTAATACCCGAAAAACATCGGCATATCGGTAGTTTCGGCGCTCAACGTCGAATAAGGCGTTAATCAACTCGACGAAAGGATGGTCGGCCATTTGAACGTCGGCATCGTCAAAGTACGGAATTTCTTGCGCCTTAAATATCGGGTCAATTACCGTCTGGTAGTGATCCAAATGACGGGCCATGACTAAGAAATCCTGATACCGATACTGACCACTCGCAACCATTTGGCGAATCTGGGTCGCCACGCGGGAAACCTCTACGTAACGGTTAGCCGCTTGCACAATCTGAATGTGCGTTGGCGTCTGGTCAACGGGTTGCGGTTGCGGCGTCATCGCGTTCGAGGCCTGCCAAAAGCCATCTAATGCCAGTAAGTCGTCAGAGACTCGCGCCGTTCGCGCATATTGATCAGTTTTTACGGGAATCCGACTGGCACGCGCCACGCTATAGAGTTGATGATAGAGTTTCCCCGACTGAAAGAATAGTGCCGTGGTATCCGGTAAGTCCTGCGGATACCCCTTATCCAAGTTCAGCGCGACGGTCACACTGGCTGCTCGTTCAATTAATGCCGCTGTCAATTTGCGTTCTTGCGCACTCAGTTGCGAGAACCCTTCTAAGTAAAAATGCGCATGGCTCAAATCAATTTTAGTGGCTAAAAAATCTGCCAATTGATTCAGCAAGTCCGTATTTTCCACATATTTCCCCAACATCTGCTGTTCAAAGGCTTCATAGATCACCATTAAGTCATGAAGCTTCGCCTGTAGGCCAGCGTTGTTGGTGCGCAACTTGCCAATCGCGCTCATCAAGTCCGCAGCGGTGACTTGCCCAACTTTAAATTCCGCCAATTGTGCCGTTAACTGGCTAACAAATCCCGGCCGATCAACTTCCCCACGAAAGATCGTCAATTCATCAGCATGGCTCTGGATGATCTGGTAGATCAACATATTGAGCCCCGCAGTTGAGATTCGGGGAATCTGATATACCGGTTCATTTTTCATAAAGAACCAGGCTAACCGCGTAAACGAAAAGACCTGGACCTGCGTTTGTGCAAACAGTGCTTGGTCTGGTGCTAATTTTTGCTTTAAATCGGTCAGGACGTCAACTTCAGTTTCAAACTTAATATGATTAGGAACAATGTAGTAACACTGATCCGTGGGCTGCGCTGTGACCTGTTGGGCCATCGCCGTCACCATAGGTGTCCGGTGATCCTGCCCTGCGCTACCTAAAATAAATTGCAAACTCATTTGCCGACCTCCTAATTAATCCCACTTACCGGTATAACCTCGCGAGTTAAGGCGCTTCTCATGCCTCAATAACATTCATGATACACGCGTCAAAAGACACATGCTGTCCAACCGATCTCACTATCTAACTTGATTATATTCTAGCACAAGCCAGCACAAAAGCGAACATATGTTTGCTACAAATTTTGTTGTATTCTTAGCATTCCTTACAGATTAGTCGCCAACACTGGCTGAGCGTGCTACACTAGGAATTAATATTAAAAAATGATGAGAAAGCGGGCTTTGTCTTTATGGAAGATAGTGAACAAATTAAAATTTTACAGCAGTTGATTCAGATTAATTCCGTCAACGGTAATGAAGCTGAAGTAGCCACCTATATTCAAAAGCTTTTCGCCGCACATGGAATTACGGCCAAGCAGATTCCTTATACTGATGGACGTAGTAACCTCGTTGCTGAGATTGGTGACCCCACAAGCAACAAGGTCTTCTCCCTCTCTGGTCACCTGGACACTGTCGCAACCGGTGATCCTGCCGATTGGACCTTCGATCCGTTCAGTGCCCACATTGAAGGACGGCGTCTCTACGGTCGTGGTGCTGCCGATATGAAGAGTGGTCTGGCTGCTATGGTCATCACCTTCCTTACCCTCGCCGACCAACAGGCGACCTTAAATGGCCGACTTCGCTTCATCGGAACAGTTGGTGAAGAGAATGGGGCCATGGGGTCACGAATGCTCACGGAACAAGGCTTGGCCGACGATCTCAGTGCCATGATCATTGGTGAACCCACTGGTGGTAATATCGTTTATGCCCATAATGGCTCCCTCAACTACCACGTCTACTCGCAAGGGTTAGGCGCACATAGTTCCATGCCAGAAAAGGGTATCAATGCTGTCACAAACTTAACTAAATTCATCACCGCCGAAGCCACTGCCTTTGACGATGCACCGGTAAGTCCTGAACTCGGACCACTGGTACACAGCGTAACCGTCTTCAACGGTGGTGAACAGGTCAATAGCATCCCGGCTAAAGCCGAGCTTCAAGGTAATATTCGTCCCATCCCTGAATTCGATAACGCCGCTGTTATCCAACGTTTGAATGACGTTGTTGATCATCTCAACCAGGAAAAAGACGAGCACCTAACCCTTCACGTAGACTACAGTTTCAAACCAATTATCAGTCGTCAGAATTCACCACTGGTCCAATTAACGAAAAAGATTGCTGATCAGGAATTTGGCCGCGAAACACAGTTGCAAGTCATTCACGGAGCAACGGATGCTTCCGAATTTACCAAGTCAGCCAATGCCTTCCCGGTCATCGTTTACGGTGCCGGCGAATGGAGTGAAGCCCATGCAACTAATGAGTTTGTGGATCTGGACCAGTTTCTACACGTTCAACACGTTTACCAACAGCTCGCTCAAGAATTTTTAGCATAAAATAAAACGATTGGTTCTGCGAAATTCGTGGAATCAATCGTTTTTTATTGTTTATTTTCCAACGGTTCGGTAATCATGGGCGCCGAAGTACTGCAGCCCTGGCAGAGCTTGATTATTCAACAATTGACTAACCGTAACCAATTTGTAGCCCTTGGCCTTCAAGCGTTTAATAATCGTCGGTGCTGCTGCGACCGACTGCGAGTGGATGTCGTGCATTAAAATAATGTCGCCACCTCGGGTATCTTTCATCACTTCATTGATATCTTTATTCTTATTCAAGTATGCCCAGTCACGAGAATCCACTGACCAGCGAATCACTGGCTGCTCAACGGCTCGACCCTCGGCAGCTGTGACGTTCCCATATGGTGGACGCACATACTGTGGCAATGTCCCCGTGGCTTGATAGATTGCCCGATTGGTCCGTGTAATCTGGCTGACAGTCTTCGCCGTACCGATACTGTTAAAGTCTGGATGGTTCCATGAATGGTTACCCAATTCATTGCCACCAGCTAATACCGCCCGCGAAATTTGTGGGTACCGGCTGACGTTCTGCCCCGTCTCAAAGAAGGTGGCATGGACCTTGTACTTCTTCAAAGTCTTCAGCAGACGTGGTGTGAGCGTCTTGTCTGGCCCATCATCAAAGGTCAACGCAACCATCTTGGTCGTCTTAATTGCCTTCGTACGGTTGGTCTTTGGCAGATAATGATTCAATACTTTTCCTTTTAACTGCGTGTAGGGAATCGTAATCTGCTTAACCTTAAACGAATTAGCTAGCAGATTCATCCGCAATCCTTTAGCAGTCAATGTGGCCTTCTTCGCCATGTTCTTTGGTAACTTAACCTTGTAGACCGCTGCGACCTTGCTGCCCTTGGCGTGGGTCTGTGTCAGAATCTGTTGGCGTGCTGCCTGTCTAATCGCCGCCAATCGTTTAGGATTCTTATTCGTTAATTGACCGAACGTGACGGTCTTTGTCTTAGCTACACTCTTCGCCTGAGCGGGTAACACACCCATCCCCGTGATTAACGCAACTATTGCCACCAGCAACCCTAACTGATGCCACTTTCCTTTTTTCATAACGATACCTCCTCAAAAATTGCTCCCCTGAAGCTATCTTTATCTTACCAGTTTCACTAACGGTTCGGCCGTAAAACGCCTTACAAATTTGTACATAAAAAAATAGCCTAACAGGATCGTTAAGCTACTTAATTCTGGTCGTCATCCGGGGGATTAACGACCTGGTGATTTTCTTTTAGAACTTCGTTGGTATAGTATTCCAGATCAGTTAAGACGCTGGTATCGTTTGTTTGCTGTGCTGCCATATTTTCGGCAATTGCCCACCGCGCCAGCGCATCCGTAATCGGTACGATATCTTGGATAATTGTCATTTCGGAGTCCTCAGCATGTTGCTTCTGAATTGCCTGAAAGCTATCAATATCCGTGATAAGTCGCAGGGGCTTGCCCGTCTTTTTCTCAACAGACTGAAAAATAACGAAGTGTGCCCGCTGATTGGCTTCACTCATCCGCTCTCGAATCGCCTGTAATTGCTGACTATCTATATTTAATGCCAATGACTTCACCCCACTGACCCTATTTTAACAAATAATTGCCCGCAACAAACAATAATTTCAGGGGAAACGCAAAACTTTGCGAAAGATTTAGCAAATTGCTAATGACTGGTAGTCATAGCCACCGTTAATCGTAATCTGAGCGGCAACCGTGGCAACTGTTCCACGTGAAACATGACCGGCCGGTACTGCTTCACCTTCCTTAATGATCTTGGGCGTCGTTGCCGGATTATCAGTCAACGTGACGGGCCGCAAAATGGTATAGGGGAATTCCGCTTCATCGACCAATTTGGCCGCGTAACGCTGCTGGTTAAGGTACTCCTTGACGTCCGTAATTCCGGGATAGTCCAGTTCACCCGTAACTTCCTGGTCAACGCCGGCCGTACTCAACATGACGAACCGCGTCAGTTGTAGGCGCTGATGGTACTGGGCATCGAAGAGTGCTTCGAATGCCAGATCCACGTCCATCCCCGTCAAGGCTGAAAAAACAATCGGTTGGTCCTTCAAGGCCTCCTGATAGCACGCTTCCTTCGTCAAATCGCCCGTAAACTCCGTCACTTGATCGGCTAGGTCCGCCGGTAATTGATCTTTGGCAGTATGCACGATACGAACCGCGCTGTCCGCCTGCGTAACCAACTGCCGCGCCACACTCTGGCCCAATGTCGTTGCACCCACGATTACATAAGTTGTCATCTGTTATCCGCTCCTTTTTCCTTGCCTCCCAGTGTACCAGAAAGTCCCCAATCACTGATAGTCCATTGGCAAACTTCTCGCAATCGTTAGCGCTAATAATCCGGTATAATGAGCTTGTAATGTTGTGCGCAATATCTATCTATTTAGGAGGCAAACGATGACACACGAAATGGTAACGATTGGTAAAAGTGCCGTTCAAGCAACCCCACTCGGCCTGGGAACAAACGCGGTCGGTGGGTACAACTTGTTTCCCAATTTACAGGACACAGATGGCTTAAACCTAGTCAAAACCGGCCTCGACAATGGGATTCAACTTTTAGATACGGCCTTTGTCTACGGCCTTGGACACTCCGAAGAACTCGTTGGTCAGGCCATGCATGACTTTGACCGTCACAGTTTTGCCTTGGCAACGAAAGGCGCTCAGGACTTTTCCACTGGCGAGCAGGTTATTAATAATGATCCCGATTTTCTGACCCAACAGGTCGACGCCAGCCTCAAGCGTCTGAATACGGACTATCTCGATATCTACTACATCCACTTCCCTGATAAGCAAACGCCAAAGGCCGAAGCGGTCGGGGCACTGCAACGCCTACGTGAACAAGGTAAGATTCGGGCTATTGGCGTTTCAAACTTTAACCTCGATCAAATCAAAGACGCGAACGCTGACGGTTACCTCGACGTTGTGGAAGACGAATTTAGCTTGCTCCACCGGGACCACGAGTCTGACCTAATGCCTTATCTCAAGGACCATCAGATTAGCTTCGTTCCTTACTTTCCCCTGGCTTCTGGCTTGCTGACCGGTAAATACGATAGCGATGTTTCGTTCCCGGCTGACGATATTCGTAGTCAAATCAGTGACTTTCAGCAGCCCCGGTATGGCCAAGCGCTACAGGCACTGACTACCGTCAAGCCGATTGCAGCAGCGCATCAGGCAACGGTTGCCCAAACAATTCTCGCTTGGTATATGCAGAATCCGTTGATCAGTGTTGTTATCCCAGGTGCTAAACGGGCAGATCAGGTTGCGGCCAACTCACAGGCACTCACCGTGACACTGACTCCTACTGAATATCAGGCGATCGACGCTGCCTTTGCTGGCTTCAAGACTGTCGCCAATGGCAAATCCCTAGCAGACCCAGATTAAATTCAAACCAATTTATAGTGTTAGGCAGCGGCTTGCATGCTGCCTTTTTAATTTACGAACTTTATTTTTATAATTTAATTTCTAATTCGTAATTGCTTTCGCATTAAATAAATGTTAAGCTCTTTTAGTAGTGATTAGAGATTAAAACACGAACAATATCCACTAACGTTCGTGTTCTACTAAGTTTTAAGGGAGCGCTTAAGATGCAGAGAATTGCCAAGTTTTTTCAGTTTGAAGAATTAGGGACTAATTATAAAACAGAAATTTTAGCCGGAATCACAACCTTCGTGTCGATGGCTTACATCCTGTTTGTTAATCCACAAGTTTTGGGAGCTTCCGGGATTAGCCAGGGGGCGGTCTTCACCGCCACGGCTTTCGCTTCCGCATTCGGATGTGCTCTGATGGGTATCCTCGCCAATTACCCCATCGCCATCTCCGCTAGTCTGGGGATCAACGCCTTCTTCGCCTATTCCGTAGTCATTGGGATGAAAGTTCCTTGGGAAACGGCTTTGGCCGGTGTATTTGTGGCTTCCATTCTATTTATGATCTTAACAGCTTTCAAGTTGCGGGAAAAAGTCGTTGACGCTATTCCACGAGATCTCAAGATGGCCATCAGCGCCGGAATTGGTTTGTTTATTGCCTTTATTGGGTTGAGTCAGGGTGGCTTAGTTGCCGCTGACAAATCAACGGTCGTCACACTTGGCTCCTTACAGGTCGGCAGTACTTGGTTGACCATCTTTGGTCTGCTGGTAACGTTAGTGTTAATGAGCGCCAAGGTCCCTGGCGCCATCTTTATCGGGATGGTCGCTAACTCAATTTTGGGTTTAATCACGGGCTTGATTCCAATGCCTGCCCATATTGTTGCCGGTATTCCTAGCATTAGTTCAACCTTCATGGTCGGACTGACCCACGTTGGTAGTATCAATTCTTTACAGTTAGTTGTCGTCGTTCTGACCTTCTTATTGGTAACCTTCTTCGATACGACGGGAACGTTAGTCGGCTTAGCAGAACAAGCTGGCTTGGTTAAAGACAATAAGATTCCCCGTATCGGTAAGGCACTGATGGCCGATTCCACCACAATGGTCGCCGGTTCTTTACTTGGGACTTCTCCAATGGGGGCTTTCGTTGAATCCTCCGCCGGAATCGCGGTCGGTGGTCGCTCTGGCTTCACGGCAATTGTGACAGCCATCCTCTTCATTCTTGGTGCCTTCTTCTCCCCATTGCTGGCCGTAGTGACAAACCAAGTCACCGCCCCTGCCTTGATTATCGTGGGTGTCCTGATGGCCCAATCCCTGAAGAGCATTCACTGGGAAAAGTTCGAAGTCGCCGCCCCAGCCTTCCTGATTGTCTTGGGTATGCCCTTGACTTACAGCATCTCAGATGGGATTGCTTTAGGCTTCATCACCTACCCATTGACGATGATCGCTGCTAAGCGGGGTAAGGAAGTTGGCCCTATGATGTACGGCTTGGCCGTTGTCTTTATCCTCTTCCTTTGGATCTTAAACGCTGATTAATGCTAAGTCCGTGACCTCATTAAATATGGGCTCACGGGCTTTTCCATACCATCGCTTCCCATCAAAATTATAAAAAGCGTGTTCAGTCCCTAATGGAATTGAACACGCTTTGTCTATCTGTAACGTTATAACCCGGGTTAAAACACAACTGAGTAAAAAATTTCCTAGGTTATTTTTAGTGCCGATGCTGTGGATGACGCCACCAATGCCAGCTACCAGCACCAATCAACACCATACTGCCTAGCACCGTCAGCCAGCACCCCAGAATAAATCCAGGTGTGTGATAGGTCAGTTGAATGTGATGCTCTCCAGCAGACAGGCGAGCACCGACAAAGCCATCATTAACGACCTGCGTGTCAACTGGTCGGCCATCAACCTTCAACCGCCAACCCTTAGAGTAAGGGATCGACGTGGTTAGAACGCTGGTCTGGGTCGTTTTCAGATTCCCAGTCACCCGATTAGCACTAACGGTCACATTCTTCAGGCCACGTCGTTGAGCGGCGTGTACCTGTTGATCGTAGGATTGGCCATATGGCATTGCGATAAGCTTAACGGCTTTGAAATCAATCTGACGGGTCGCATTAAACGTCACGTCAATCGTCTGTCGCCGTTGCTTTGAATAACCGAGGTTCAATAAGACTTGATGCTTCGGTTCGTAATCCGAAAGATTATCAATCCCGAACTGAGAAAAACTATTTGTCTCATTACGTGTCTTAACTTTAACCCAGTAATCTCCCATATCTGGATTCTGGACCGCATCTCGCCAATCATTCAGCTTCGTCAGATTTGAGCGTGGTGTATTGCCTAAAATACTGGTGTTATCCTGATCCCGTAACTGTTGCGACGTGGTCAGTCGTTTGGCACTAATGCCATCCAAAGCCAGATACAATTCCGTTCCCTGGGTCTGTTTAGGCCGCTTCAAGGTCAACGTATACTTGATCTGATTTCCCTGAACATCACTCGTTAGCTGGCGTAGCCCATGCTGATTAGCCGTAATCGTATCCTGAAGAATCTGCTGATTAGCCGTCAGAACTCGATCCAATTGCGTACGGTTCTGATTCAGTTGCACCTGGTCAGCATACTTTTGCTCATCCTTCTGACTGATGAGTCCATTCTGATCAACGGTTAACTTCGGGGCAGTCACTGAACTTCCATAATTATCTAATTGCTTGTCATTGAGGCCCTTCTTTTGCCCAGCCAATGCCTGTGCCAACCGATACTGCACAACTTTATTCGGACTATCAATAACCGGGATAACGTCCGGAGTTACCGTATAAGCCAGCGTTCGGGCTGGTGAATGATACTTAGCCGTCTGCACTCCTGCCACTTTCTTTTGGGTCATGGCAACCTGTGTTAAACTGCGCTCACGATTGACTGCGGAGAGTCGGTCCCACTGCTTTGCCGTCAATGCTTGAGGTTGCGTATAGACTAATGGGAAGTTAAGGGTCGTGGTTAACCGCTGCGTCCCCACCCCATTGGACAGCCCATAAACGGCCTGCTCTGGATAAATCTTTTTCTCAGCATGATAACCGTACGGCAAGGCCGCGTCATTGGTCACTTGGTCTTCTCGAGCAAAGATGGTCTTGACGCCTAGTAAATGATTCAGAGACGAGCGGTCATCACCTTGCCCGATTGGCGAATTCATCGTGTATTCTGAATTTTGAATATCTTGGCTAAACTGACCGACCGACCCATTTTGAACAGAAAAATAAGACATGAGGCCCGGCAATCCATGGGTCATCGCCATATTATTTCCTACGGTTCGCAGTAGGTTGAAATTCGACGTTGTATTACTCCGGGAAAAGGTTTTCTCTCGCTGTACTGCACGTTCCGCGCCATCGTAATAATCGCGAATATAAGCCGTGGCATCCCCCTTACGCAGCTGTTGGGTCGCCTGCGGACTGGCGTTGGGGTCATAATACCCCCACGCATTATTGATTAAATTCAAACCTAACAAGACACCGACCAAGGTCAGTGTTAGCCGCGCGGGTTGTTGGGTACTTCCTAATAGAATGGCCACCGTTGCCAGAAATAGCCCATAGGTAATCAGGTTTCGCGCCGGATTACTAAAAATCAGGCCATTGCTGAGGTACACAACGGCTAAAAGACCGGCTGCACTTCCTCCAAGCCACCAACGATCCAGCCGACTCAATTGCGTAACATGATCCAATAGCACCATTGTCGCCAGACTAACGGGAACCGTCACCAGTAACAACCACCGATTAGACGGTGTCGAGAACACATTAAAAAATGCGGCGACTGCCGGAAAAAACAAGCCAACAACAACTAAGACAAGTGTTCCAGCTAGTGTCCGATATTGCCGCCAATGAACGAGGGTATACATGCACCCTAGAAAGGCAATCCCCGTCATACCAAAGACGGCCCAATAACTCAGTGGATTTCCCGTTGTGAGGACTGCATTTCCCAATTTTAGGTAATAACTCGCAGGATACAACCACAAGCCGTTAGCGAAGATACTGCCGGCTCTGGTAGAGCCCAACATCATGACGATCGATGGCACCAATAAGATTCCCGCCAGGAGCAGTCCCGCCACCGCAGCGGCAACCAGTCGGCCGACGACGCGCCATAACTTCACCTGGAGCTGTCCCTGTTCTTTCAAACTCAAATATCGAATAACAGCATAGATCAAGCTGCCCAATCCTAATATGTAGGCAAAATAAAAATTGCTCAAGACGGTCAGGCCGGTCATCGCCCCGAGAAAGGCCCAGCCCTTTCCACGTAATACGCGGTCGATTCCTAGAAATAACAGGGGTAACCAGATCATGGGTAAGATGAAGAAGGGATGATGCACACCAATCATGAGGGAGTAACCGGCAAATGCGTACGTCAGGGCGCCTAATAGCCGACTGAACGGCTTGAACGCGTAGCAACGAGTAAACGCCAAGAAAGCCAGTCCCGATGCATACAACCGCAGAATAACAAACCAACCATACCCGGCTTCAATTAAATGGGTTGGTAGTAATGCCAATAAGTAGGCAAATGGGTCTCCTAGCACGTAATAGGCCAAAGTCGTGAGTTTGTCCGCCCCTAAACCAAAGGTCCATGACCAGCCCGTCACACCGGCTAGTCCTGACTTTGTTAGTAAGTGGTGAAGTTCCAACATTAAAGGATAATGTTGGGTCACCCCATCCATATTCCAAATCAACGTACGATTAGCGACAATAAAGATGCCAAAGCTAAACGCCGCAATCACCATAAAAGCCGCGGAATACAGAATCCACAACGGCCACCGGTGGTGTGCGATTTCCATGATGAGACCTCCAGTGAATTTCTAAAATACGGGTTCCAAATGAACCACTATGTCTCCAATTTACAAAGCCAGGCCCACCGTGTCAATCATTCTCACCAAACGATACGGCATTGTAATGTTTCATGTGGAACAAGCGCTACAACACATAAAATCCCTTCATTATTTTAGCAAATTACGATGAAAATCCTCTGGGGATTCGCCGTTGCAGGTGAATCTTCAGAGGATTTCTACTTGCTACCTAAAATGCACCACCACCAGAACCGCCGCCAAATCCGCCGGAGCTGCCGCCAGAAAAGCCACCGGAACCGCCAGAAATTGAACTGTCAGTACTAGTATCGGCTGACTGTAAGGCAGTGGACAAACTATCACTCAAAGCATCACCAAGTGGCAAACCAAGCCCACCGTAGAATAAAGGATAGAAGACAACTAGATCTGTATCCAACGCCGCTGAACCAAAATCTACAGCGAGCTTGTCGGCGACCTTTTGCGCTAGTCCAAAAGCTGCCGCATATGGCAAGATTTGTTCCCACAGGATTAAATCACCAATTTCCGCCGTGTTGAAGTGACCAATGTCTTTTAACATCCGCCGAAACCCAGTTAATTCGTTAACTTGTACCAAGCCCTTAGCATTATTTCGATCGATATGCCGATAGAATCGACCAACCAGTACCCAGAATGCGATCAAGACAACGAGACCACTCACGATACCAATCTTACCGGCCGTTGCTCCCAGCAACCAACTAGCTGCCGCCGTGAGTATAATCAAGGCGCTCAAACCCAGTCGTGTCCCAATGAGTCGTTCACGCAAATTTAAATTATTTTCATCGTAATAAGCATCTGCCACATTATCAACCGACTCTTGCCACTCGCTAAACCACTTATTCAGCTCATCAGTTTTATCGTGTTTGCCAAATTTTTTCAATTCCTGCAGGGTGAAACTATCGTCACTACCGATTTTCGCAAAACACTTATCAAGGAAGCTGTTGGTCTGTTCTCCATTTTTAATTAGCTTCACAGTATCCTTACGCCCATTTTTGACAGGTTCTAACGTAATCTCTTTCCGCGCTGCCGCAGCCAAAATTTCACCAGCTAAAGCATCCGTATTAGGTGACATCCCATCGGCTAATGACCGAGCCAAAGCCGGTGTAACTCCTGGAACCTCAAACGAATGGTTAATCGGCGTTGGGTGTGTGTATTTATTCGCTGGATGGCGATGATACCAGCGCCACGAGCGCGCCCCAAAACCAATCAACAAGATAACCAATGCTAGAAAAACACCACGCCGTAGCCACAGTGACTGCTGGCGCTTCTGATTCGCCTGCCGAGCTAACTTAGCTTCTTGTTGCTGTGCCGCCACTAAGCGGTCTTTTGCCACCTTATTAGTATTCGTTGCTGTCACTGTCGTTGGAAATAACAGATGACTTTCAACGAATGATTCTGCTGGATTTTGCGCAACCGTCATGACCACTCTTCCCTGCTGACGATCGACCTGCGTGTGCCCAGATAATGGGCCATGCGTCCAAGCCTGAAGCTTAGAGATTTTTGTCTGTGGCAGTTGAATCGTAACCTTAACGTGGTTTAACTGCACATCCCAGCCAGTCCCAATGACCTTCCAATTCAGTTCCGCGGTATCGCGATAATTCTTAATGATCCCTCGCAGATGGAACCGATACGTCACGGTCATCTGGTCACCGTCACTTACCGTTTGATATAGTTTGACCTTCATCCGGTGCTTATTTTGCGTTAATTCATAACTCCCGTTTTGACCATCAGTTGCTGATACCCCAGATACAGTACCGCCATTATTGACTTGATACTGCACATCGGTCAATTGGCCGCCCTGAATACCGCGCATATCCTGGACATCAAATACCCCATGATAGTCGTCATCAAACTGGTACGTCATCGTTTGGGTGACGTTAGCATCTCCATTCTTAAGGACCTGAACATTTACCCGATATGGTGAAATCGTATAGTCTGCATTTGCCTGTACAGATTGACCCACCACACAGAATAGTAATCCTACCAGTAATCCTAAAATCAAGCCCCAGAATCCCCGTCTTTTCAGCATTCAACCACCCCTTCTTACTACCCACATTTTAGCATAGCTAGCAGTAAGGCCCAACTCGCAATGTACTTGATTATTTAGCTTACCAGACTGACTAGCCGATGCCTAAGCTTCTGACTCGCAATCATTTCACCCAATCATTCATCACTTTTGACGACTGCTTAACGGGTAAAACGAAAGCGAGGCAACATCCTCGCTATCCGATCCACACTCCTGTAAAGTCACAGTTAACCCCGAACAGAAAAAGCCCCTCCGATTACTCGGGGGGACTTTCTCTACATATTTACATACTTCATCTGTTGCTAGCACCGGTTATGCCCCGGCAAATTGACCGACAAAACGGTCTCAATCCAGTTCACCGATTCATTACCTTGGCGCTATCATACACCCAGCTGAGAACTGTGCCAATCAATTAGTCCTCAGAAACCAGGTTTTCGGAAGCAACGTTGTCAGGTAATTCTTGGTAGTCGAAGTGATCGAACGTAGCGGCTTGGCCGTAACCAGCGTAGTCGACAGCGTATAATCCAACGAAGGCACCAGTGAAGAACCCACCAGAAGTCTGTAAGACATAGTCGTCAGAGAGAATAGCTGCATCCAGTTCAACTGGAACAGTTTCCCACTTCTTACCGTCAAATGAGTATTCGTAAGTGTAAGATTGCTTGCGAACCTTCGTCCGGAACCAAACGTATTCGGTACCATCAGGAATAGCAATTGCATCGTCCTTTAAGTAAGACGTGTAGTTGTTGTCGTCGTTTTGGGCAACTTCGATAACGTGGCCCTTCTTTTCATCCCAAGTGATGAAGATTGAAGAATAGTGCTTGTCGTTGTAGAAGTTAGCCAAACCGGCCATTTGTTGATACGTGTATGGGTCGAACTTAACTTTGGTTTCAGCATCAAAGTTAAATGCTTGCCAACGACGTGCAACAAAGGAAACGTCAAAGTTGCTGGATAATGATTGGTTACCAACTAACTTCAATTCACCATTGCCGACCGTCCCCAACTTCTTGGTGAATGGTTGACGTAAGGTGTTCCAGTTCAAGTCGAGTTCTGACTTGTCGAATTCATCGTGTTGTGAGTGGTCTTTAGGGGCCTTCGTCAAGATAGCATCCTTAGGTGCTTCAACCTCAACTTGACCACCATGACCGCCGACAACGCGTGGCCAACCAGCATCGTCCCATTCAACCTTTTGAATGGAAGTTTCACGACCAAGCGTGCTCCAACCACGTGGGTCATAAGCAGATTCGTTCTTGTGGTTCCAAGGACGAGATACCAATGATGCGTAGTACCATTCACCACCTGGTGTGTTAACTAAGGCACCATGACCTTGCTTTTGTAAGTAGAAGTCTGGCGTATCCATGTTGGTGATGAATGGGCCATCTGGTTCGCTTTCGAAGGATAACTTGTCGAGCGTCTTAGAACGTGCAACAACTTCTTGGTGGGTAAAGACAGTCCCACCTTGAGCAGCGAACAGGTAGTAGTAACCGTTGATCTTGTACAGATGTGGACCTTCAACCAGTTTAACGTCGGTCCCATTGTAAAGGTTCCGGGCCGTTTCTGGCTTCAGTTTCATCGTGTCAGTGTCAAATTCAGTCAAGGTAATCCCGTCGAATGGGTGATGATATTCACGGTGATCCCAGGTTTGTTGAACCAGGTACTTGCGACCATCATCGTCATGGAACAAGGAAGCATCGAAACCAACACCATTGACCTTGATTGGGTCAGTCCATGGTCCGCGGATATCCGTAGCCGTGGTTAAGTAGTTGGTCATGTCCTTAAATGGACCGTCGGTGATTTTAACATCGGTGTAGATCAACCAGAACTTGCCATCAGCGTAGCTCAAGTCTGGTGCCCAAATACCACCAGATGCAGGGTTACCAACCATGTCCAACAATTTAGTTGTTGAAAGTGGTGATGGTAATAAGTTCCAGTGAACCATGTCCTTGGATTCATGTAAACGAACACCAGGGAACCATTCAAACGTCGAGTTAGCAATGTAGTACGTGTCGTCAACCCGAATCATGCTAGGATCCGCGTTAAAACCAGGTAAAACGGGGTTTTGAATCTTCATAAAAGAATCTTCCTTTCCTTAACAAAATTAGTTAACTAGAGTTAAAGTCTAACTTTCGTCAGCTGCATCAAGTTCAGCTTGACGATCAGCGTTAAGTTCTTCGTTCATCCGCTTAACGTCGGCATCAGACAAGGTGTATTTACTCATGATCCACATAGCGATCAGGGCAAAGATGATTGGTAACCAGATCATTGACCATTGGATACCCATCAAAGCACCAGAAGTTTGGCTCGTCTTAGTCCCATCAAACTTGAAGAAGGCGTTGATGTAACCAGGGATGATCCCACCAAGTGCTAACCCAATCTTGAAGAACAGACCCATGATGGCGTTGATGATACCAGCCACACGCTTCTTAGACTTGTATTCACCGTAAGAAACAACTTCTGGAACCAATGACCACATGTAACCAGTAGCAGCAGTGATCCCCCATTGTTGTAAGAAACGACCAATGTAACCAAGAGCAGTGGCATTCTTGAAGGCTGGCATAGCCCAAGCCCACAGAACTAACGTCCCAACAATGAACAGAGCCAAGAATGCGTAGAAGAATTGACGCTTCCCAATCTTCTTACGGATGATTGGCCATAAGAATACCAAGAAGATACCAGGAATGGAACCAACCAAGTTAATGGAAGCCATCCATTCGGAGTGACCGATGTTGTATTGCATGTAGAATGGCCATACAGTGTTCCCGAAGAACATGAAGGTAAAGCCAATCAGGAAGAATGAACCTAACACTTGTAAAGGCTTGTTTTGCTTAAATTCAACCCACAAGTCGGAGTACTTAACGGCAGCAGATTCCTTAGCCGTAGGTAAGACCCGTTCCTTAATACCGAAGTAAGTGCACATCAACATGATGAACCCAATAATCATGTAGATACCCATAACTAAGAAGTAAGCCTTCCCAGCTTTTGGTGAGGTGTAATCCCCTAAGTTCATGTGAATCCCGAAGAACCCAATATCTTTTGATTGTGGGTTAGGAGAAGCCATCTGAACAAATAATGGCAGGAAAGTGTAAACCAATAAGTTACCAATGTTGGCTTCAGTCATACGAACAGTAGTCAAAGTGGAAACTTCATCGTTATCACGCGTTAATGAAGCGTTCAAAGCCCCATAAGGAATGTTAACGAAGGAGTAGATCAAGGCCGTTGCCAAGTAAGCGATGAAGGCGTACATAACGCTGCCTCGTACAGCATCGATTGGCAAGAAGAGCATTGCGGCGAAGATCGTCATTGGAATCCCACAGTAAATTAAGTAAGGACGGTATTTCCCAGACTTGAAGTTGTGCTTATCAACGAAGGCACCAACCCACGGATCCCAGAAAACGTTGACCCAACGAACAACTAAGAAAATCGTGGCACCAACTGCGGCGGAAATCCCGTAAACAGTGGTTAAGTAGAATAGTAACATTGACCCAATCGTACCAAAGATTAAGTTTTGAGCTAAATCCCCGGCACCATAACTAATTCGCTCGCGCCAAGAAAGCTTGGCAAACTCATCGTGCGGATTGTCTTGGGCATTTGTGGCATTAGCCTGACTATTTGAGGCCATATGCGAAAACTCCTTTCAAAGGAAATGTTTGTAACGCCTTTCGTAAGTCAATTTGATTTACGAAGACGTCCATTGAAATTATGTCATCTGGTTGGTAGATGCAACCAACCAAGGTAGGTAAAAAAATTGCTGAAACCTGCATCGTTTATCGAACAACTCAGTAAATTTCGTAGCCAGCGCTAACCGGCTTTCCATTTACCATCCTCTCAGGCCTCATCGCTGAAGCTTGAGAACAACGAACTTAGCATGGCCAAACGCTAACCCGCTGTTTTATTTTGTTAGCTAACTACAACTGCATTGTAATCGCTTCCAGAAGAAATGGCTATCTTATTTCATGACTGTTTTTAGTCAAATTGTGACCTAATTTACAAAATAAAAGCCCGGTAAATTAGCCTTTTACCGGACAGAGCTGTCACTTTGTGCACGTGAAACTACTCGAAGTAGCCACTTTCCTTAACGGTTCGCACCCGCCGTTTTTGCTTCATTTGTCGCTGATATTTGCTTGGGGTTGTGCCGGCCCATTTTTTAAACTGCTTACTAAAATTGGACACGCTACTTGCCCCCATCAAATCCGCAACATCCTCAATCGAATATTCTGGCGACCCCAGGAGCATCTTAGCTTTGTTATACTTCTGACTCTCGATGTAGTGGAGTGGTGTGACCCCGTAAACCTTTTTAAATGTCCGGTGTCCGTAACCACTACTGATCCCAATCTTTTGGCAAATATCGCCAAACGTAAAGTTAACCGCCTCATCCCGCTCGATCCGTTCCTTGATCATCGTCGCAATCTGACGGCTGGTCTTGGCTTCACTTTCCGTATACTTCTCACCATGTCGGGATTCATAGCTCTGCAGATTTTCCGTTAAATCATAAAAGAATTCCAAAACGGCGATTTGAATTTTCAAATTAGCCTGTTCCTTACTCAGTTTCTTATCAGCACTATACGCTACCATCTTTTTAGCCGTTTTCACCGCAGACTGTGCAATCGGCTGACTGGCAGGAATGACTGTATTCGCGATCTTACCAATAATTTCTGATTTCAACGCCAAATTTTCGATGTTGAAATGGAAACAAATATAAGTCATATCCTGATCTGCACTACTATTTTGGTTCGTATGCAACGTCCCGGGAGAAATGATAATAGTATCCCCCGCACCATAATCGTACGTAGTCAAGTTCTTAATTTCTGTTGTTTGGCGCCCATCAATCACGCACATTAACTCAAAGGCTTGGTGTTTTTGCTCAAAAAACTGCCAGCCTCCGGGAACCGTTCGCATATGACCGCCAAATAAGTAGAGGCTGGAATCTACGACTGGTAATGAAACAAAGCGCTTCATGATAAAACCTCCTCAGTCTTCACGCCAACTCCTCCCAAACTAATCAAGCGACTCCTCCATTTTGTAACCGCTTTACTGTTATAAGCTCATTATAACCGCTAAGTTGGTAAAAATAAACAACTAACCTCATCCAACCGCCCCAATTCGGTCTGTTTCCCCTATTAGAACGCTATTGACAGCAAAAAAACTCCCAGTCCAGCAACCGGGAGTTCATTATTTAACTTTTATAGAATTGGTGATAATAACCGTGATGCCGTTTGCTTAAACTTCAAATACAAAGACTGCTCATCAAACATTTCTGGTGTAATCAGCTCACTATGGGCCATGTCCTTCTCATAGATACCCTCTAATTCACGAGCAATTTCCTCGTCGTAAATGAAGGCATTGATTTCGAAATTCAGCTTGAAACTCCGGTAATCCATGTTCGCTGACCCCACTGAGGCGATACGGCCGTCCACCACAATCGTCTTGGCATGGATGAACCCGTTATGATAGTAGTAAATTTTAACACCGTCATCCGCGAGTTGGCGAGCGTAATACTGCGTTGCCCGGTAAACGAAAGCGTGGTCCGGCTTGTCAGGAATCATGATTCGAACATCAATTCCGGCCATAGCCGCAATCCGCAGGGAGTCCAAGACACTATCATCTGGTATCAAGTATGGCGTCTGAATCCACAAGGTCTTCTCCGCCGTTTGAATCAGGCGCATATAGCCCATCTTGATCTGCTGTAGGTCAGAATCTGGCCCACTCGAGACAATCTGGAGACTCGTATTGCCCTTAACCTTACTCAGCGGGAAGTAACGGGTATCAATCTTCCGGTCGTTGAAGGGATGATCCTTATCCGTGGCGTTCCAGTCCAACATGAAGCGGGCCTGCAGTGAAAATACCCCCGAGCCAACGATTCGGAGGTGCGTGTCGCGCCAATAGCCGAATTTTTCCTTGCGCCCCAGGTACTGATCGCCGATATTAAAACCGCCGACGTACCCGACCTGACCATCAATCGTAACGACTTTACGGTGATCACGGAAGTTCAGTCGGAAGTCAATGACGGCTGAACGCGTTCCTAGGAAGGGTTCCACGTGCCCCCCAACATCCATTAGCGGCTTGAAGAATCGCTTCCAGGTCCCCATGGACCCCCATGGATCATAGATGACGCGGACCTCGACACCAGCAGCGGCCTTTTTAACCAGCAAATTCAGAATCTCATTTCCAATCTTATCGTTATAAAAGGTGTAAAATTCAATATGAATACTGGAGTGGGCACGCTCAATATCTTCCATCATCGTGTGGAAGAGATCGTGCCCGTCCGTGAAAATCTTTACCCGATTCTGCCGGGCCAAAAATGCTTGATCGGTCTCCATAAACATGTTGACCATGTTGATAACCGAGTGGCTAATCTTATCGGCTGGCATAATCTCCGTGCCTAACTGCTCACGTTGCTGACTCAGCCGCTCATTCAGTTGAACCGCGACTTGATGTTGCAGTCGAAACATCCGGCCCTTCGGTAACTTTCGTCCAATGAAGGCGTAGGCAATAAAGCCCACTACCGGCAGTAAGACTAGCACCAACATCCAGGCCCAAGTTGCAGCGATATCGCGCTTTTCTCGAAACACCGTCACAAAGGCTAACGCCGAGTTAATCACGACGACAATTTCAAAGATAAGCATATAATTCACGCTCACGGGTAAACCCTCCTCTGTTCTCTGTCTTTTTATCATACGCCAAAACGTCAAAAAGTCTTTAGTTTTTTTAAAATTTTCGATTATAATTGCTATAAATCATTAGGAGGTCTCCCATGTTTACACAGTTCTATACTTTAATCGGTGGCCTGCATGGCCTCCACTCCGTGCGCATCTTCCACTGGATCTTTCGCGAAAATCCCATGATTGGGACAATTTTGATTGTCGGCCTGGTCCTGTATCTCATTTACCGCTACATGAATCGACGATAACTATAGTTGCAAAAAGCGCGTCACTTCCCAACCGAGAAGTGACGCGCTTTACTGACTGTCACTAAATTTAAAACGCAGCAGCTGGGTCACCGTATTGGCTTGTCCCAGTACTGTAATTAATCTTGACGCCCGCTTGAATATTAAAGATATAGACGTTATACGAGACACCTTTGCTCCCGACCGATTGGGCCTGCATGTGGACCCCTCGCGCAACTAATTCATCGCCCCGAAAGACCGGCTCAACCTGGTAACGGACGTAATCACTAGGATGACTCTTCAGATAACTTGCCACCGGATTCTCGTAAGCCGTCATCCCGGGATCATTGAGTGACCGGGTCCCGGTCATCAAGTTTTTCAAGTTATTGTTCTGCCCCGTCAGCTGGTAGCCAATCAAATGGCTCCGATTATATAGGTAGCCGCGTTTGCCATTGACCGTATATGGCTTATTCTTCCAGCCTGTCGGACTGACGTACAGCGGTTCTCGCTTAGCCGTTGGCATTAACTTCTTACTTAACAAGGCGTTGGCCGTGGTGACCCGGTTCAGATTATCCAACGTCCCGTAAGTGGCCCAGCCACCCTTCTTGGTGGACAACTGCGCCTGACTAAACGTGGGCTTGTTGTGATTGACCGCAACAATCTGAGTACCCTGATACTTCTGCTGTGCCAGCGCCCGACTTGCGACTGATTGTTTCGGCGTGCTAGCAACCGTATTGCTAGTCGCCTGACTGCTAGATGATGACCCGACGACCTTGTTAACAGCGGTTGTAATGTGCTGAGCCGTCGAATTACCCTGACTACCCAGACTGCCGATAGCCCCAATAACGACCAACAGAATCGCCGCATAAATAGAAATGCGACTCCCCCGCCGACCCCGGCGATAGTGCCGTTTACTCATGATCAAATTCCCCTCTCAAATGCCGTGATTCGCTTAAGTTATATTCTATCAGAAAAACATGTGTTCGTCTTTAGTTTTCCAAATTCCACTGATTTTGTTACCGGAACTTAACGCTTTTTTAACGGAGCGTTCCGGTTTTTACGGAAGCCACCATGCTATACTATTGAAGAACGGGGAGCACGCTATTTGTACGCGGACTCTAAAACTGTTATCATTTTTGATGAGGTGATTGGATTATGAAGAAGACCCGGACACTGGCTGCCGTCTTTAGCCTATTGGCCATTTTGACCATTGGTTTAGCCGGCTGCAGCAGTAAGAGTAGTAAATCGGGGAGTACCCAACAAGCAAGTTTTAAAAACAAAACGACAAAGAAGGCCGACGTGAAGTCCACGTTGACCAACTCAACCAAGCTCTGGTATGTGACTGGTGCGGTCAACGCCAAGAGTAATTCCGGGATGGAAGCTTACCGTTTTAACAAGAACGGCAAGGTCACGGTCTACAACGTCAACAAATTCTACAAGACGTACGCGGCCGCTAAGAAAGCCAACGCACTGAACAAGTCTGGTGAGCTGAACACGACCTTCAAGACTAAGGGTGACGATACCGTCATCAACTTCAAGGGTAAGCTGTCCGACATTCCGATGACGCAGAAGTTCACCGTTAAGAAGACGCTGACTGGTACCAACAAGGCCACCAAGCTGAAAGTCGCAGGTTACCACATCTCGCGCGATATCGACAATGATGTCACCCAAGCCGTTATGGTCAAGGTTGGCAACTAATTAATTGGGTAGTCATGTAATCCGAAACGGTGCCGCAAATGTGGTGCCGTTTTTAGTTTGGAGGCGGTCGTCATGAAACAACTATTATCCGGATTGGGCGGCCTACTATTAGTCGGTTCCGTCTTAATCTACCAACAGTTTCGCCATGTCAGCGGCATCGCCATGCTAGAAACGGGGGTCTTAGGGATCGCCGCAGTTTTAGGCGTCCTGCACCTCATTAGTCATTGGCGTAATCGGTAGTTTGTTTCACGTGGAACACAACGGCTGACACCACGCACACTTTGGGTTATGATAGGGCCTAAAGGAGTGTGATGACAGATGTTAAAACATAAATGCTTACCGATTGCGGCCCCACTGGATCAAGAGGATATTCACCGATTCACCGAGCTAATTAGTGACAAGAGCTGGATCATTCCAGCCACGGTACTCTTGCAAGTCATCCCCGTAACGGTAGCAGCTCACGGCTTCTGGAAAACGCGTCAATTGAAGACGCAACTACGGATTGAACGCGAACGTACCAAGCAAATGCAGATCGACCGGTTCCGCCCAGGATACCATGCTGGCCAACCACAACCACTCGCTGATCACCCGCACCATGGACTTTTACACCATTAATCCTGAATACAACACTTGCAAAAAAGCTCACCGACCAAAAATTTAGTTGGTGAGTTTTTAAATTTAATCAATTACTTATTAATTATAGCGTTCATAAATTATTACACTTATTTTCAAATTTACCGCTCTGAAACGTCCAAAGTTCGCAAAATAATGTGCCTTATCAATTAGAAAAAAGTAATCCAATGCCTGAATTAGCTATACTTAGTCTTACTTAAATAGAAGACTAATCGTTTGCATTACTAATATATAAATTACCTTCACAATTTCTTCACATTTTCGTTTTAAGATGAGCTTAATTCAGAAACCGATTTAACCAACTTTATTTTGTCATTAACGATGACATTTTGTTGCCCTAACCAAGCAACGACCGCCGCCTCCTAACCAGGGGCGGCTTTTTTTAGTCTCGGTCGTTATCCGCGCATGAAAAAAGCACCTCAACATAGCCATCGAGATGCTTCATATCCTATTATTGTAAGGAGTCCCAAGCTGGTAAAGCCTTAGGCGTTGTAGCCAATACAGCCCGTTGCTCTGGCGTGAGGAACCGCTTGTGAACGACAACTTCGTAGACAAAGTCCTCCATCCAGTCATCCGTCATCACAAAGTATCCCTTGTCGCCATTCTTCTCGCCCCAGCTGTTTTCAACCTTCCAGCGAGTTGGGTCATCGGCCACCAGGTCGACACCCGTTAACGTCATCGCGTGGGTCACTTCAGCCTCACCCGTAGCGAGTCGTTGGGCCTTCGTCAGACTCAGGTCGACGCCAAACAAGTCGGCCGTCTTAAACAATTGACTGTCGAGAAAGCCTCGTTCGCGACTCATCTGTTGTAAGACATCGTTCCCAAACCAAACCGCCTCACCACTCTGTAGCTGGGCGATTGCCGTCCGCTTCAATTCTGACATTGGTAAGTTCAAGAAGGTAATGTGCTTACCACCTACGATATTATCCTGGCTAGGTAGGCTGTACAACTGATCAAATGGCTTGTCCGGTGAATTGGAGATTACTACGTAGTCGTCTAAATCAATATCGAAATATTTTTCGAAGAAGCCCTGAGGCGTCAGGCCAGCATCGCGGTGATATTGGTGCTTATCGTCCTTATACTCGAGGTCAAACGTGGTTGGTGGTTCGCCAAATGAGTAGGCCGCCATCCGATAAACTTCCTTCAAGGCTTGCGCCCGGGTCGTCGCAATCTGATCTTCACTGGCACCATCGGCCACTAACTGCCGTAAGGCCAACGCGTCCTTACGCAATTTCAAGTTTAACGTGGTTGCAAAGCCACTCGTATCATTAGTGTTAAAGGATTCTGGCATCGCACTGGCGGGAACGACCCCATACTTTTGAACAAGCGCAGCGCCCATAGCCCACTGACCACCGTCATCGCCGGGGCGACTCAGATAGAACGCCACTTCCCGGTCATCGAGCGGCTTGTCCGCCGTCCGCAAAATGTTGTCATAGAAAATGTTGGCCCGTTCAACCTTGTCCCAGAAGAACAGGTAACTCTGTGACAGCTCGAAATCCTTCACGTTATACTTTGCCGCAAATTGATGGCGAATCGTGTTTAACGTGGAGAACAACCAGCAACGCCCAGAGTGCTTTTGATTAGAGACCTTCCCCGTATCGAGTTCCACAGAAAAGGTTCGGTTCAAGCGTACGGCCGCTTGCGGATCTTCGGCAGCAGCAAGCACCCCGTTTTTAATTACCGCGCGACTCACAACATCGTGCGCTGGTTGTTGCTGGAGGTCAGCGTGTAAATCCGCCGTCTCAGCAGCGGTTAATTCATGATCAGTCTTAGTTTCTGACATAAAATGACTCCTCTCTCAAATGGCTTACAAGAAATATCATTGAAATCTCATAATTTAATCTAAATTCATTCTAACCCTTTCCCGGGATGGACGCAATTAATCTTGGCAACTCATCAAAAACAGAGTGGGACAGCAGGCGATTAGCTAGTGAGCATTAACGTCATAAGGGGAAAAATCCTGGGTTTGGATTATTCTCCTTACGGGGTTAAGCACAGCTAGCTGCCTGCTGTCCCACGTTTCGACTGTATAAGATTGGGAAACAGCCTATAGCATTAACGTCAATAACCGAATAATCCCGAACTTGGATTGTTTGGTTAGCAATTTTAAGCGGAACCAGCTGTCTTTTGGCGCACGTTTCAGCCATGCAAGATTGTGTAGCAAAAGAGCCTGGAATTTTGTTCCAGGCTCTTCGCGGCACATCAGCATTTAGGCACCCTCGTGTGGTGCTAATTTATGGTCAAATTGGTCCTTATCGTAATCGGGTTGATTTGAGATATGCATTGCTGACTTCAATCGGACAATTAAGAAATTCCACATGGCTGGTGTAATCCCCAGCTCATCCAGGTCCTGTTCGGAAATGGTGTACCGAATACCAGCTTCGTCATCAGTCTCAACCTTCTGGACCCAGTTGGGTTCTCGCAACATTTCACGGCCCAACGCAACAAAGTCGACGCCAGCATCCATGACCTTCTCGGCATCGCTTGGCTTTTCAACGGAGCCGACGGCAATCAGTGGCAACCGTCCAGCGACTTGCCGCTTGATTTTCAGGATTAACGGTTCCGTATCGGTCTGGTCATTGAGTGACGTCCGCCAAGCGTACCCCATCGAGATATGCAGGTAATCCAGCGGTTGACCACACAGGACATCAACCAAATGAAGCGTATCGGCCAATCGAATTCCGGGGATCTCAATTTCTTCTGGTGACAGCCGGTAGCCAAGAATAAATGGCCGATCGGCATATTGCTGGATCACCTCGTGACACCGTTTAATCACGGCCAACGCGAAACTCATCCGGCCATCAACGTCGCCGCCCCACTTATCAGTCCGCCGATTAGAGTGTGGAGAAAAGAATTGCTGGAGCAGGTACGTATTCGCACCGTGGAGTTCAACCCCATCGAATCCGGCTTGGATGGCCCGCCGGGTAGCCTCACCAAAGTCTGTGATAATCTGATTGATCTCATCCCCCGTTAATTCACGAGGAACCTCAGCATTTGGCCGTTCGGCAGCGACCGAACTTGCGCTGACCGGCCGTTCGCCACGTAAAATTTTAGAGTTCGACATGCGGCCCGCATGAAAGATTTGTAGAATCGCCTTAGTTCCGTTCTGCTTCATGGCACTGGCCATCTTCGTTAAGCCGGGAAGGTAGCGATCATCGGTAATAGCCAACTCGCCCTCGAATCCTTTGCCACTCACAGAAACATTGGCGACGGGGGAAATGAACAGCCCAACGCCACCGCTATGCATCCGGAAATAGCGAAGCTCATCGGACGTGATTGACCCTTCCTCAAATCCGGAGGCCTCAGTCATTGGTGGAATCACCACCCGATTCTTCACCGTGACGCCGTTTGCAAACGTATAGGGTTCAAGAAACTTGTATTTTTTACTCATCTGAACTCACCTTTCTTACCTAATTCTAGGAAACTTAGCTGATTAATCTCAGTATAGTTCGATAAATCACAAAGTCGAATACTTTTATGATATCGTTTTCAGAACCGAATGGTTATACTAATAGTGAGGTGATTACCATGGCATTTAGTACCACGCGACTCGCCGAAATTCTAACGGCGGTTAAAAATCTGGGAAGTATCACCGCTGCGTCCCAGCATCTATTTGTTTCCCAACCCTATATCAGTCGGACGATTAAGGAAGCTGAACAGCAACTGGGCATCCAACTGATCGACCGGACAACTAAGCCCACCCGACTGACCTATGCTGGCGCGCAGTACCTGGCTGGTTTGCAAAAAATCCAGCAGCAACTCAGTGATCTCGACCAGACTATGCACGAACTTGCACAATCTAAATCTGGGCATCTTTCAATTGCTTTGTCCGAAAGCATGGCCACTCAGGTTCTCCCAGAATTAGTCCGTCAATTTCTTCAGGAATATCCCCAGTATCACCTCGACATCCATGAGATGCCCTCGCTCGCTGCGGAAAAAGCCGTGACCGACAACCAAAGTGACATCTATATTGGCCCCAAATCGGCCCACCACAGTGCGTTCTTCTACCGCATCATGCGCGACCAATCCTTTAGCGTCCTGGTGCCAGCGGCCTATCCCTTTTCACTCCCCCAGATCACGCATCCCCAACAACTAGCGTCCCTTCTACACCAACCCTTTATCGGTTGTGACCTCCAGATGGTACTGGGCGAAATCACACGGCACTTTATGGCAGACCACCACCTCTTCTTACAGCCCGCCCTGACGTTGAATAGCCTCTCAACGATTCAACAACTGGTAGAAAGTGGTGCCGGCTGGACCATCCTGCCAACACCGACCGCTATCGCCTCAACTGCTCGGGCCATCCACCTTGATCCAAAATTACTGACTTACCAGCTTATCATGGCTCACCGATCCAGCAAGGAAAATACACCGGAAATGATGGCCTTTCTACAGGTTGCTCAGCACGTCTTTAATATCGATCCCGCGACGCAAGTTAAACATCGTGACGACTAAAAAGGTGGCGCTATCCGCCACCTTTCTTAATGCCCTTATTTGGGTGCTAAACCCTTTTCTATAAATTCGATAATAACAGGTGCGGCAGTTGAAACGTCCTCTGGCAACAAAACGGCTCGCACCAATTCCGTGATCATTGTGCCAATCATGAATTGCGCAATCCGGGAATCAGGCCAGTCAACCAGCTCGCCATTAGCCTTTAGCCGGTCCAACACTGGAAACAAATTGTCCTGCAATAGGGGGCCCGCGTGCGTGATAAATTGACTTCTCAAGTCATTTCTTACCGAAATCTCGCGAATCAGGACCCGCAACATGGCGCCATTTTCCTTAATGAAGGCGAGTCGATTTTCTACGATGGCGCTGATCATTTCGTGACGTGTCAGATATGGTCGCGCCACCACTTGCTGCGCAAACTCCTTGATCAGGTTAGGCAAAACTTGGGTCATAAAGGGGGCTAACACCCCGGCTAACAGCTCATCCTTATTCTTATACCGCCGATACACGGTCCCCTCAGCAACACCCGCTTTTTCGGCAATCTGCTTAGTCGTCGTATTATCAAATCCCTGCTGGGCAAACAGTTCCAGACTTGCTGCCAAAACCTGCTGTTGCTTGGGAGGAATGTTGCCATTCGCTGCCATGACAGCCCGAAAAGCCTCACTAATACTCGTATCTTTTTCCATCTTAGACCCTCCGATAGCGCTTCATGCCAACAACATTCAAAACGGTGAAAAGAACCGCGAACAGGATCAGAATACCTAACTCTCCGGCAATACCGGCAAAACCCACGCCTCGGGTAGCCACGTTCATCAAAGCATTTCCGCCGTAGTAGAGTGGGAAAATGTGTGCGATCCACTGCAGCCAATTGGCCATCTGGTCGACCGGAATCAAGCCAGAGAAGAAGACCTGTGGAATCACGAGAATTGGGATAAATTGCATCATCTGAAATTCTGAATTGGCAAAGGTCGACACGAAGATTCCCATGGATAACGCGACCAGTGCCAGGAGAAAGTTAATCAAGAGAATCAGCCAGACACTCCCAATCATGTGAATCTGAAAGACCGTCAGCGCAAAGGTCACGGTAATTACGGTCTGAACCAGTGCGAATAGTCCGTACCCCATCAGATAGCCGGTGATGATCTCCCCACGACGGATTGGCGTCGCCAGCAGACGTGTCAGCGTCCCCGTCGTCCGTTCGTTTAACAGTGAAATCCCGGAGATCAGGAAGACGAAGAAGAATACGAAAAATCCTAAGAGAATTGGCAAGAATGTATCAAAGAAAGTCGAGTCCGAACTGCCATAGAGATAGTGACTCGTGATGCTATAGGTCTTGGGTGCCTTGAGTTTCGTTTGTTGAGATTGACCTGGCGTTGCACCCGCTTTGGCTCCCTGAGCGACTGCCACCTTCTGCTGTTGTGCGACCAGAGTCTTCAGTACCTTGGCCTGTTGTTGCAAGGCCTTTTTCTGCGCTTGCGTTGCGGCAGCTAGGGCTTGGACCTTGATCTTAGTTAGACCACCCTGCAATGCCTGACGTACCAACGCTGAATCGCTAGGCTGGCTGTTTTGATACGTCACCGTCAGCTTGCCATTCTTTTGCTTAATGAAGGCGGCCAGATTGTCCTCACGCACCTTCTCCTTTGCCGTTGCGTTGGCGCTATAGTGCGTAATTTTAACATGCTTATTCTTGATGGCTTTGACCACCGTCGTATCCACCCGGCTGACTCCAATCTTCGCCACGGTATCCGAACTCGTATTGAACAGGAAATACATCAGCGTCAGGATGAACAGAGGCGCAAGGAACATCAGCGCCAGCGTCCGCTTATCCCGAATCATTTCACGTAAAACGCGTTTAAAGATTGCGATGACTCTCATCTTGTAGCCGCCCCGCTTTCAAAAAGACTTGTTCAATCGTTGCCACATCATAATCCTTTTCCAACTGCGCCGGGGTCCCCTGTGCCAGCGCGATCCCTTCGCGAATCAGCATGAGGTAATCACAGTGCTCCGCCTCATCCATCACGTGCGTCGTGACCAGTATCGACTTTCCCTGCGACTTGAGTTGGTACAATTCTGCCCAAATCTGTTGCCGTAGCTCGGGATCAATCCCCACGGTTGGTTCATCCAATATCAATAATTCTGGATCTTGGACCAACGCAATGGCTAGGGACAGTCGTCGTTTCATCCCCCCGGAATACGCTGATACGCGGCGGTCGAGGGCGTCATTTAAATTCACGACCTGTGCCGCATGTGCGATAGCGTCCGCCAAGTCCTGCTTGGGAACGCTCATCAATTCCGCAAAAAAGCGAATATTTTCGCGCGCCGTTAAATCCTCATAAAGCGCGTCGCTCTGGGCCATGTAGCCAATGCGCTGCATGACTTTGCGATTGGGCATCGGGGTCCCTAAGACTGTCGTCGTCCCGGCATCAACCTTTTCCATACCAAGGATTGCCTTAACCAATGTCGTCTTACCAGCCCCCGAGGGACCAATCAATCCCATGATCTGACCGACTGGTAATTGTAAACTAATTTTTTTAAGCACGGGATTACTGCCGAACTTCTTCGCCACGCCCCGCACATCAATCGTGTTGGTTACCATGTAAACTCCTCCTGACCTGGTTCTTTTTTGTGAGTGTGCACTCACTCATTTACGACCCCAGCATACGACCCTTACTGGCTCCTGTCAATCCTTTTTTGTAACCGATTACAAAAGGGGATTATAAAAGTGGCGCACCATTTCCGGTACGCCACCATTTTAGGTCATTTAATTTAATCTTGTGCTTGTCCCGGTGTCTCGTTGGCGACCGCCGTCAGCGCTAACTGGCGAATCTGATCGACCAAAGCATCGTGGTCCGTCGCCGGAATCTCCGTCAACAGGTTATCTGCCACCTCTTGGCGAATCTTGACAATTTCCGGGTAGAGCCGCTCACCACGCTTGGTTAGTGACAGCTCATAGACCCGCCGATCCAACTTAGACTGACGCTTGCGCACATAGCCCAAGTTGACCAGCTGATTCACCGCCCGCGTGACGTTACTGGGATTAAGATAGGTCAGACTGATCAACTTGTCCTGAGTAAGTCGGGGCTGCTCGTGAAGCCGAAGAATATAGTAATACATGCTGGCATTTAGGCGATACGGCTGTAGCCGCCGATCCAGGGCAATCCGTGTATAACGGTTGGCAATCGAGAGCCATTTCACAATGTCTGAGTCATTTCCTGTGGTAGCCATGAGCCGCCTCCTTCCCTAAACTACGTGCGCAAGCATATTCTAAATTAACAAAAAAGTCAAGCTGGTCGGTGGGCCGGTTTCGCCCGGAAATTATGGTGTAGTTGCGGCCAAACGAAGCGATCCGCCAGACCGATCAGCGTTCCGTTAAAGAGCAGTGTAAACAGCGTTCCCCAGTTAACCGCATACAATTGATGTGTGTTGAGCCAGCAAACCAAAATGATAATAACTGGCGGCGTAAACGTCAGTAGTTGGGCAACCACCACGTTATCGTGACAATAGAGAAAGCGAAGAATATTGGTCGTGTCATCGTTGGGATGCATGACCAGATTGGCCCGCTGATATAGCGAGATGGCTGCACAGAAGATCATGATCCCCGTAATTGCCAACAGGAGTCGGCCCCATGCTGGCAACTGCATGATGCCCATTCT
Organism: Levilactobacillus fuyuanensis; assembly: GCF_003946395.1. Taxonomy (GTDB): domain Bacteria; phylum Bacillota; class Bacilli; order Lactobacillales; family Lactobacillaceae; genus Levilactobacillus; species Levilactobacillus fuyuanensis. The sequence goes on along the minus strand of NZ_RHNZ01000013.1, from coordinate 41,291 downwards.
GGTAAAGGTTCCCGAGAAGATATCGACGAAATAGCTGAAGAAAAAGACGAAGCTGATTTCGCCCAATAATCGCGGAAGGTCCCAGTGACGCAGCAGCAATTGGTTAACAATCGCCGCCAGACAACTGACCACAAAAATTGCCAAGCCCACACTCGTACCCAGCCAGTGACTCAGGTTGACCTCCGAGGCCGTCCAGGGACTGGTTCCCATGTTGGACGCCACCGACAGACCATTACCAAACGCATTGACGACTAGCCCCAACACTAACGCTACCCAGCGCTGTGGCATTGAATTCTTAATCGTTCGTCGCCTCCTCGACCGGCCGGACCGCAAAGTTATGCTTGAGGCTCGGCCAAATAAACCGATCCGTTAGATTAATGATGGTCCCGGTGAAGATCAACGCAAAGACCGTTCCTAGATTAATCGCAAAGAGGTTGTGCGTCACGATCCAGCTGACCACGATAATTGTGACCGGCGGAATGAAATTCAACAGCTGTGCATGTAGGACGTTACCATGACAGTACATGAATCTTAGAATATTCGTGGTATCGTCATTGGGATGCATCACCAGATTGGCCCGTTGGTACAGCGAAATCGCGATACAGAAAATCGTGACACCAGCCACCGCGAGGAAGCCGCGCGTAAACATCGATAGCTTGAGGATGCCCATGCGATAGAACATGTTCGTGAAAAAGTTGACGAAGAAGCTGACGAAAAACATGAACCCAATTTCGCCAAAGAAGCGCCGGGGTTCCCAACGTCGCAGTAAAAATTGATTGGCGACCGCGGCCAGACAACTGACCACAAACACCGGCCAACCAATGCCGATCTTAAACCACTCACTCAGATTGACTTCGGACGCCATCCACGGACTGGCGCCCATATTGGCAGCCACCGTGAGACCACTGCCAAACGCGTTGATGACTAAGCCCAGAATCAAGGCCGTCCACCGTTGCTTTAAAGTATTCTTGATGGGATTCATCTCCTCAATTCATTTCATATAAGTTCTACGATACTACGATTCTTATGAAATGTAAGCGTCTCCTTCAAATAAATCACGCCGCTACTAAAAAACGCCGTCAATCGCAACCCCCAATGGCTGTGACTGACGACGCTCTATCTTGCTTGATCTAATTTTAGTAAGCCAGCGAGTTGATGTTGACCCGCTTGGTCTTACTAGAAGCCCAGGATGGCACCTTGACGACGCCCAAGACCTTGTCCTTATCGACGAAGCCCCAGTAACGACTGTCGTTAGACACGCTTCGATGGTCCCCTAAGACGAAGTACTTGCCTTTAGGCACAACCGTGGCAATCTTTCCGTTGTTACCGCCTTGCCAATCGTTTTGGCGTTGGAGACTGGCTAACGTCCAATTTCCAGTTCCGGAAGTCCGCTCGCTGGTGCTGATGAAGCTCTGGTTGACCCGCTTGTTATTCACGTAGATGTAACCATTCTTGCTCTTTACAGAGTCCCCTGGCAAACCAATGACCCGCTTGACGTAATTGGTATTGGCCTTGGCAGCGGGATCTTCACCGTGCGCATCGAAGACGATGACACTCAGATGCTTGACCTTCGACATCTTCCAGGCAAAAACCTTTTCGTTATTATTTAGGTTAGGCTCCATGGATGGTCCGTCGACCCGCACGCGCGTGAACACGAACTGTTTGAGGGCTAAGGCAATCGCTAACCCAATGACGACTGGCACAATCCAACTCAAAATTTCCTTTAAGTTTTTTAAGTTTTTCATGATGGCACTCCTTATTTTCGGGAATCACTAATTATGTTATTATCATACACCACCCGCCGCGCTACGAACATTTATTTTAGTTAGCAGGGACGCTTTTCATCATATCATTAACCTTCTCAAAGTCCCAAGCTTTACGCAAAATTTACAAGATTGAGACGCAATTGCAAGGTTCCTGTCACTTTTCGGCTTGCAAATTCAGTGGTTTCCAGCAATAATGATACAATACGCTTTGCCTTACATAATGACCGTTCTGGACCGCCATTCTGCTAGTAGAGTGGCGGTCCAGCGTCGTCACCCCTGGTTATTGCGAAATTTATAATACGTTGAAAGGGCTGACTGCTTTTGAATCCTATCCTTACACGGCGCCGGCAAATCTGGCTCACACTTTTGCTGGGGACCGTCAGTGCCACCGGGCCACTGGCCATTGACCTGTACCTGCCAGCCTTACCGCAAATGCGGACCCAGTTTGCCACGAGCGCCTCACTTATGCAACTAAGTATCACGGCCTGTCTGATTGGGCTGGCGCTCGGCCAATTGATTGCCGGACCGCTTTCGGACCAATATGGCCGTCGCAAGCCCCTCATTGCGGGCTTTGTGATCTTTGGCCTAGTCTCTCTCGCGATGGCCTTTATTCATTCAATTACCTTATTAATCATTCTCCGATTCGTTCAGGGATTGGCGGGCGCGACCGGCCAAGTCATGGCCCGAGCCGTTGCCCGGGATCTCTTCTCCGGGAAGAAATTGACGCGCTTCTATGCGCTACTCAATACCGTCAACGGGGTGTTCCCGATCATCGCCCCGATTATTGGGGGCTTCATGATCCACTACGTCGACTGGGAAGCCATCTTCATTCTGCTGGCCGTCATCGGCTGGGCAATCGCCCTCGCGGTAGCGTTGGGCTTGCCAGAGTCACTCCCCGTTAGCGAACGTCAAACAGGGGGCTTCCAAAGCTCGTTGGGTGCCATGGGGCGGTTAGTCGTTCAACCAGCCTTCTGGCCCCTGATTATGGCCACAGGGTTGGTCTACGGTGGCTTGTTCAGCTACATCTCGGCCTCAACCTTCGTCTTTCAAACGGGATTCGGGATGGCACCTCAGACATTTAGCCTGCTCTACGCCTTTAATGGGCTGGGCATCGTGGTCGGCAGTAATCTGCCGGGGCAACTCTCTCGGTGGTACTCCAACAAGCAACAGGTCACGAGCCTGCTGGCAATTGCGGCGGGTGTGAGTCTGGTCTTACTGGTCACGCTCCTCTTCCCAGCCAATGTCTGGGTCGTCAGTGGCTTGGTGCTGGTCATGGTTATCCTGATTGGCGCGTTACTCACGCTGACGGTCACGATCATCATGGACCAAGCCACCAAGAACGCCGGGGGTGCCTCCGCCGTCATCGGCTTGGCACAGAACGCCTGTGGGGGCTTAGCCTCCCCATTAGTCGGTCTGACCGGTCAATCCTATGCCGCCATGGCAGTCATGTTGTTCGTCTGCAATGCCGGGGCACTGGGACTGGTGAAGTACCAGGGTAAGACGGCTAAGGCTTAACTTAATTTGAAATTTAGGACATCTAGGCGCGTCTTCCAGATGTCCTTTTTTGTTGTGTTAGTTTGCTCACTTTAACACGAAATATGTATTTTTCTCCTATTTCATTGCCAATAAATAGTTCTTAGCTGAGGCGTGGCGGGTCGTCTATCTTTGGTCAGGTCCATTTTAAGCCTTAAACTGTCGAGTCAAGGTGCTAACTTTTCGTCTTGTGAAATGATACTCTAATCATGTAGTCCATCAATTAGTTTAGCTCATCATTCACCTTCAAGGGAGGCGCCGTTCAGTATGAAATGGAAGTTTGGTTTAATTATTTTGGGTGTTGCGATTGGATTGAGTCCTCTATTTGGCTATGAAAATAGCCTTCCTAATCCTGAGGCTAGTCACAATTCCACCGTGGCACTGGCAGATAGTCCTACTAACTCTGATTATTCTGGAACATTGGGTTCTCAAGCTGATGGAACCCTCGTCCAATGGGAATTAAAGGATGGGACCTTGACCCTTGGTGGCGGAACGCTTCCGATTGTATCTGGTCCTATTATAAATACGATGCAAGGACAATTACTCTATAATTTAAAAAAGACTGCCATAGTTTCTGATGGTACGTCACCCGCAAACATTAATTTTGCAGGTTTGATCACCAAGATAAACATTTCGAGTAAACTGACCGTTCAGGACGCAACACCTAGTGCATCTTACCTCTTTGCTAATCTAACGAACGTCACACAGTATACCAATTTACAAAATTTGGATTTGAGTCACCTGAGTAACACTGCCTCTCTGACCAGCATGTTTGCCGCCAATAATGCGTTAACAACGATAGTCCTACCAAGTTTTAATCTTAGTCCAAATGCAACAATCGACATCAGCAACATGTTTAATCGTGATGCTAGCTTAGCCAGTGTTGACCTCTCAAATCTTATTGGTCCCAACAACTCAGTATCTTCCGTAAGTGGCCTTTTCAATAACAATCCTGAATTACGCGAGGTGAATCTCGCAAACTTTAGTTTTACGGCCAACAGCAATTATGCGGATTTGTTTACCGGCTCACCTCAAATTGCTAAAATCACATTGCCTTCATCACTGATTCTAGCTCAAGACACTACTGATCCTGACTGGGGAACTATAAATCCTGGCGTCCATCTGACAGGACCAAGCCCAACTGCCGATCTCACTGGCCTTTGGCAAACCATTGGCACTGGGAAGGTTGACTTCATAAACAATGACCCGACGAATGGTTACCTTAACAACAACCCACTAGGCGATACCACCTACACAAACGACGCCCTCTATGATTTATATGATGGCACTCACACCGCAGAACTTCCTGCTAATGAAACCTACGTTTGGCAGCCCACTGAGGAAGCGCGACTCATTGCGCCGGATCCCGTCACGCCACCCTTGCCATCGATACCAGCTCCTACCGAACCCGACACTGCCACCTTTCAGCCCTTTGCCGTCACGGCTACCAAGAAAATTGGTTTTTACAGTAGCAAGGATTTCTCGGCTACTAGTCGACTGGCCTGGTTCGTCCAAAAACCACAGCTGAAACAGCCGACCTTTATCGTTATTGGCACGGCTAAATCCACGGCCGGCAACGCGCGCTATCAAGTTCGCGACACCAATCGGGGTTCCGCAACTTATGGTCAGACGGGCTACATCACGACCCAATCGGCTTACATCACTCAGACTTACTATGAGAGTGCCCCTGAAGTCGTGACGGTCATCAACCCTGGTGGTATCAACGGTTATGATTCCGCTACACTCAAGCAACCGCGGACGGCCTATAAACAAGGCACCCAACTCGCTGTCAAGAAAGTCGTGACGCATAACACCACGACCCGTTTTCTTCTCACAAATGGTAAGTACATTTCCGCCAACAAACACTTCGTCACTGCTGGTCAGTATAAAGTTCCTGCCAAAGTGCAGGCTAAGACCGCCGTCAACCGCTATTCTACGGTCAACCTGACGCAGAAGAATAAACATTACCCGAAGAAGACCCATGCCATCTTTAAAGTACTCGGTTGGGACTACTCTCGCGGAACCAGCACCACGACAGCCGGTACCCTGCGCTACCGAGTCGCTGGCGGCTACATTACCGCTAATTCCAAGTACGTTAAGGCCCTCAATTAACCCGTTCTATCAAAAAATGCGCGTCTCACCAGAAATGGTAAGGCTCGCATTTTTATTTGCCATGATCCCACTGATTCAACTGGGCCACAACGTTCTTTAAAATTTTAATGCCTAATTGATAATCTGGTTCCGATCCCAGCATTCTAAATGCCAGCGTCCACGCCTCATGGTAGGCGCTCACCGTCAGCTGAAAGTTCGGCATGGCGCGATACGTCCCCGCAAAGTAGATTTGCGTGACCCGAGTATCCCCAAATTTCAGCCGCGTGTGATCGACATGGCCAAAGTTGGCAAAGGAAACTGCTGACTGTTCCCGATGCTTTCCAGCCAATCGTCGTACGATCTCCGGTGGCAGGGCCCGGCTCATCCGGTTGATTTCCACCAACGGCGCCAGATAAGCTAAGCTATCACGTAATTGGATGATTGTCGCCTGCGTCCGTGTCACCACGTCCTGGAGCGTATCCCCGTCCTGAACCATAATTGGCACCGCCATTTCGCTAGTCAAGTTAGCCACTTGCACCACGTTAGCCGCCGCAACCGGCCCCTGCAAACGCAGATCGACCTGATACGGAATCACCAGTCGGCGCTCACCCGTTAAAGAAAACAGTGACAGCGCATAGGCTGACAGGAGAACGGCATTCATGGTGACGCCCTGTTGCCGCGCCCGTTGTTGCAAACGCCGACTCTCCACGCGCGGAATCAAGGCCTCACCCTTATGGTGGTGAACATCCCCTTGTAACTGCGGGAAACCCTCCGCTACTGGCGCATCGCTCGTTTGCGGGATGGGGCGGTGGGGATGCCGCAAGTAATTCAGAATTCGGCGAACACTGCGCTCATTCACAAAATCCGCCAGATTCTGACCATCGTAGGCCGCCGCCAATAAATACAGGTAGTGTTTAAAGCCCTCACCATCGGTCAACAAGCGACTCATGATCAACCGCAGTTGGTCGTAATCGGCGTAATGAATCACCTGGATTTTCAGCTGTGGTCCCTGTAAAACGTCCAACCGTCCGCGACCCGGATCGTGACTAGCACTGTACTCGGTGATGACTTGGTCAATGCTCGCTGGTTGCTCTTCGAATCGATTCCGCCGCAGGTTATAGCGACTGAGAATTTGCGGCACCACGGTCTGTGTTGTCTTAACCGCCGACGTCAGTCGCTCGACATCAATGGGGTGCATCAGGCTCAACGTGCATTCCAACAATGGATACGTCTGTGCCAAGTCTAGTGTTGGAATTAAATCCAACGGTTCGCCACGATAATTCACACGATCACCCCTCCTGCTTAATTTAGGTTCAGTATAGCAAAGCCAGCGCCCCGACCTCTAGGATTCCGCCAAGATATAGCGAAAAGTTAATAATACTGTAACCTAATTTGCAGTCTGTTAGAATGAAGGTAACTGTTAACGAATGGAGTGACACCTGTGACAACTCAACCTACGCCCGTATCCTGCAATGCCACGCTCATTGTGACCACCCACCGGGTCTTTCAACCAGATTTAAACGAACACCAGACTGTCTTTGGCGGCAAGATTCTTTCCCTGGTAGACGACAGCGCCTCCGTGGCAGCCGTTCGCCTCACCCACAAAACGGTAGTGACCGCATCTTTCGACCACGTGAGCTTTCTACGGCCCTTTCATCTCGACGACTCCATGATTCTGGAGGCCTACGTCAGTGGCACCGGGACACGTTCGTTAGAGGTCTTCGTCAAGATTGTTGGAGAAAACCTGACGACTGGCGACCGCTTCGTCGGCTTTACCTGCTTCATTACCTACGTCATTGACGATAAATCCGTCACGGCCCCACTTCCTGGCGTCACACCGGTCACCGACGAACAACGTTACTTATGTGCTGGCTATCCGCAACGAACCGCGCAACGTAAGGAGCGTCGTCAGGAGCAGGCCGGTTTGAACGCCCACGTCACAACCGATTCACCGTGGCCCAACGCCTAAATGTTTCATGTGAAACACCACTGCGACTCTAATTGTCCGCGGTGGTGTTTTCGTCTGGGATTGTTCCACGTGAAACAGTCCACCACTCTTTAGCCAAAATGCCAAACTGATACAGGTCGAGCCACTGTCCGTCCTGATAAACGGCCTCGCGGTTGATACCCTCGCGAACGAAGCCCACCGCCGTATATGCCCGCAGTGCCGCTTGATTATTGGCATTAACGTCCAGTGTCACCTTGTGTAGGCCTAATTCATTGAAGGCAAACGACAGGATCGTATTGAGCGTATCCACGCCGTAGCCTTGGCCGCGATCACTCGCGACCGGTAAAGCAATCCCTAGCTCCGCTCGCCGATTTTTCAGCTGAATCTCATCAAGAATCACCCAACCCAACAGGCCATCGTCGGCATTGGCGCGCACCATAAAGAAGAATTTGTCATCGCTATCCGGGTCCGCGGCCAGCTCGGTATATTCGGCCGCCGTCCATGGATGTAAGGCATCGGCCGACAAATTCCGCAAGAGTCCGGGCTCCCACTGCGTATCCTGGAGCCATTCCGCATCCCCATCACGCATTTCCGTTAAATGAACCAACTGTCCCTGAACCACACTTTTCATGATAGTGCCTCCTCGGCGTTTTCTCCTACTCTACCACACCCGCAACCACGTCGAGCCATAATTGTTGGTGATCTTCGTTAAAACCGGTATACTGATCGCAGCAAATACAGGAGGTCCTTTCATGAAAATTTCAATTATTGGTGCCACCGGGATGGCCGGATCAGCACTTGTCGCAGAAGCTTTAAAGCGTGGCCACAGTGTCACGGCGCTCGCCCGTTCGGCGGAAAAGCTCGCCAAGTTGCCGACTAATCCTAACCTGACAACCAAGGTACAAGATGCGTTTGCCTTAACCCCGGCTGAACTCGCAACGACCGACGTGGTTGTTGATGCTTTCGCAACCGCACCGAGTCTGGCCTTTCAACACGTTGATCTCGCAGCGAGTCTGGTTGCTAAGTTACGCGAAACGACGCAACCACGCCTCGTCCTCATCTTGGGCGCCGGTAGCCTTCAAACCGGGGATGATCACCATCTGTTCGTTGAAGATATCGCCAAAGATCCTAACGCCGCTGCTTTCTTGAGCGTTCCACAGAATCAATTAAAGGAGCTCAACTTCCTGCGCGACGTAGACAACGTCAACTGGGTCGGCGTATCACCGGCAGCGAACTTCCACCCCGGTGACGCAACACCATTCTTGACGGGTGACGATGAACTCTTAGTCAACGCCAACCAGGAATCTGGGACTTCCGCAGGCACCATGGCTGTTGCAATTTTAGATGAAATTGAACACCCACAACATCACCAAACACGCTTTACCGTTGCTGATAAATAAATTTATAGAGGGTTCCCGTTCCCACGGGGGCCCTTTTTTGATATGCTTACCTATGGTCTGCACGACCGTACTTTATGCTTATAGAAAGTTGCGATTACTTTGAAAACTCGATTATCTTGGCGGGAACTCCTATTTATCGGCATGATGCTCTTTGGGCTCTTTTTCGGTGCCGGCAACCTGATTTTCCCCGTCTTTCTCGGTCAACAAGCCGGCCATAACGTTGGTTGGGCGGTTATTGGTCTCCTCCTAACTGGGATTGGTCTGCCTCTGCTGGGGGTTACTGGGATCGGTCTGACTCGCAGTGAGGGTGTCTTCGATTTGGCGACTAAGGTCAATCGGCCATTCGCCTACATTTTTACCATTCTCCTTTACTTAACCGTGGGACCATTCTTTGCCCTGCCCCGACTGGCCACGACGTCTTATCAGATTGGCCTCGCGCCTTTTGTGAGTCGCGGGCATCAGGGCCTGGTCCTCGCCAGTTTCTCCATCTTATTTTTCGTCGTTGCCTGGCTATTGTCCCGTAACCCCGGAAAATTGATGACCTACATTGGCAAATGGCTGACACCGACCTTCCTGATTTTACTTGGTCTGTTGATTCTAGCCACCTTCATCAAACCGATGGGCGGCTTCTCCGCAACGGCTCGCGGGGCCTACGCGACCAGTCCGCTGGCAACCGGATTTACCGAGGGCTATAACACGCTAGATGCCTTGGCCTCACTAGCATTTGGGATTGTCGTCATCGACAGTATCCGGGCACTGGGCGTCACCGAACCCGGCCAAATTGCCAAGGACGTCATCAAGTCTGGAACCATTAGTGTCGTGCTGATGGGTCTGATCTACACGCTACTGGCGCTAATGGGAACCATGAGTTTGGGAAAGTTCGCGCCAGCGGCCAACGGCGGAATCACCCTGGCACAGATTGCCAATCAGTACTTCGGCACGTTTGGGAACATTCTGCTGGCGCTAATTGTGATCATTGCCTGCCTGAAGACGGCAATCGGCCTAATTTCGGCGTTTGGGGATACCTTTCATGAGATGTTTCCTCGGTTGTCCTACACCTGGTTAATCGTCTTTGCCAGCGTGTTACCCTGCCTCTTCGCAAATGTGGGTCTGACAAAGCTCATCAGCTACTCCTCACCCGTGCTAATGTTCCTGTACCCCCTAGCTATCGTCCTGATTGTGCTAGCGGTGCTCTCACCACTATTGGGCACCAGTCGCTGGTTATACGGCTTAGCAATGCTGTTCACACTGATACCGGCCATCTTCTCGGCTGTAGCGGCACTCCCCAGCAGCTTACAACAGGCTGGCTGGAGTCGCGCAATTCTCACCCTCAACAACCAATTACCACTAGCTGCACAAGGCTTTAGCTGGGTTGTTCCAGCGTTGATTGGCGTGGTTCTAGGTTGGATCCTGGGCCAGGTGTTCCGATCAAAAAATGTTTGATTTCACAAAACCGCGTTGCATTCTGGTGACGCGGTTTTAATATTGCCAAATCTTCTCATTCAAAAAAATGAACTATTTTGATTATTCAGGTAAAATTCGGAGGTCAACATTCAAAAAAGTGCTGTTTTTTGAATGTTCACGAGATTTTTGGCCCGCAACATTAAAGAAATCGCGTTTTTTTGAATGTTGCGGCCCATTTTATTCGCCAATATTCAAAAATCCGTTGTTTTTAGAATGTGACTTTCCTACCTTTATCATCCCCAGAATCTATGCTAAAATCGACAAAACCAATCCGAAAGGCGCGCTCTCATGAAAAAATACGCAATTATTGACCTAGATGACACCCTCCTCGACTTTACCCGTGGTGAAAATGAAGGCGTGACCCGCCTCCTTCAAAAGTATGGCGTGACCGACGTACAGCGCGGGCTTGCTACCTACGTTAAGATCAACCAGGACGTCTGGCATCAAATCGAACTGGGCGCAGACCGCGCGCCCCTATTGGATACCCGCTTTGCCAGAGCCTTTGGCGCGATGGGGGTCACCGTCGATGGGCCCGCCGTTGAAAAGCAGTACAAAAACATGCTCGATCACAACTACTACACTTTGCCTGGGGCCACAACCTTTCTGACAGCGCTCACCCGTGCCGGCGTGACGGTGATTGCCGGGACCAACGGCACCAAGTCCATCCAACTCAATCGGCTCGCTGGTTCTCAACTGACTCGCTTCTTCGACAGTATCTTCATCTCCGAGGACGTGGGTTATGACAAGCCGGATGAGCGCTTCTTCGCCCCCATCTTCACGCAATATCCAACGATGACCGCGGGAAATACCGTTATGATCGGTGACAGCTTGCATTCCGACATTCTAGGCGCAAACAACGCACACCTCGATAGCGTCTGGTTCAACCCGCGCCACGCTGCGAAATCCGTTGATTACCACCCTACTTACGAGGCGGATTCCTACGCCTCCCTTAAGCATGTTCTTCTCGCCTAGATAGACGAATCGCCCGTTAGCAATCGATGATGCTAGCGGGCGATTTTTGATTGGGAACTATTTTAACTTTTGAGTATTAATTTACCCCTTTAACCAGATTTTCTGGTATGATGGTAACAAGTTATAACCGAAATCTCATATTCTCATTTAAGCGAAACGAGGTGAAGACCCATGACCGAAGCCCGCTTCTCAGCAACCCCCGCTAAAATTGGCGTCATCGTTTTAACGCTAGTGCTACTGTTTGCCATGCTGTTCCTTCAGGATCCTAAAATCGTTGCTTTTCTCTGCTTTAGTTCGTTAATCACGGCAATGTTGCATTTTAACGTCTTCGAGAGTACGACCGATGCCAACCCGTTAAATCGGATTGACCTGACGCTTCAAATCGTTTTCTTAGTTGCTTCCATTGGTAGAGCATTTATCCTTGGTGGAAATTAATAACTGGCCACGCTATCCCCACGGATGCGCGGCTTTTTTTAGCCCCATTCAATCTTATCGAGATCCAGGTAACCCGCATCTTGTACGGGTTGTTGCGCGGTCTCCAAAGCAGCCTTCAGTACTTCCCATTCAGACTTCGCGACAATCACAGCCGATTTAGCATCGTTGCCATCTGTGGGCGTCACGACAACCGTCTCTTGCTTATGATTCACTTCATCTAAAATCTGTAGCAGTGCTTGCTGCGCGGCTGCTGGTGAATAACGTTTCATCATTTGTCCCCCATAACTTAAAAAATCCCGTTAGCGTTGGTTGTTCAGCGTTAACGGGTTCTCCGAATGACCATCTACATGTCACTACGCCGGCAAAGTCGCCAACGTCCCCAGTAAGACAACTGCCAGCAGAATCTGACTGCCAATCAAGTACCACGCCTGTCGCCGCCACAATGCTTGCATACCGGCTGGATATTGCCGGTGACGATGCTGATAGTAGCTCGTGGCAAGGGCAATACCATCCACCAATAGCAGCAGACCAATGACTCGTGGATTCAACCATACCGGTCGCCATAGCCCTACTGCGACGTACGCCAGACCGAGATACAAGAAGCCATGATACACGACAACGCTTCGCCGCGTTTGCCGCACAACGCCCTGTTGCGGCTGACGCAACGTATAGTGGTACAGACCGTGACTGATCACGACCAGAATAATCCCCAGGCTCAACAAGCTCATTCGCATATGTAAAAACTCCCAATGATCTTAATGATATTCTCCAGAGTTCAATTTTACCGAAATTTTACTGTGATTTCTGGCCAACTATCGTCCGCCCATGTCACATCCCCGTGGCAGACGACACTTTCGCTCCCACACGAAAGAAACCACTCGATGCACTGGCGGCATTGACCTTTCATAGAACCGATTGCGTGGCGGGCACTTGTCTCACTACAGCAATCAGCTTAACAAGTCTGTATGTGGTTTCTGCAAAGAACGTGTAAAGATTTCGTATCTTTGTTATTAATTAAATAATAATCATTAATAATTAATCCAATGATAATAAAAGAAGAGGCTCGCGTTTTTGATACCGCGAGCCTCTTCTTGTCTTCAAATTTACATTAACAAAACCTGTGCCAACAAACAGTCAGCGCCAAATTTTTACTTCACTTTGGCAATCTTCCCCTGTTCAATGTACACACTCAAAATCGCGATATCAGCTGGGTTGACCCCACTGATCCGACTTGCTTGTGCCAACGTTTCAGGTTGAATCTTCTTTAACTTCTGGTGCGCTTCGGTTGCCAAGCCATCGATTGCATCGTAATCAATGTTATCAGGAATTGCCTTGGCTTCCATCCGCTTTAGCTTTGCCACGTTAGCTTCAGCCTTCTTGATGTAACCGGCGTACTTCAGTGAAATCTCAATTTCTTCCACGATGTGCCGGTCCACTGGTTGTTCAGGTGCTGGGATGAACTGCAGCAACGTCTTGTAATCCACGTATGGCCGACGCAGGAAGACTGCGGCTAACACACCATCTTGTAATGGCTTGTCGCCGTGGCTCTCGATGAAGGCGTTGATGGCATCGTTTGGCTTAATCCGAATGCTGTTCAGACGGTCAATTTCAGCCTGTAATGCGGCCTTCTTAGCTAAGAAAGCATCGTAGCGTTCGTCGCTGATCAGGCCCAGTTCATGACCCTTGGCCGTCAAACGCAAATCAGCGTTGTCGTGACGCAAGATCAAGCGGTATTCGGCCCGACTCGTCAACAGACGGTAAGGTTCCTTGGTTCCCTTAGTTACCAGGTCGTCGACCATAACACCAATGTAGGCGTCGGAACGCTTCAACGTGAAGCCAGGCTTACCCAGTGCCCGTAAACCGGCGTTAATCCCGGCTAACAGGCCTTGGCCAGCAGCTTCTTCATAACCGGAAGTCCCGTTGGTTTGGCCCGCTGTAAACAGGTTCTTCAACGGCTTGGTTTCCAGAGTTGGCCGTAATTGGTAAGGGGAAACGACATCGTATTCGATGGCGTAACCTGGCCGCATCATTTGCGCGTCTTCGAGGCCTTGAATAGAGTGCAAAATCTTCTGTTGCACTTCTTCTGGCATAGACGTTGAAAGCCCCTGAACGTACCATTCGTCGGTGTTCCGGCCTTCTGGTTCCAAGAAGAGTTGGTGGCGTGGCTTGTCAGCAAACCGAACAATCTTGTCCTCGATCGATGGGCAATAACGCGGACCGACACCCTCAATAACACCCGTAAACATTGGGGCGCGGTTGAGGTTAGCCTTGATGATCTCATGCGTCTTTTGGTTCGTGTAAGTCAGCCAGCAAGACAATTGGTTCTTGAGATCAAGGTAGGCGCTATCTGGCGTCGTGAAGCTAAAGTGGTTCGGCTCCTTATCCCCAGGTTGTTCTTCGGTCTCGTCGTAATGAATCGTGTTCCCGTCGACCCGTGGTGGCGTCCCAGTCTTAAAGCGTTCCAGGTCAAACCCATACTTAGGTAAGTTGGCCGTCAGCTTGTTGGCTGGTTGCGAGTTGTTAGGACCAGAGGAGTACATCAACTCACCGATGATGATCTTGCCTCGAGCTGCGGTTCCGGCCGCAATGACCACGGCCTTAGCCCGGTAACGCGCACCGGTGTTGGTGATAACCCCTTTGCAGGCGCCATCTTCCACGATCAAATCGTCCACGATCCCCTGACGCAAGGTCAAGTTGGGTTCGCGTTCGATGGTGTGCTTCATTTCAGCGTGATAGGCGTGCTTATCGGCTTGGGCACGTAAGGCACGGACGGCTGGGCCCTTCCCGGTGTTGAGCATCCGCATCTGAACGTAGGTCTTGTCGATGTTGCGACCCATTTCGCCACCCAAGGCGTCAATTTCACGGACGACAATTCCCTTAGCTGGACCCCCAACGGATGGGTTACATGGCATAAATGCCACCATATCCAGGTTAATCGTCATCAGTAAGGTCTTGTTGCCCATCCGGGCTGCGGCCAGTGCCGCTTCACTACCGGCATGACCGGCTCCGACAACGATAACGTCGAAGTCCTGTCCCGGATATTCAATTACTTCAGTCATGGTTCTTTCCCTCCATGCCCGATCGTCGTAGCGGCGGTCAAGCGGTTTCTTTGTGGTTTTAATTTAACGCTATTTTCCTAAACAGAACTGACTAAACAGCTGATCGAGCAGCTCGTCTTGGTAACTATCCCCGGTAATCTCTCCGAGCAAGTCCCAGGCCCGGGTCATGTCGATCTGAACCAGATCCACGGGCATCCCCGCAGCAATCCCGTGCATGACGTCGTCTAAGGCGTCACTGGCTTGATGCAATAACCCGATGTGCCGGGCGTTGGTCACCATCACCGTACTTTGGCTGGATTCGATTCCCTCATCAAAGAAAAGATGGGCAATCGTTTCCTCCAGCTTATCCAACCCTGAACTCTTCAAGATGGAGGTTTCAAGAATTGGGCTGTCACCGGCAGATTGCTTCAACACCGACATATCCAGCTTCTGTGGCAGGTCCGTCTTGTTTAAAATTAAGATCCGTTGCGTGTCAGCCGTAGCGTCCAGCAACTGCATATCCTCGGTCGTTAAGGCCTCACTGGCGTTCAAGACCAGCATGACCAAATCAGCCGTGTTGATGGCCTTTCGTGACCGTTCGACCCCAATCTTCTCGACCTTATCCGTTGTATCACGAATACCGGCCGTATCGATCAGCTTCAACGGCACGCCCTTGACGTTGACGTATTCTTCAATCACGTCCCGTGTGGTCCCAGCGACGTCAGTCACGATGGCCTTGTCTTCGTGGAGCAGGTGGTTCAACAAGCTACTCTTCCCCACGTTAGGCCGCCCGACAATCGCCGTGGCAAGGCCTTCACGAAGGACCTTTCCCTGCTTAGCGGTCGCCAGCAACGTCTTGATCTGTTGCTTGACCTCTTGGGCCTTCTCCAGCAACATCTTAGTCGTCATGGTTTCCACGTCATCGTACTCGGGATAGTCGATATTGACCTCAACTTGAGCCAGCGCATCCAGGATATCCTGACGAAGATTTCTGATCAATTTCGACAAATCCCCGTCTAATTGGTTCAAGGCGACCTTCATCGACTTATCGGTCTTGGCCCGAATCAGATCCATGACGGATTCCGCCTGAGTCAAGTCAATCCGACCATTTAAGAAGGCCCGCTTAGTGTATTCACCGGGTTCGGCCAACCGTGCGCCGTAGCTCAGGCACAACTGAAGGATCCGGTTCGTAGCCACGATACCACCGTGACAGTTGATTTCGATAATATCTTCTTTGGTATAGGTCTTGGGGGCCCGCATCACCGTAACCATGACCTCATCCACTTCTTCCCCATTTTCGGGGTCGATGATGTGGCCGTAATGAATGGTGTGCGTCCCAACCTTCGTTAAGTCTGCGCCCTTGAATAGCTTGCAGGCAACGTCGAAGACTTCCTCACCGCTCAACCGGATAATCGAGATCCCACCTTCACCAGGCGGCGTCGAGATTGCTGCAATCGTATCAAATTCTGTTGTGGTGACTGTCATGAGCCATCCTCCTTTTATATTTCCTACTGTCTGAATTGTCTTAAACAAGTTTCGGTTTTCGTCACGTGATGCTGTGCTAAAACGGCTAACGTTGCAAGCGCTCACCCCGGGCGTATCATTTAACGCCATAAAAAAAAGCACCTACTCCACGCCACCTAACTGTGCGTGGATAAAGTACTTTCACTACTTTATCGTAAACTTGATAAGAATGATTGTCTTCACTATAAGGGGTAACGGCGCGTTTGTCAAACGAAACTTATGCCGGTTCGATGACGACCGCGCGATGGGGTTCCTTCCCCGCAGAATACGTCGTGACGTAGCGATTCTTCGACAACACGGCGTGAATCTGCTTGCGTTCAAACGATGGCATCGGGTCCAAATAAATGGGTTTCCCGGTCGCGACGACCTCACGTGCTGTGCTCTCCGCCAAGCGACCTAACGTAGCCGCACGCCGTTCCCGGTAGTTCGCAACGTCCAGCTCCAATTCCACGTGAGCAGCACCGTGATGATTCAAAAATAGTTGGGCCAAGCTCTGTAAGGCGTTGATGGTCCGACCGTGCTTGCCGATCAGGAGTCCTTCCTTATCCGTGGTAAAGACCAACCGGACTTGGCGGTGCGCACCCGATTCAACGTCTATCGTGGCGTCTATGCCCAGTTGTTCGACGATGGTTGCCAAGTAGTCCTGAACAGCTTCGATGGCCGCCTCACGTCGCTTACGGCGCTCCTGAGGGGTCACTGTGGGTTCTGCTGTGGCTGACGTCGCCGCCGCAGCTGGTGCGGCGGCTACTGGCGCTACTGAAGCAACTGCCGAACTCATTGAAGCCGTTGAACTCCCCACTGACGCTGCTGATTCTGGCGCTGGTGCGGCGGATGAATCTTCCGCAACCGTCTTTAGGACAATATCCACCATGGCATCGCGCCGACCGATTCCCAGCCAACCCTTCCGCGGAGTGGCGACCACCTTAATTACCACTTGGTCGCGGCGACTGTTGAGCGCGGTTAACCCCGCTGCAATCGCTGCCTCTTCCGTTTTGCCCGTGTAGATTGTCATCGTCCATTCCTCCATGTCTTTTTCGCTAAAATTCAGTATACCATAATGCTTGCGACGCACCCCGTAATTCAGTCTGAAAATGATTGGGAAGATGAGACTCTGAGACGCTGTTAAGAAACGCGAAATGGTGCGAGTTGTTTTGAGAAATGTATTAGGTATTAGTGTGCTGGGCGGGCTTTGTGTGTTTTTGGGGAATGCGGATTGGGCTGGCCCGCTGAAGTTGTTAGTAGCCGTTCTAGCTTAGAGAACCGGACTTGCTCTCGCCAGAACACTTGGGAAATATGCGGCCTCTGAAACGTGTTCAGTCGGGCAGGTCCCTGCGCTTAACCCAGATAAGCACCGGCTCGGCTCCGCCAAGCTGGCACTTATCTACGTTAATGCTCAGGACCTACCACCCTCTTTCACACTCTGGTCGAAACGAGTTCCGCAAGGCAGGTTCTTCCGCTTAGAAAGATAAGTCCTCCTGTCCGGCGAGGCCGAACAGAAGACCTTAGCTCCCTAATGCTCAGAACCTAATCGCCTTGCTCCACTCTCTGTACAAAAAAGGCGCCGAACCGAAGTCCTGCGCCAATAAAATGCATTTATGCTAACTGTTTACTTGCGTTTGCTTTGCTTTGCACGTCGAATTGCTTTCTTGACCGTGCGTTCGTGTTCGTTCTTTTCCTTTTCCTTGGCATCGCGTTCCGCTTGAATCTTCCACGGATTTTGAATTAACAAGGTTTGGCCAACTTGGAACACGTAGGAAATCGTCCAGTATAAGGACAGTGATGATGGCACGTTCAGGGCAGTGAAGAAGACCACTACCGGCATCCCGACGATCATCATCGTACTCATTGAGTTGGACTCTGGCATTGACTTGGTGCTTAACCACGAACTAATCAGCGTGGCAACAGCAGCCAAGACAGGTAGGATGAAATACGGGTCTTTGTGGCCCAATTGCAACCACAGGAAGCTCCCAGACCGCAGAACGGCCGTCCGCCAGATAGCTTGATACAACGCCCAGATGATTGGCAACTGAACGACGGCAGGCAGGCAACCCAACATGGGGTGAACGCCCGCTTCCGAATACAGCTTTTGCTGTTCGGCCTGCATCTTTTGCATCGTTTCGCGATCTTTTGAGGAGTATTTCTTCTGTAAAGCTTTTAATTGTGGCTGTAAGTCCTGCGTCTTCCGCATGCTCCGGGTCTGGAAAATCATCAGTGGGAGTAAAATAATCCGCACGATAACCGTAAAGATGATAATCCCGATACCGTAGCTCCCGCCGAACATGTTGGCCAACCCAATGATTGCCCGGGAGAAGTTCAGAACGATCCAGCCGTCCCAAATCCCAGTACTATGATTGGTGATTGGTGCATTGCTACAAGCGGAAAGGATAAAGACTAAGCTCACAATACCTAGCATAAGTAGGGTACGTTTGTACTTTTTCACTTTTATTCCTCGCTATAGTTGGAATCCAGCAGTTTTGCCAGTTTCAAAACATGAATCAGGCTGCTCTTCGCATCAGTCATGGAAATGCCGTCCGCCCGGGGCCGAGCAATTACGAGAAAATCCACATCCTGTTTGAGGTAGGGTTTTAACTCGAGTAGACTCTGCCGAATCCGGCGCTTCACCCAATTACGGTGGACCGCGTTCCCAATTTTCTTACCGACCGAAATGCCAACTCGAAAATGTAATTGATCAGGTTTTTCCATTGAATACACCACAAATTGCCGGTTTGCGACCGAATTTCTGGTTTCAAAGACCTGCTGAAATTCCGCTTCTTTCTTAATGCGGTAAGATTTTCGCATGGTGCATCTCCAAAATTCTCAACGATTTGTTGAACAGTCCGCGAGAGATTAGGGTCCCAGTCTTCTCGCAGATAAAATAAAAAGACCACTGAACTATCAGCGGCCTATGCAGACAATACTTTACGTCCCTTTTGACGGCGACGTGCTAATACTTGACGGCCATTGCTAGTGCTCATACGCTTGCGGAAGCCGTGGACACGTGAACGGTGACGTTTCTTTGGTTGGAAAGTGCGCTTCATCGTAAAATCTCCTCTCTTAACTATGACTATTTTTTATCTGGTGGAGCCAGACAAATACTAAATGCATTTCCTGAACATATTAGCATAAATTCGGCGGAATGGAAATAGGAACTTTGAATTTCCATAAAAAAGTTCTCCCCGAAGAAATTTGTTTCATGCACTTTGGCTGTGGATAACTCTAAAATTGTTAAAAAGTTTTTCCAGACTTTCCCACTCGGTTATCCACCGTTCCACAGCCTGTTTATTTTGCTTTTCTAGGTTCAGTGGATTCTGTGGATAACTTGTGAAACACTTGTCAATGTCACGTTTTAAGTCCACAGACGGGTGTGCATAACTCAAATTGTTAAAAACCATCCACAGACATTCGACTGCCTGTGGATAACTCTATCCACTTTCTGTGAAACAATTATTCACAGTTCAAAATACCCTGTGGAAAACTTTTTTTCTTCATGCTACACTGGACTTACGTTTTCGTTTGGGGGTCTTACGCCCAAATGGGAAATGACTATCTAAATAATTAATAGGGGGATACATCAGTGCCAGATATGGTAACTTTATGGACTGATATCAAGGAGTTATTCGAGGAGAATAACACACCAACGACCTACAAGACTTGGATTGAAACTGCCAAGCCGATTGCCTTAGATGGCAACAAGTTAACGTTGGAACTCCCGTCACCCCTGCATCGTGATTACTGGACCCACCAACACCTGGACCAGCAATTGGTAGAATACGCATACCAAGCCGCTCACGAAGATATTCAGCCGATTTTGATCATCGAAAGCGAACGCCAACAACAGGCAACTCGCAAAGCAAAGACCGCGACCCCCGAGGAACCGGCCACTGCTGAGCCAACACCGACTTTCATGAAGGAAACCGCGCTGAACTCCCGCTACACTTTTGACACTTTCGTCATCGGAAAAGGCAACCAAATGGCCCACGCAGCGGCCTTAGTTGTCTCCGAAGAACCCGGCGTGATGTATAATCCGCTGTTCTTCTACGGTGGCGTGGGCCTTGGTAAAACCCACTTGATGCATGCGATCGGCAACAAAATGCTTGAAGATCGCCCGGATACCAAGGTCAAATATGTCACTAGCGAAGCCTTCACGAACGACTTTATCAATGCGATTCAAACCCGGACGCAGGAGCAGTTCCGTCAGGAGTATCGTAACGTTGATCTGCTACTGGTCGATGATATTCAGTTCTTCGCTAATAAGGAAGGAACCCAAGAAGAGTTCTTCCATACATTTAATGCGCTTTATGATGATGAGAAGCAGATCGTCCTGACTTCCGATCGACTACCAAATGAAATTCCTAAGTTGCAGGACCGCCTCGTTTCGCGGTTTGCTTGGGGCTTATCGGTCGACATTACACCACCGGACTTGGAAACGCGAATCGCCATTCTCCGCAACAAAGCCGACGCCGATCAGATCGACATCCCCGACGACACGCTAAGCTACATCGCCGGGCAAATCGACTCTAACGTGCGGGAACTTGAAGGCGCATTGGCCCGAGTTCAAGCCTACCATCAGTTGATGCATCAACCGATCACGACTGACCTAGCCGCTGAAGCGCTCAAGAGCCTCAACTTGGCCAACGCCACGGATGCCATCACGATTCCGGTCATTCAGGACCGTGTGGCAAACTACTTCCACGTGTCTCTCAAGGATTTGAAAGGAAAGAAACGCAAGCAGGCCATTGTCATGCCCCGTCAAATCGCCATGTACCTGTCACGTGAATTGACGGAAGCGTCACTCCCACGTATCGGGAACGAATTTGGCGGTAAAGACCATACCACGGTCATCCACGCCTACGATAAAATCCAGGATTCACTGAAGACCGATGCCGAATTGCAAAAGGACATCGATAATCTGAAAGATGAATTGCGGCGCTAGGACGAAACCGTCCGAGTCAGCGCGACAAGTTAGCAGACTCGCGACGGTTTTTTTGTGACCAACTAGGGTATGATAGACGTATGGCTAACAGAGCGTGTGGATAAAAAGAGAATAGCTCTAAAGTTTTCCACAAGTTATCCACAGGTGGAAAAGCTAGTAACACAGGCTATTTCGTCAAGTTATCCACAGAATACACTGCTCTACTACGGCTACTGTCTTTTTCTTTTAATTAAGTAAACTACGCACCACTAAAAAGGAGTGTCTCATCTTATGAAATTTTCCATTAACCGGGCGGCCTTCATTAAGGAACTCAACAATGTGTCACGGGCCATTTCGTCTAAGACCACAATTCCCATTTTAACGGGGATCAAGATCGTTGCTAGTGATGCGGGCCTCTTATTGACTGGTTCGAACGCTGACATTTCAATCGAATCTCTGATTCGGGCGGATGATCCAGATATTGGCTTAACCATTGATGAACCAGGCGCCATTGTTTTAACGGCTCGTTTCTTCAGTGAAATTGTTAAACGTTTGCCAGAACAAACCATGACGGTGACGGTTAAGGACGCATTCCAAACAGAGATTACGTCCGGGTCCGCAGCCTTTAATATTAACGGGCAAGATGCCAACAACTACCCGCACTTGCCAGAGGTTGACGCTGCAGATTCCGTTGTGTTGTCTGGTGCCGTCTTCAAGGAATTGATCAGCCAAACGGTCATTGCCGTTTCCAACCAAGAAAGTCGCCCAATCTTGACCGGGGTTCACTTTGTGTTGGCTGACAATCAATTCTTGGCGGTCGCCACGGATAGTCACCGGTTATCACAACGTCAGATTGAGCTACCTACGCCAAGTAGTGCAGCCTTTGATGTGATCATTCCTGGGAAGAGTTTGACTGAACTTTCTCGGATGATTGGTGACGATGACAGCGACGTGAAGATGCAGTTCTCAGAAAACCAGGTGTTGTTCTTACTAGGGGACACCTCGTTCTACTCACGCTTACTGGAAGGGAACTACCCAGACACCTCACGGTTGATTCCAAAGGATGCCTCGACGACGGTCGAATTCGAAGCGCCAGAATTATTGGCAGCTGTTGAACGGGCCTCACTGTTGTCTCACGAATCCCGGAACAACGTGGTTAAGCTGACGCTGACGCCAGCGGACAACCAGGTCACCATCTTCAGTAACTCCCCAGATGTCGGGAATGTTGAAGAAGCCTTGGATCCTAAGGAAATTACCGGGGACGACCTCGAAATTTCCTTTAACCCTGACTACATGAAGGATGCCTTACGGTCATTCGGTCAAACGACGATCCGCGTAGCCTTTACGTCAGCATTACGGCCATTCACGTTGGTTCCAACGGAAGATACCAGCAACTTTATTCAACTGATCACACCGGTACGGACTTTCTAAATTTAGAAACTAACGGAGCGTCACCTCAAAAGGGGTGGCGCTTTTTTTGTAAAAAAGAGTGCGGAACAAGGCGGTTAGGTCCTGAGCATTAACGTCATTAGGCAGAAAATCCCGGACCTGGATTTTGCCTAATGGGGTTAAGCGCAGGGACCTGCCTTGTGGAGCACGTTTCGGCAACGTGAAATTAGAAGGAAAGTCTTTGAACTAGTAAAAAATCATAGTGGAAAGCCCGAACTTGGCTTTTTCCTTATTGGGGTTAAGCGCAGGAGTCTGTCTTGTGGAGCACGTTTCGGCAATGTGAAATTAGAGGAAAGTCTCGAACTCAGAATAAAATTAGAGAGAAGGTTCCGAGAAAATAAATCGAAATCAACCCAAAGGAAGGAAAAGCGCTTCTCCCACAAACGCTTAACAATGGCAGCACGCCAAAATAAGCTAGGCCATCGTCAATTAAATAGAGAAAATCACCCAGACCTCTCAAATAGCACGTATCAAAAACGAGAGTGAATCAGAAAACACCCTCAAAAACGCGAAATTCAACTACAACAGTCACAATTTCTGAAAACAACGTCAAAATCTCAACAATTTCCACGTGAAATTCGTTACTTGCGTGCGCATATGCTTCGTGATTTTCAGCAACTTTCAGAAAAGCTTGAAAAAAAGCCTGAAAAAACAAAAAAATCGTTAAAAGGCCGCTATTTTTTGATTAGAGCAAATTTACCGGTTTTTTACCAAAAATATCAGGAAGGGCTTAAATCGGCTGAGAACGCAAAAATCAAGCAGTTAAACTGTACTTTTCCCTAAAATGCGGTATAATATAAAAGAAGAATATAGAGGGGTGAAATTGTGAAAAAAGAAGTTTTCATTGAGACGCCCTACATTACTTTAGGCCAGTTACTCAAAGAAGAATCCATTATCAGTACTGGCGGTCAAGCCAAGTGGTATTTGCGGGAAAACACCGTTAATATCAACGACGAGCCGGACAACCGGCGGGGCCGCAAGCTGTATCCTGGTGATACGGTGGAAGTACCTGGTACAGGATTATTTTTTATACGCTCAAAGCAGGGTGAATAATGTATTTGCAAGAACTGCAGCTGCAGCATTTTCGGAATTATCCCAGTGCTGATCTCGAGTTAGGACCCGGGATTAACGTCTTATTGGGAGAAAATGCGCAGGGCAAGACCAATCTATTAGAGGCAATCTACGTTCTTGCGTTGACGCGAAGTCACCGAACGGCCAATGATCACGACCTCGTTAACTGGGAAGCCAAAACGGCGAAGGTTAGCGGACGAGTCGTGAAGTCGGTGGGGTCGGTGCCCCTAGAATTAACGTTCTCACGTCAAGGTAAGCGCGCCAAAGTGAATCACCTTGAGCAGGCTCGACTGTCACAATATATCGGCCAGCTCAATGTGATTTTGTTTGCACCGGAAGATCTCGCCATTGTCAAAGGTGCCCCGACTGTTCGGCGGCGCTTCATGGACATGGAGTTTGGCCAGATGAATCCGCGCTACCTGTATAACTTGAGTCAGTACCGGACGCTACTAAAGCAACGGAACCGGTACCTCAAGGATTTACAGCATAAGCAAAATCGTGACCTGTTGTTTTTGTCGGTCTTAACCGACCAACTGGCCGCGTATGGTGCGGAGATCATTGCCCAGCGGCTGCGGATGTTACATAAGCTGGAGCACTGGGCGCAGGCGATTCACGCCGAGATCTCTCAGCAAAAAGAAGAGCTGACGTTTCACTACGCGACCCAGGTACCAGAGGACCAATTGACGGACCCGGATACCATTTGTGCGGCGCTAACGCAGCTTTATAAAGAACATCAGGACAAGGAGCTCTACCGAGGAACAACTCTGGTGGGCCCGCACCGAGATGATCTGCATTTTCGGGTCAACGGGAAGAACGTGCAAACGTTCGGCTCCCAGGGTCAGCAGCGAACCACGGCGTTAAGCGTCAAGCTCGCTGAGATTGACCTAATGAAAGAAGAGACCGGAGAATATCCGGTCTTGTTACTTGATGATGTCCTTTCTGAATTGGATGATGCCCGGCAGACCCATCTGCTGAAGGCTATCCAGGATAAAGTACAGACGTTTATTACCACCACCAGTCTGAGCGGGATTACCCGCCAGCTGATTAAAGACCCGACCATTTTTCATGTGGCTAACGGGACGGTGGTGGCGGATGGATCTGCCCCCAGTGGCGATCCGGCAACAAAGGAGGATTAAGCAGTGGCTGATAAAGAACACGAAACCAAGGCAGAACAAGCCAGAGAATATGATGCCAGCCAAATTCAGGTCCTAGAGGGCCTCGAAGCGGTCCGGAAACGGCCCGGGATGTACATTGGCTCGACCAGTGCCCAAGGTCTCCATCACTTGGTTTGGGAAATTGTGGATAACGGGATCGATGAAGCCTTAGCTGGCTTTGCGGATTCCATTCATGTCACGGTCGAAAAGGATAACAGTATTACTGTTTCTGATAACGGTCGTGGGATTCCTGTCGACACGCAACAAAAAACGGGGAAGCCCGCTTTGGAGACGGTTTATACCATCCTGCATGCCGGGGGTAAATTTGGCGGTGGCGGATACAAGGTCTCCGGGGGACTTCACGGGGTCGGTGCGTCCGTCGTTAACGCCCTGTCGACTCACCTGGAGGTTCAGGTTATTCGGGGCGGCAAACGTTATGGGATTACCTTTAAACGTGGCCACGTTGATAAGCCAATGTATGTCATGGAAGAGGGCCTGGACCAAGATCGTCACGGAACTATCGTGCACTTCTTGCCGGACCCAGATATCTTCCGGGAAACGACGACGTTTGATATCAAGACGTTGACGACCCGGGTTCGTGAACTGGCCTTCTTGAACAAAGGTTTACGGATCACGATTCGTGACGAACGCCCAGAAACGCCAACTGAAGATGATTTCCACTATGAAGGTGGGATTCGCCATTACGTTGACTACTTAAACGAAAATAAAACAACATTATTTGAACCCCCAATTTACGTTGAAGGTGAAGAAAACGGGATTACCGTGGAAGTGGCCTTGCAGTATACGGACGACTACCACAACAACCTGTTGACGTTTACCAACAACATCCACACCTATGAAGGTGGGACCCATGAAGAGGGATTCAAACGTGCGTTGACCCGGGTCGTGAACGATTACGCTCGGCAAAATAAACTGATGAAGGATAACGAGCCTAACCTGACCGGGGATGACGTTCGTGAAGGGATGACCGCTGTGGTTTCCGTGAAGCATCCGGATCCCCAATTCGAAGGTCAGACCAAGACCAAGTTAGGGAACTCCGATGCCCGGACGGCCGTGGATCACACGTTCGCCGACCACTTTATGCGCTACCTGATGGAACATCCTGACATTGCCCGCAAGGTTGTGGACAAGGGGACGTTGGCATCTAAGGCGCGGGTCGCTGCTAAGCGTGCTCGAGAAGTGACGCGGAAGAAGAGCGGGTTGGAAATCTCCAACCTGCCTGGGAAATTAGCCGATAACACGTCTAAGGACCCTGCCATTTCCGAATTGTTCATTGTCGAAGGGGATTCTGCCGGTGGTTCTGCTAAGCAGGGCCGGTCGCGGTTGACTCAAGCCATCCTGCCAATTCGGGGGAAGATTTTGAACGTTGAAAAGGCTTCTATGGACCGGATTCTGGCGAACGAAGAAATTCGTTCGATGTTTACCGCCATGGGAACGGGTTTCGGCTCCGACTTTGACGTGTCGAAGGCTAACTATCACAAATTAATTATCATGACCGATGCCGATGTCGATGGTGCCCATATTCGGACGCTGTTGTTGACGTTGATCTACCGCTACATGCGGCCATTGTTGGATGCCGGTTACGTGTACATCGCCTGCCCACCCCTGTATCGGGTTCGGCAAGGGAAGATGCAACGTTACCTGGATTCCGATGATGAATTGAAAGAATTATTAGGGCAATTGCCACCCGCACCAAAGCCTCAGATTCAACGGTACAAGGGGCTTGGTGAAATGGATGCCGAACAGCTCTGGGACACGACCATGAAGCCGGAAAACCGGCGGCTCTTACGGGTCGATGCTCAGGATGCCATCAACGCTGACCAAGTGTTTAGCATGTTGATGGGGGACAAGGTTGCGCCTCGACGGGAATTTATCGAGGACAATGCCACCTTCGCCGAGTTGGATGTTTAGTGAAGAACGGAGGGTAAAAATTTGGCTGATCAAGATTACAATATAGGTCGGATTACCGACGTTGACCTTTCACAAACCATGCGAACATCCTTCTTGGATTACGCGATGAGTGTGATTGTGCAACGGGCGTTACCAGATGTGCGGGATGGTTTGAAGCCAGTCCACCGTCGAATCCTATACGATATGCACGAACTCGGGATCACCCCCGATAAGCCATTCCGGAAATCTGCCCGGATGGTCGGGGATGTCCTCGGGAAATACCATCCACATGGTGATTCTGCCGTGTACGAATCCATGGTGCGGATGGCCCAAGACTTCTCGTACCGCTACATGTTAGTGGACGGTCATGGGAACTTTGGTTCTGTCGATGGTGATGGGGCCGCTGCCATGCGGTATACCGAAGCGCGGTTGAGTAAGATCGCGATGGAAATGCTGCGTGACATTAACAAAGATACGATTGATTTTCAAGATAACTATGATGGGTCCGAACGCGAACCCGTTGTGCTCCCTTCACGATTCCCCAACCTGTTAGTTAATGGGGCTTCCGGGATCGCTGTGGGGATGGCCACGAACATTCCGCCACATAACCTGACGGAAGTCATCAGTGCCCTACACATCTTGATGAAGAACCCCGATGCCAGTCTGGCTGAGTTGATGGAGGTCTTACCAGGCCCCGACTTCCCAACCGGTGGGATCGTTATGGGGAAGGCTGCTATTCGCCGGGCTTACGAGACCGGGAAGGGCACCATTACCTTACGGGCGAAAGTCGATATTGAAGAAGAAAAGAACGGTAAGCAACGCATTGTGGCCACGGAAATTCCTTACATGGTCAACAAGGCCAAGCTGATCGAACGGATCGCCGAATTGGCTCGGGACAAGCGCATCGAAGGCATTACTGATGTCAACGATGAAACCGACCGGACGGGGATGCGGATCGTTATTGACGTCCGGCGTGACGCCAGTGCCGAAGTGATTTTGAATAACCTGTATAAGATGACCCTCATGCAGACCTCGTTTGGGATCAACATGTTGGCCATCGTCAAGGGTGCGCCTAAAGTGCTGGGCTTAAAGCCAATCTTGCAGTACTACTTGGACTTCCAATTGGAAGTTATCAAACGGCGGACGGCCTTCGAATTACGGAAGGCTGAAGCTCGGGCCCACATCCTGGAAGGGTTGCGGATCGCGCTCGATCACATCGATGAAATCATCACCATTATCCGGCAGTCACAGACCGCTGAAGTGGCGAAAAATGAATTAATGACACGTTACAGTCTGTCAGATAAGCAATCGCAGGCCATCTTGGACATGCGGTTGGTTCGTCTGACCGGTCTGGAACGTGAAAAGGTCGAGAAGGAATACAATGATGTCATGGCGAACATCAAGGATTACAAGGAAATCTTGGCATCCAAGGAACGCCAACAGAGCATCATTTACGACGAATTGATGGAAATTCAAAACAAGTTCGGTGACGCGCGGCGGACTGAATTGATGGTCGGTGAAGTCTTGAGTCTAGAAGACGAAGACTTAATTGCCGAAGAAGACGTGGTGGTCTCATTGACTCACAACGGCTACATCAAGCGGTTACCAACGTCTGAATTTAAAGCCCAAAACCGTGGTGGTAAAGGGGTTCAAGGCATGGGTGTCCATGAAGATGACTTCATCGAACACCTCGTGGCAACGTCCACGCATGACATGCTTCTGTTCTTCACCAACACCGGGAAGGTCTACCGGATGAAGGGGTATGAAATCCCTGAATACGGGCGGACGGCCAAAGGGATTCCGGTCATTAACTTGCTTGGTATCAACAACAACGAGCATGTGCAGGCCGTGATCAACGTGGCCAATCCGGGAGAAAATGCCGAACGCGACATCTTCTTCACGACGGTTCAAGGAACGGTCAAACGGACGCCAGTCGATGAATTTGCCAACATCCGCAGCAATGGTCTGAAGGCCATTAACCTGAAGGATGACGACGAATTGATCGATGTCGACATCATCAATGGTGATGCCAACATGATCATCGGAACCCATCTGGGCTACGCCGTTAGCTTTGCGGCTAAGGACGTGCGGTCAATGGGCCGGTCGGCAACTGGGGTTCGCGGGATTCGGTTGCGTGAGAGTGATTACGTGATCGGGGCCAGCGTCCTCAAGCCGGACAGTCGGGTGTTTGTCATTTCCGAAAAGGGTTATGGAAAGCAAACACCAGCTAGCGAATACCCAATCAAGGGACGTGGCGGTAAAGGTATCAAGACCGTCAACGTGACTGAGAAGAACGGGCCGTTAGCCGGATTGACCACCTTGGACGGTGATGAAGACCTGATGTTAGTCACCAACAAGGGTGTCATGATTCGCTTCAACGGGAGCGATGTTTCCGAGACCGGTCGGGCAACCTTAGGGGTCCACCTGATTCGGCTAGGTGACGATACCGCTGTGGCCACTATGGCCAAGGTCGATAAGGAAGACGACAGCGCTGAGGTTGACGGTGAAACGACGGACGGTGACGCCCCCGCAACCGATTCAACACCAGTGACGCCGGATTCTGACGCACCGGAAGCTTAAACTAAATAACTATGGATTTGAAAAACTAGTCATTGCCCTTTAGGGTGATGGCTAGTTTTTTTATCAAAAAGCAACTGCGTTTATAATTTAAATTATAAACAATTCTGGTGGATTTCCACTTTTGCGTCGGGTATACTTGGTCTAGACCATAGCCTTTCTACGATAACATTAGTTGGAGGAGAAAAACGTTGAAGATAACTGGGAATACTCATAACCATTGTCATAGCACGTCCGTATTGAAAGTGAGTTTGATTGTTGGCTTAGCGACAACGGGATTGATGATGTGGTCATCACCGATGCAGGCGGAAGTCAAAGATGATAAGGTCATGACCACGAATGCGGTAAAGGATGATAGTCAGGTTATTACCGGGAAAACGGGTACCTGTGAGTGGACCTTTCAGGATGGAGTCTTGAAGATTGGTGCCGGTAACTTTGCAAATAATGGCAGTTGGCGGCGGTATGCCGATCAGATTATAGAAATTCAGTTTACTGGAAAAGTGGTTCTTCCAGCAGAAAGTGAATATATGTTTTCTGGGCTGCATCAGCTACAGCGTTTTAGTGGCGCGGATTTAGTGGATACCAGCCAGGTAACGAATATGGGGTACATGTTTCAATTTGATAAATCCTTGAAGGAATTGGATCTGCGAAGTTGGGATGTGCGACAAGTCACGTCGATGCCGGAGGCTTTTGCCTGGACGAATTCACTCCAGGAACTGCGCATTGAGAATTGGAAAACCCCACAATTAGAGTGGGCGCGATCATTGTTTACTTATTGTGGCATTCAGTCGCTAGACTTGCGGAGTTGGTCGGTCAACAAGGTCGATGACCTGTCGGGGATGTTTTTTGGAATGAGCAATTTAACCAGTCTGGACTTGCGGGGGTGGCAAACGAAGAATGTCACAACGATGTCTGACACGTTTGCGGAGACGTCATCCTTAAAAAGCTTGCAGCTGGGGGATCAGTGGGATACCAGTCACGTCACTAATATGGACAGTACTTTTGTCCATACAGGCTTGGAGTCGTTGGATTTACGCCGATGGGACGTGAGCCATGTGACCAGGATGACGTCAATGTTTTGGAGTTGTTATCACCTGAATTCACTGAATGTTAGTGGCTGGCAGACGGGGAATGTGACGGACATGTCCAAGATGTTTCGCAATGTTCCGGCAGAGAAATTACCTATCGAGGATTGGGATGTCAGCCATGTGACGAAAATGAATCAAATGCTGGCTGAGACTGGCGCTAAGTCGTTGGATCTTCATCGATGGGATGTGCGCAACGTCATTAACTTTGAGCAGTTATTTGCGGCCAGTTCTGCCGAGAATATTAACGTTAGCGGTTGGCAGACGTCGCATGCGGGCAGTTTCCAGAAGCTTTTCTTCTTATCACAGGCAAAGACGGTCGACCTGTCGGGATTTGATATGACCCATTTGGACTATCACGATGATCCCTTCTCGGAGTATTGGAGTGAAGGCCGCGTAGAATTGATGTTAGGGGGGATGCCCAATCTACATATTTTGCGTTTGGGACCGAAAACTTTATTGCAGGATCCTAAGAAATTTACAGCCGGCCTAGGAGCGTCCTCTGAGGATGATCAGCATACCCATGATACTGATCACTGGCATGCTGTGGGTGCGGGAACCGTTGACCATCCGCAGGGACCACGATTAACCGTTAGAGGATTGGAGGAACACTATACGCCGGCGATGGCAGGGACGTATGTACGAGAGGCTCAAGCAGCGCCCGTAATTGTTTACTACCGCGATTTGATTACCAATAAGGATCTTCAACAATCCCGGTATCTTTCAGGCATAGTGGGCGCGCCATTTACGATTAAAACGGATTTTCCGGGCTACCGCTATCAACGGGCCAGTGCGCCTCTGACGGGGACATTTTGGAGGCAAGCACAGGCAGTTGTTTTGTATTATTTGAAAGAAAATTCCAATCTGGGAAGTGCAACCTTGCGCGCCGTGGATGATAACGGCAATCAGTTGCTTCCAGATAGCGTCCAGACGGGAAAGATTGGGACACATTTCCCTATTGTCGCACCAGAGATTGCGGGATACAGACTGCACCGTGACTCACCACTACCGACGCAGGGGGTCTTTACGTTGGAGCCACAAGTGCTAACGTTGTTGTATCGCAAATTGCAGACGGTGCGGGTCTGGTACCTTGAGCAATCAACTGGTCGGGAGCTCCATCAATCAGAAATATTTGAAGGGGAATCGGGAACAGCTTACCGGGTCGAACAGTTCACGAAGGACGTAGCGGATAGTTTGGTGGGTTATACCTTTAAGCGTGGTATAGGATTACCCGGGAAATATGGCGATGGTAATCAGGATATTTATTTGTTATTTGAGAAGAACGCAGTGGTGAAACCAGATCCGACGCCAACACCGACGCCAACACCGACGCCAACACCGACGCCAACGCCAACACCGACGCCAACACCAACACCAACACCAACACCACAAGTTGAACCGGAGAAGCCGGCTGAATCAGTTGAGACTGCGGAAAACGGGGGAAGTGGTGATCTGATTTCGACGGATACGGCTAATCCAGCTTCATCGAAACCCAAAGGGCAACGGCGTAAAGTTAAAAAGGTTAGCCAACAGCGGTACCGTCGTGGAAGTGAATCTGCCGTACCTACGGGTCAAGCTAACATTCGGCAAAAGCAGACATTACCCGCAACTGGGGAGGCGAACCACGATTGGTGGGCAAACCTGGCTGGTGTGATTGGCCTGAGTCTCCTCATCCTGAACTGGTTCAAACGTCAAAATTAAATATAATAGTTAACGGAACCGCTTGGCTTAGGCTGAGTGGTTCTTTTTGTCTAGCTAACTCACTCTTGGCTAGAGTATACAATGAATAATGACGGACTTTATTAATGTAAAATAGTTGTCCAATTAGAGATGAATATGGGACATAATCGTTGCTACTAAGCAATCTATATAAAGATTGTAATTTAAATTATTTAAATAATTGTATATAGTTAAATGTGTTTACTTTATCTTAGCTGTCTGGTAAGCTCGAAATAATATCAATTGGTTAGATTGATTTGACGAAAGCAAAGGGGGGGGGGACGGAGGCGTCATGGCAACGACCATTATTGATTTTGCGACGGCAGTCACTGTGCTAGGAAATAATTTAAAGGCTCGGCGACAAGCACTGGGACTCACCCAGCAGGCACTTGCCGCAGGACTCTGTGCGCAAGCCATGATCAGCGATATTGAGAAGGGAATTGACCTTCCCAATGCAAGTTTACTGACTAAGCTGTGTGAGCGGCTACGATTGCCCCACAAGCAGATGCTCAAGGAGAACTATCCTATTCGTCGCCTACCGTCGTTTAGCGATAAAGTTCATCGATTATACGACCAGCGGCGATACGTTGATCTGAAGACCTATATGGAGCGCCCAGGCCGTCTACAGGTTTTGACAACTGATGAAGATTTAAAAGCATACTATTATTATTACGGTTGTACAGTTTATCAGGTAACTCATGACGCGACTGTTGCGTTGCAAAGTATTCGGACAGCATTAACTATGATGTTGCCACAGCACCCGCAGCGGTATCGGACGCTCGAAGTATTACTCTTTTCAACTGAAAATTATATGACAGCGGCTACCGCAGATCAGCCGAATTATGACGGATTTGAGCGTGCATTGACCATCATTCGGGAACAACGTTTGATAGATAGCAGTCAAAATATCTGCATGGTTTTTAACCAGTATGCGCGAATCTGTTTAATGCAGGGACAGCCTCAGCGGGCAATTCGGCTCTTGATCGAAGGTATTGCATGGGCAGATGCGCATGAATCGGATTATATGTTGGCAGACGATTATGCATTGTTGGTTCAAGCACATGCGATGACGCAGTGAGTGATCGCAGATTAGCAGGTGTGGGTGACATTTGGGCAATAATACAAGTAACGGCATAGCAGACGTATTAGGAGGAACCGACTAATGATGAGTGAATGGGCAGCAATTCAAGAGACGTTATTTCTCATGCACGATGGTTTATTGGTCGAGTCACTGGCTCGCGAGGCTGAGGATGAGGCCGAAGACGAAATGCCACGGGCCAAATAAAATTAAAGCAATCAGCGCGATCAGATTGATTCTGGTCGCGTTTCTCGTGGCCCCCTTTTCATCTAAAAACCCGATGGACCACGGATAAGCAGACATTTCTTGCTTAAAAATAAAATAATTTTGGAAATTAAAAAATATTTGGTCATTCTCCACGTAGTTAAGTAGTGTAGCGTAAGCAGCACCCGTCGGTCGGCCCCGATTTGCTTAACGAAATGATTTATGCTATACTACTAGCTTGTGAGTATCTGGCTTTCGCTAGAGTCTCTCCTTGCTCCCGCATCGCAGCGGGGGCCTGAAGTCCATAAGGAGGTGTAACATTCATGGAAACTACTAAATACGAAATTACCTACATTATTCGTCCAGACCTTGACGATGCCGCAAAGACCGCTTTGGTTGAACGCTTCGACAAGTTGCTTAAGGATAACGGTGCCGACATCCTTGATTCAAAGGATTGGTCTAAGCGTCGTTTTGCTTACGAAATCGGTGGTTTTAACGAAGGTATCTACCACGTTATTACTGTAAACGCTGATGACGATGCAGCATTGAACGAATTTGACCGTTTAGCTAAGATCAACGACAGCATCTTACGTCACATGATCGTTAAGCGCGAAGACTAATTTGACTTTAAACTTTTAATTTTGAGAGGAGTTATTCAGCAATGATCAACCGAGTAGTACTAACTGGCCGACTGACACGGGATGTTGACTTACGATACACCCAAGGCGGTGCTGCTGTTGCCACGTTTACCTTGGCCGTTGATCGGCGGTTCACCAACAAAACTGGTGAACGGGAAGCTGATTTCGTAAGTTGCGTCATCTGGCGCAAGTCCGCGGAAAACTTTGCGAACTTCTTCCACAAGGGTTCCCTTGTCGGTATTGAAGGTCGGATTCAGACCCGGAATTACGAAAATCAACAGGGCCAACGGGTTTATGTTACCGAAGTTGTTGTCGAGGACTTTTCGTTCCTCGAACCACGTTCTCGCAACGCGAACAACAATGGCGGCAACACGAACTACGGCGGTAACCCAGCGAATAATGCTCCTCAACAGAATCAGAATCAAAATGCCAATCCATTTACGAGTGGGAACCCGTCTTCGACGGCCCCATCGCAAAACTCGAATCCATCCCCAAGTAACAATAACGGCAACAATGCTGGGAATAACTCAGCTGATCCGTTTGCGAACACCGGCGATTCAATTGACATTTCCGATGATGATTTACCGTTCTAAACACTAAAATACGAGGAGGGAATTTCTCATGGCAGGACAACGTCGTGGCGGCCGTCGCCGTCGGAAGGTTGATTTTATTGCAGCCAACCACATTGAATACATTGATTACAAGGATACTGACTTATTACGTCGGTTTATCTCCGAACGGGGTAAGATCTTACCTCGCCGGGTTACTGGTACTAGTGCCAAGAACCAACGTAAGTTAACTATTGCTATCAAGCGTTCACGGATCATGGGCTTAATGCCATTCGTTAGCGAAGAGTAGTCTATTAAGAACTAACACTCAGGTGTTGGTTCTTTTTTTTTGGCAAAATTAGCGTAAATGCGCGTAATATGCTTGGTAGTTGTGTAGAGACTTCATGGATCATTTTTGAGGAGACTGTGGCGAACACCTGCAGTCTCCTTTTTGACTAGTTGCGGGCATTGGCTATCTTAAATCGCAGAAGCGAAGTCGTTGGTCGCTGGATTTTGTGAGAACTCTTTAGAATGGGAGCTAGTTCAATGAGGAGGTATTGGAAATGATTACAGCATTTGCGAGTCCCTCGACCTACGTTCAGGGTGACCAGCTTCTGCAGCACGCGGCCCGCTACATTGCGCCGTTTGGTAACCGTGGCCTATTGATTGCCGACGATATCGTTTGGGAATTAGTGGGTGGGCAGTTCTATCATCATCTGACGGCGGACGGGCTCAAGATTGAGCATATCCACTTTAACGGCGAGAGTTCTCCGGAAGAAATTGCACGGATTCAAGCTATCGGAGAGGCTAGGGATGCCAAATTCGTCATCGCTCTAGGCGGTGGAAAGACCAACGATACGACCAAGGCCGTCGGCGATCAGCTCCACGTGCCCGTCGTGATTGTGCCTACGCTGGCATCGAACGATTCGCCGTGCACGCGGTTGAGCGTCATCTATTCACCCAATGGGGAGTTCTTGAAGTACCAATTCTATGACAAGAACCCCGACTTGGTACTAGTGGATTCGACCGTGATTGCCGGAGCACCCGTGCGTTTTCTGGTCGACGGGATTGCGGACGCGCTGTCGACCAACGTTGAGGCGCAGACGGTCGCACGGCCCCGAGCCACCACGCTGCTACCCTTACAGACCGACCAGACGGCCGACGGGTTAGCCCTTGCCGAGAAGTGTGAGTCACTGTTGTTCAAATACACTGGCCAAGCCGTGTCCGCAGCCGCGGATCATGTGGTTACGCCGGCGTTGAATCATATCATCGAGGCCAATATTCTTCTGAGTGGTGTTGGGGCCGAGAGCTCGGGCCTGGCTGCGGCTCATAGCTTCCAGAATGGTCTGACCGCGCTCTCCGGCGACGTGCATAAGCTATCACACGGGCAAAAGGTGGCGTTCGGGACACTTCTCAACTTGGTTTTGGAGGGAGCCACCGATGCCGAATTCCAACGTTATCTGGACTTTGAAGCCGACCTAGGGTTGCCAACGACCTTGGCCGACCTTCATTTGGATGAGGCCAGTGATGAGGATCTGATGAAGGTTGCCAAACTGACGGTCCAATCCGGAGAAACCATCCACAACATGGGCTTTCCGGTGAGCGCCCGCGATGTCTTTTCTGCGATGAAGGCCACCGATGAATTGTCTCGGCAGATGCAGCGTCGATTCTAGAATTATTTCAATTGATACATGTTTAGCAGGTTTATCAGTCAATTAGAAATGGACCAGCGTAATCGCCGACTGGTCCATTTTGAGTTGTATGCTTATATTTTTGGTGAGGCTAATGGTAGTTTCCTCGAAACTGAGGAAGGTCTCCTCAGTTTAACGGAGTAAAAATAAAAGTCAACTGGTAAATCGTTAATATAACAAAATAAATATTTTGGTGACGGGGCAAAACTATAAAAAGCAATGCGCCAGCACCAGGGGTCGGATCCCATGCGGACGCATTGCTCTTTAACAAGATTTAGAACTCGCGGTGACCGCCGAGGTAGACCTGTTTGTCGGTCTGAACGACGTTTGCGGTATCGGCAAGTGGGTCGGCCTTCAGGACTTGGAAATCAGCGAATTTGCCGACTTCCAGGGTGCCGTATTCCTGGTCGACGCCCATCAAGGCGGCCGAGTTCAAGGTCGAACACTGGTAGGCCTGAGCAGGGGTCATGCCCAATTTAGTTAGGAGGCCAAATTCACTGGGCGTTAAATCAAAGCCGTTGAAAGGCGTCCCGGCATCGGTCCCACAGGTGAACTTCACCCCGAGTTGGAAGGCCCGACGCATGTTAACGTAGGTGTCATCTAACGCATCGGCGGCCTTCTTGACTTCCCAATCGGGTAAGACGCCGTGGCCCTGTTCGGGGATGACCCATTCGGCGATCAGCGTCGGTGTCAGGTAGGTGCCTTGCTTGACCATCTGTTTGGCCTCATCCTCGGTGACGTAGAAGCCATGTTCTACGGAGTCCACGCCAGCGTCTAAGGCGTTTTGGATACCGGGATTACCCTCGGCATGGGCGGCAACGACCCGACGCTTGTGATGAGCCTCCTCAACGGCCACGTGCATTTCGGCCACGGAGAGTTGCGCGTCTTCCATGAAGTCGTTGGGCGTCATGACACCACCAGTCGCCATGACCTTGATGCTCTCGGCACCATTCTTAAATGCGGTGCGGACGGCCTTGCGCATTTCATCGGGAGAGTCGACCGCGTGTCCGCCGTGAGGGGAGTCCCCATGACCCCCCGTCATTGAGAAGGCTTTGCCGGAGGTTAACATGTGCGGCGTATGGGGCAGTTGTCCGGATTGTTGAAGCTTCTTCAGTTTAACGTCGGCATCGTAGCCGGTTCCGCATCCCCGGACATAGGTGACGCCGGACTTGAGTAGGGTTTGTAAGTTGGTGAAGGCCAGAACGCCAGCCTCGGCTTCGGAGTGTTCCTTACCTTGGAGTGCCTGCGTGTCGGCGGTGACGTGGACGTGAACGTTCATGAATCCCGGCATGACGTATTGGCCGTTGAGGTCGACGTTGGCGTCAGCCGGTGCGGGTGTGCCCTGCCCGCGGTCGACTAATTTACCGGAAGCGTCGTCGACGGTAAACCACGCGTCGGCTTGATTTTGATCGGTGGTGCCATCAAATAAGGTGAAATTAAAGAAAGTGGTTTTGGTCATATAAATTCCTCCTGAATTTTGTGTCGTGATTATATAGGTGAGAATGTATAGAAATCGTTATGGTTTGGTTTGATACATAGTTCTGGTGAGGCGCCGCACAGACCTGAAGCATCGAGATCACAGTCGCCGGAAACATTTGAGGATGTCTTGGTGGTGGCTGTGGACTGGGGCTTGGGGTACGGGCGGCTTGGGTGTGCGTGATGATAACTTGGTTTTACTTTGGTTTGAAGCGTTGTTGCTGGTTAGTTTTGTTTGGTTCGTTAGACTTGCTCTCGCCACGATATCCGGAAATATGCGGCTGCTGAAACGTGTTCAGTCGGGCAGGTCCCTGCGCTTAACCCAGCCAAGCAGGCACTTAGCTACGTTAATGCTCAGGACCTACCGCCCTTCTTCACACTCTGGTCTGAAACGAGTTGCGCAAGCCAGATTCCTGCGCTTAACCCCATTAAGCACCGGCTCGGTTCCACCGAGCGGGCACTTAATGACGTTAATGCTCAGAATCTAAGCGGCTTGCTCCACTCTCTACTTCCAGTACGCATACTTATATTGCGCGCCGTGCAACAGCGTATCCTTTAGGCCACCGACATCCTTGCTGACGAGCTTGGCCTGTGATGGCTGGTACAGTGGGATGTAGCCTTTGACCGCCATCAGGCGTTGGTTGGCATCCATTAAGGTGTTGTAGCGGGCCAGGCCCGTTTGAGTTTCTGCCTTGGCTAGGAGTGCGTTGAATGGGGTATCGTTCCAGCCGGTGAAGTTGACCGTGTTGTCTTTTGCCGCAAGGTCTAAGAAGTCTGAGGCATCTAGTAAATTGGTGGACCAACCGGTCAGGTTTAGTTCGAAGGTGCCGGCGAAGTCCCGTGCCACGTGTTGGGCGTGGGGGATGGAGGTCGTGGTGACCGTCAGACCCTTGAAGTTCTTTTCCATCACGGATTGGAGATAGGTGCCGACGTGCTTGTCATCATCGGTGTCGTCGGTCAATAGATTCAAGGTGACCTTAGTCTTGCCGGTTTCCTTCAAATACTTAGCCCAGTACGTCTTGGCCTTGGCAACGTCGGTCGGCAGGAGATTTCCCAGTTGGGTTGCCATGTCTTCACCAGTCTTTGGATTGGTCTGATCACCACGTGGAACGGCGTTGAGAGCGGGCTTGGAGCCATCCGCCAAGACTTTGCTGGTCAGTGTTTCCCGGTTGGTTACGTAGGAGACGGCCTGTCGCAAGTTTTCGGAGTTGGTTGCGGTCTTCTTACTGTTGACGTAGAGGTACTGTAGCCGGCCCTGCAGCGTCTTGTGGAGCTGCTTGTTGTTGGCATTGGCCCGGACGTATTGGCCACTGACGGTCGTTTCCTGGATCTTGCCGCTCTTGAACAGCGTGGCCGCGGTACTTTCATCCTTAGTGACGTCAACTTTGACCTTCTTGATTTTCACGTTTTTGGCATCCCAGTAGTGGGTGTTCTTGACGTAGGTCCAGGACGAGTTACTCCCGGTCCAGCCGACGAGCTTGTAGGCGCCATTACTCATGGTCTTGGCGGCATTGGTCCCGTATTTCTGCCCGTACTTCTTCACGGTGGCAGTGTTCAGAGGATAGTAGTCGGAGACGAGGTCGTCGAAGTAGGGAACGGCCTGACTCAGCGTGATCTGGAGCTTGGTCTTGCTGAGGGCCTTCACGCCGAACGTGGAGGGGTCCGCCTTACCGTTTTGGATTGCGGCGTAACCTTTGATGGCGGAAAGCTTATTGGCGTATTGGGCCTTGGTCTTCGGGTCGACCCAGCGACGTAGTGACGTGACAAAGTCTTGTGCGGTGACGGGCTGTCCGTTGGCCCATTTGGCCGTCTTACGAAGGTTAAACGTATATGTTTTGCCGTTGTTGGTGGGTTTAACCACCTTAGTGGCGACGCCGGCAACGATCTTGCCGGATTGATCATAAGTATAGAGACCTTCCATGGTCTGGGAGATCACGCTCCCGCTGTTGGTATCGGTCGACTTGTTGGGGTCGGCGGTGGCGGGTTCGCTGGGAAGCGTGACATTAAGTGTGCGATTCTTAGTGGTGTTACCGGCAGCGCTGCCGCAGCCACTCAGGGTGAGGAGTAAAAGTAGGACTAACGGTGCGGTATAGGCGAGATGTTTCATACAAAAACCTCCTAGAATTTCAATTGATTAGAAATACCCTGAAAATAAAAAATGCGCCCCTACGGAAAAAACTCTCCGTAAGGGCGCAGTCTGCACGGTACCACCTTATTTTTGCTACTCAAAAAGTAGCGCTATCCATGAACGGCGAGCTTCCTAGAAGGACGTTCCCAGAGTCTAGGATCTACTGGGATACGAACCACACTCGCGATTCACTGCATTGATAACGGTTGCTACCGGTATAGACTTACTTTAATTTCGGCAAACAGCTCCGAAGGGATGTTCGCGCTGGCGACCTTGACCCGCTCTCACTAAACCGGGTTCGCTAACAAGGGGTGACCTGCGTTACTGGACTTCATCATCACTTTTTAATTTTCTAATCAATTGTTAATAATTGCTAGTTTATCACGGAAATGGGGATTGTCAACGGGAAAATTTGAAATTGTGGAGGTAGGGTAATCATGTGGCGGAGACACCTTATAGTAGCATTTGGGTTAAAAATAGTTTTCTAGAATGAAATTTTCCCGATGTTTCACATGAAACATTTGGTTTAAAACAGCCAGAAATTCTGAGCTGGTTAAGGGTAATCACTACCCAGTAAGCAAGGAACTTGGTACACTTAGGCTATTCAAATCAAGGAGATGTTTTGCCGTGCAATCACGATTGATTCCCAGTATTTCGTTTGAGAGCGCCAAGGATGCCTTGGCCTATTATCAAGAGGTCTTCGGTGCCGCGGACGTTTATCGCTTTAGTCCAGATGCAGCCCAGGCGAAGCAGTTCGGGTTGCCAGCGGATGCAAATTTAGACGATATTACCATTCATGCTGGGTTCAGCATTCTTGGGATGAACTTCCAGTGTGCCGATGCGTTTCGTGGCAAACCGGAACCCACAAATCAGATTGATATGATCTTGGATATTAACGCTGATGATGCTGCGAGTGCTCAAGCAGCTGAGGACTTTTATCAGCGGGTTGTCGCCTCCGGTACGGTGACGGTCGACATGCCATTTGAATCGCAATTTTGGGGTGGCAAGATGGGCCACTTCACCGATAAGTATGGCATCTCGTGGATGCTACACGTGATGCCGTGGAGCCAGATTAAAGATCCAAATATTCAATGAAAGCTTGGCCCTAGAAGTCATTTTATGATTTCTAGGGCCAATCTTTTGCTGCTTTTACATGGCAAATTGATAAACGAAGTGTGACGGTAAGATTGAAAACGATATTTCTTAAGAGAAATTGTGACGTCGTTAAGTAGGATTTAACTTCCCTTCCGTTGTTTAAAAACAAGCCAACCATCAATAAGAACATTTATCATGAGAAAAATCATTGTATTTAGAAACGAGATTTTGAACTGTACAATCATTAAGACAAATGTACATATTCCAAAAGTGATAACGTTTACCCAAATGTTATTAAAAAATTTTTCCTCGATTTAAAATTGAAGTGCAACACCTGCTCTACTAGACCAGTTCTTTATTCAGACTAGTCAAAAAGGCCATGAA
>NZ_RHNZ01000012.1 GCF_003946395.1 Levilactobacillus fuyuanensis | reverse complement strand
GAATAGCTCATCGATTGTTGTTACTTTATTTTCATAAAAGCGAATTGACTTCGCAAATATTGTTTGGGTTTGATACCATAGTATCAAACCGCCCTACACATATTTGGTTTGTCGAAACAATGTTCAGTTTTCAAAGGTCTACCAAGTTATCAGAGAAGCAATTGCTTCGTGACAACTTTTAAAGTATATCATGTCGCCAATTTAGTGTCAACTGATTTTTTCAATATATTTTGAATAAATATTGAATTTTTGAAGCTCAGTTGAATAAATATTCTCAACAACGATTACTACTATATCAATTATCAGCCAGACCGTCAAGCCTTTTTTAAAATTAATTAAGTTGCAATCTTTCGTTGCTGTTACAATGTTTGCCCTGTAATTGACAACAGAAAATAGTTTACCAATATCTGGGACTATGGTCAAGTGAAAAATGAATATTTACTGAAATTTGTTGGACCTATAGACACGATTCCCGTCAAATCAACGTTTCTATCATGCAAAAATACCCACTTCCAATTACCGCTTCCGTGGCCTCGGCTTAACTGGTCTAGCTAATCTACTATATGAAAGGACAAAAAAGCCGTCACCACGGCTGTGTGGTGACGGCTACAACGCATTACTTCAATTCTGGTGCATCAGTCTTGTAATCAGAGACAGTACTCTTCCCATTATTCTGAGCAACAACACTCGTCTTCTCCTGCTTTTCAGCATCTGCCAAACGTTCCATTGCTGGCTTCAACTTATAGGTGAATGAGGACTTGTCGACTTTCTTAAAGTTCTTCGGTGTGTAGAACCGTAGTAAATCACCATAAATGACTCGGTCAGACAGGGAAAGTTCAGTCGTAACATGGTTTTGGAGTTTGGCAACGGCTTTCTTCTGAGCCGCCGTTAACGTAAGCTCCTCACCAGTCTTCGTGTCATAGACTGTCCCCCCGACCTTCATATACTTCGGTGAGACAAAGTTCCCATCCCGGAAGGCGACCGTTTGGTTACGGTTTTTGGCGAGCAGATCCTGCCCAAACTGCACGGTATCTGTATTCTTAACCCCTAACAGATCCAGCAGGGTTGGCAGAACATCGATCTCGCCACCATAGGTATGATTAATCCCACCCTTTAATCCGTTCGCATGGATCATGAAAGGCACCTTTTGGAACTGCGTTAAGTCATAGCTCGTAATCTTATCCTTACCCAACAGCTGAGCAATAGCTGGACGGTGATTATTTGAAATCCCATAGTGATCCCCATAGGCAACGATCACACTGTTCTTATCTAGACCGGCCTTCTTCAGGTAGGTTAAGAATTCAGCAAACGACTGGTCAAGGTAGTGAGCCGTTTGCACGTATGGGTCCACAGTCTTGTCCCCCGTCTTAGTTGCTGGGAAATCTGTATTCTTCTTATCTAACTCGTAAGGGTAGTGGTTGGTCAATGTAATCAACTTGGCATAGAACGGCTGTGGTAGCTGCTCGATATACTTGGCCGACTGCTTAAAGAAGATCTTATCCTTCAGACCGTAACCAACACTATACCCCGGCTTCTCCGTATAGTAACTGGAGCTGAAGAAGTACTGGTAGCCCCACGATTTATAGGTATTGTCCCGGTTCCAGAAACTTGGCACATCCCCATGAAAAGCCGCCGTCGTATACCCATCCTCTTGGCTCAAGATAGCTGGCGCCGCCTGGAAGGTGTTTTGCGTCCCATAGGTCGTCATCGCTGACCCCTGTGGTAACCCAAACAGAGAGTTCTCCAACATCATTTCGGCATCGGACGTCTTCCCCTGTGCCACCTGATTATAGAAGTTATCGAACGACAACGTATTATTGTTATGGTAGAACTTATTCAACGTTGGCGTGACTTCCTTCCCATCGACCTTGTAGTCGATCAGGAATTGTTGGAAACTCTCCAAGTGAATAATAAAGACGTTCTTACCTTTCTCCTTGCCATAGTACGACACATTCGGGCTAACCCGATTCTGTTTAAGATACTTCAGGACACTCTTCATATCCGAAGCGTTGGCACTGGCCCGGGTCGCACTTTCCTTCTGCGTCTGGTACGCGTTGAAGGCGGCATATTCATTCAGACCCAGGTATTTCACGATATAGTTGTTATCAAACGTCCGCGTCAACAGTCCAGAACGATCCGCATTGGCCATCCCAAACTCCGCAAACATCAAGGCAAATGACAACACCGTCAGTGAGAACGCGTACCGTCGTTTAAACGGTCGCGCATCGATTCTGATCACGTGCGTCACCAACAAAATAATCAAGATAATAATATCAACATAGACAAAGAAATCATAGAGATGTGTAATCTGCGCGAGACTCTTCCCAAGGTTGTTCCCGACAGAGCTCGAGCCCTTCATGATCCCGAAGGACAAGAAGTCAGAGAATTCTCGGTAATAGACCACGTTGGCAAAGATCCACGTAGACTCTAACACATCAATGATCAACATCAACCAATAAGCTAATCTCCCCCGGAAATACAGGGCGATTCCGAACACCAATAGAGCGGCCGGTAGTGGGTTAATGAACAGTAAAAACTGTTGAACACTCCCCTTGGCACCCAAGGTAAACTCGGTCTGATAGGCAATGTAAGTTTTTACCCAAAATAAAACGACGATCAACAGGAAAAATCCCATTCGGGTGTTTAACCAGTTCGTCTTCCGCTTAAAAAAGTTCGCCATTACGACTGCCTCCACATAAGAATTAACATCTCTCAAGTATAGCGGATATTGCGAGGTAATCAATCCGATTCCAGAACCTTTGGAAAAAATTCAATCTTTCTCCGTTATAAAAAAACAAAACTATGGTAGCCCATAGTTTTGTTAGTTATCCGTCAATAAATCAAACAGCTCAATAGCAACTAAATCGATGTTATCAAACTCAAAAGTTGTTTCCGGATTGTGTTCAGTTAAAGTATACGTGTGCGTTGCCTGGTTAAATACGACCGTGGCTTGCTCAACGCCTTCTTTTTCAAAACGACGGGGTTGTGGCTCGTCGGTGGCATCCTCTTGCATCGCCTTTAAGCGATTGATAATGCCAATCAATTGAGATTCTTCCATGGTTGGTCCCCTTTCTAGCTTTCCATAATGATTTTACCAAACTTACGGCCTGATGACACGCCCTAATGCAGAAAAACTCATGGAAATCATAAATCTGACTCTTCAACGACCTTGTCTGGCCGGATGACCATCGCCACCAGACCGGCAAGCATCCCGAAGTAGTAGGTCAATAAGCGCCATAAAATCATTGCTAAGACCAGTTTACTATTTGAGGTGATATAACTCCTAAAGATCATTTCAAAGCTATATTCGGCCCCACCTGAGCCCCCTGGAATAGGAAACAGGGAGATGACCATCACAATGAGAATATGGAAACTCGTGACCATGACAATGTTAGCCGAGGTATATCCTAGTGAAAGCATGATAAAGTACGGAATCAGATAGTAAAAAGCCAGCTGGAAAAAGGTAATCACAAATACCCGTAGCATCAGCTTGCCCTTTCCACTGATCCGGACACTCTCCGCATAGAAGGAATCAATCTTACTATTCAAGTTGT
The DNA here is from genome assembly GCF_003946395.1 of Levilactobacillus fuyuanensis. Classification (GTDB taxonomy): domain Bacteria; phylum Bacillota; class Bacilli; order Lactobacillales; family Lactobacillaceae; genus Levilactobacillus; species Levilactobacillus fuyuanensis. The sequence goes on along the minus strand of NZ_RHNZ01000012.1, from coordinate 88,227 downwards.
CTTCAATTCGATGGAACCGTTCTGCCTTCATAAACCAATGGAAGGGATATAAAACGACCCCCACCATCTTCTTCGTAAATGAATACCAGAACATAATCATCAGTAGACCCACAATAACCGCCAAATGAATCGTGAACCCAAAGACAACCAGCCACGACAACGCATGCAATTTATCCTGAATCTGTTGAAAGCCAATGACTAACGCAATAATAAAATTAATGACGATCATCGATTGGTAGACCACGAACTTCATCAACAAGACTGAGCTGGCCTTGCCGGCATCGACCCCGGTCTGCATCAACGCAAAAAGTTGCGCTGGTTGTCCACCAGAAGAAAACGGCGTAATACCATTAAACAATTGCTCCACCAGTGGAATCCGGACAGCGTCCTTGAATGTGAAGCCCTCGATCCGATCGGAAATAAAGACCTTCACGATCCACGACTCCAAGCCCATGTACAGGAGCATGCAAAGAATGGCGACCCCAAACCACCAAAAGTTAATGTGAACAAAATCATTGACTAATACAGAAAACTTAATGTCACGGAGTGAATACGCAAAAATGGCAATCCCCAAGAGTAACATTAACGCTAATACCCATTTGTTTCGTCGTGACATACAGTTTACCCCTCTTTTGCTTGCTGCGTGTAGAACTTCCGCCAGATTTCGGTGAGGTGTTCCTCAGAGTAACGGTCGGCGGCAGCGAGACTCTGCTGGTGCCAATATGCCAGTGCAGCTGGATCATGTGGCAGACGCTGAAGCTGTGCATTCATTTCATCATAATCCTTAGCCGGTTGGTAGTCCCCTGCAATAATGGCTTGGTACAGGTCCAGATCCCGTAAGAGGACTGGTGTTCCCGTGCTAAAGGCCTCCAGAACCGACATTGGGAAGAGCTCATTGAAGGACGGTAATAGGAATAAATCGGCTAGATTATAGTAATCCACTAATTTATCCCGATCCACGATACCTGGAAAACTCAGGTTAGCCGGCGGATCATCGACAACCTTCTTCAGTTCAGCATAGCCATCCGTCATCCGGCCGAAGGAAAAGCCACCAGCCCAGATGAACTGGATCTCCGGATTATGCCGAGCAAGCTTAATAAAGTCAAATAGACCCTTGCGTTCCTGAATCTGACCGATACCCAGCACCGTGAAACGCTTCGCATCATACTGGTACTGTGCTCGCAAGGCGGTCTTCCGATCGGTATCGACCGGGTAGAACTCCTTCCGACTCACAAAGTTGGGGATGTACGTCACCCGTTCAGCCGGAATTCCGTACGCTACCAGCTTAGGAATAAAGGTCGGATTGACCACAACAATGTGGTCCATCCGGCGGTAAAAGGCAATCACGTATTTATAAAAGATTGACCGAAACGGTTGGGGAATCTTCAGACTTCCCTCTAACGTTTCCGGCAAAAAATGAACATAACCAATCTTCCGACCGCGCCCTGGTAAGAAAGTCGACAGATAGTAGGTCGGATTAATCGTATGGTAATGGGTCACATCGACCCGTCCATACTTGTTGACCGTCACAGCAAAATCATCTTTGAGTCGTGTCGCCAGTAGATTCATCAGTTCATTATAAGCACTCCCCACGCCCTGTCCCTTAACGGAATCAGCCTTGGAGAACATGTTAATTTTTAGCATTCAATTGCTCCTCTAGTCACTAAAGTCCGGGGTATCTTCGTGCGTCGCTTCGTAACTCGCCTGAGCATCCTGGTAGAACTCAATGACCCGTTGGCCAAAGGTATCCGCAGAGATCTCCGCTAATTTACGCGCCAGCAGATCTGAATCCTGTTCCTCATCCCCGTGCTTCAGATAATCCACGACGTTCGTTACCATCTCGTCTTCAGTCTTGAAGGTCACCCCAAGCGTCCGCTGCGACAGCAATTCATCGGTATACGGACTCGTCATAACCACGATCTTCGTTCCAGCAGCCATGGCCTCAATGTAAGTCAGCCCTTGCGACTCTGAATCAGAAGACGATAGGAAGACATTAGCCATGTGATAGTAACGGAAAACATCGTTATTATTCACCTGACCGGTAAAAGAAATATGATCCGTCAGTCCGGCATCCTTCACCTGTTGTTCGAGATCTTCCTTAGCCGGGCCATCCCCGACGATTAGAAGCTGGGCATTGGGCACTTCTGCCAAAATCCGTGGCATAGCCGCAATACTTTCCTTAATGTTCTTCTCGTAAGCCAACCGACTCAACGACAGAATCACCGGCGTATCTGGTTGATAGCCCAATTTACGTCGCAGATTGGCCGTATCGGGCTGCTCGTATTGATGTAAGTTGACCCCAGTTGGAATCACCCGAATTGGTGTCTTGACCCCGTAATCAGTTAAGGTCGTTAACACCCGGTCACTCGGCGCTACTACCCCAGTCAGGTGGTAGCAAAAGGCCAGGGTCGCCTGCTTGACGTGCACGGGCTTTAAAATCTTCCCATTGGCTACGTAATGCAAGTAATCCTCGTACATGGTGTGGTAGGTATGTAGGCAGGGAATCTCCAGGTTCCGTGCCACAAACTTCCCGATCCACCCCATCGAGAACTCCGTCTGAGTGTGGACAATATCCAAATTCAATTCCTTCGCAATTTGATAAGCTTGAAAAAGTCCCCGCACTGCAATCCGGCGTTCCGTGAACGAGACGAATGGAATGCTTGAAAAGCGAAAGACATTCCGCTCGTAAACGTTGCGTTCCACGTTTGGATCGGTCGTGGTAAAGATATAGACCTGGTGCCCCTGCTTTTCCAGTTGATCTCGCAGCGTCTTAATCGACGTCGCGACCCCACTTACTTGAGGGAAATAGGTATCTGTAAATAAGCCAATGTTCATCGCCAATCCCCCTTGCGTCTGTGTTTGGCTAAAAATATTTAGAGCTTCGCTTTGTACAATCATCACAATTATATGGGTTTGACTAGGGGATTGCAAACCTCAGCAGCCATCGCAAGAAAATCTCATCATTTGGCCATTCTTACACACTTGTATTTCAAACACCCGCTAAACGTTTCCGGCTGGCACTCAATCTCGAAACGCGCTTTCGATGACTGTCCCTTACCATGTTACTTACCCACAGGCTGGGCCTGGTTTAAACGCTAGTAAAAAGGACACTCCTGCTAAACCGGAATGTCCTTCATTCAACTATCATTTATTTCAAAACACCAGGAACCGCCGCCTGAACCATGGTCACGACCTCCTGGCTGGTGCTGGCGGAATTAACCGTCGTCTCAGCCAGCGCCGCCAATTCGTGGGCGTCAAGCTGGCCGATCACCTGACGTGTCTTGGTAATTGCGCTTGGTGCCATCGAGAACTCGTCGAGGCCCATCCCCAGCAAGAGTGGAAGTGCGATCGGATCACCTGCCATTTCGCCACACATGGCAACGGGAATCCCCGCCGCATGCCCCGCCGAAATGACATTATCGATCAAGCGCAGAATCGCCGGATGATACGGCTGATACAGGTAAGCCACGTTCTGATTGGTCCGGTCGGCCGCCAGGGTATATCCGATCAGGTCGTTGGTTCCAATGCTCATGAAGTCCACCTCATTGGCGAACCGGTCAGCCAGCAATGCCGCTGCAGGCACTTCGACCATCATTCCCACGGCGATCTTTCCCATGGGCACCCGCTTCGCCGTTAGCTTGGAGCGCTCATCGTCATAAATCGCCTTAGCCTGTCGTAGTTCATCCAACGTCGCAATCATTGGAAACATCAGGCTCAGATGCCCAAACGCCGACGCCCGAATCAATGCCCGTAGCTGGCTTCGAAAGACCTGCTGATGAGCGAGGCTTTGCCGGATAGCACGTGCCCCCATAAAGGGATTGGCTTCATTCTGTGATGGCCGGTAAGGGAGTTCCTTATCCCCACCGACATCCAACGTACGAATTACCACCGACCGCGGGGCCATCGTCTCCAATACCTGACGATAGATGGCGAACTGTTCGTCTTCTGTTGGCAGGTGTTGGGCGTCCAGGTATAAAAATTCTGTTCGGAATAGGCCAACACCTTCGGCACCACTGGCTGTCACCCGCGCCAGGTCAGCTGCGGTCCCCATATTAGCAGCCAAAGTCACACCCACGCCATCCTTGGAAACCGTCTCGTGATGTGCCAATTTATCTAGCCGCTGTTGGTTCTTCACACGTTGTACCATCGTTCGACGAGCAACTGCAATCTCATCTGCCGTTGGTCCGACCATGACGTTGCCTTGCGTTCCGTTAACCACGACCAGTTCACCATTGTTTAGCGTTTGCGTCGCCGTCTGAGTTCCTACCACCGCTGGCAAATTCAACGAACGTGCTAGAATTGAAGAGTGCGACGTCCGACCACCGACATCGGTCACGAAACCCAGAACCTGCTGTGGATTGACCGCAATCGCCTCACTGGCAATCAGGTCGTGAGTGACTACGATGACAGGATCGTTGACCAATGCCAAATCCGGCAAGGTCACGCCTAACAGATGCGCCGTCAGACGTTTTGCCACCGTTTGCCAGTTGGTCAATCTATCCTGCAGGTAAGGATTGTCAACGAGTTCAGTAAGTTCTTCCTCTACCGTTGTCGTCACCAGTGCGACTGCAAATTCAGCATTGACCTGCTTTTCTCTGATATTTTGTTCGACGTGTCCCATCAGGTCCTGGTCCTTTAACATCGCCAATTGCGCAATAAAAACCTGGGCACGGTCAGCACCCAGGTTTTTATTTACACGAGTTTTTATCGTCTCAATCTCTGAAACGGTTGCTTCAAGGGCCTGATGGAATCGATTTAATTCGTAATCAAGATCAGTGACTGTCTGCTGAGAAACGTGAAGGTCTGGCTCGTCTAGTCGGTAGACCCGACCACAAGCCACCCCATCACTGGCAGCAATCCCCTTGAGCATCGTCTTCATTAGTCAGACAAACCCTCTTTAGTCATGGTTTCAGCAATAGCAGTCATTGCATCTGCTTCGTCTTCACCGTCAGTCGTGATGGTGATGTCAGCGTTTTGGCCGACACCTAAAGACATAACACCCATGATAGACTTCAAGTTAACGGACTTGTCTTGGTATTGTAAGCTAACTTCAGAGCTGAACTTACTTGCTGATTGTACCAATAAAGTAGCTGGACGTGCATGGATACCAGTTTCTGCTGTTACATGAAATTCGCGTTTTTCCATAATTGATCGATCTCCTTTAAGCTTAGGTTGACTACTTACCGACGCAACTCGCCTTGACCTTGCGCATTGGCCAAACAACCATTCAACGAGTCATGCCTACCTACTAAGAATATCAATGTAAGCCACAAATTACAAGTTATACATGAACCGCTTTCATCAAAAAATCGTTATTCGCCGTCATTTCCGGCGTCATGATCGTAGTGATAAATGAGTTTTCCGTTCTTTTCGGCCTGGCCCACCACCCGTTTCCGCGTTTCATAAGCCATAAATGCTTTCTGAAATGCTGGGAAGTCTTCGGGGGTTACTTCGAACTGCTCAATTTTTTTATCTTTTAATTGGTTCATTAGATCCGTAAAGTCTCGTGCCACTCTTTTTCCCTCCCTCGCTCTTTTCTGTCTGGTGAAAATTTGTCGCCTGCGGCTGCCAGGGATTTCGCTTGCTGTGGGGACGCTCCAGCCTGAGAAACGGGCTTCCGACTCAACTTGAAGCCACGAAGCCCCTGTGTCTTCAAGCTTGCCCGTGCTGTAAACTGGCCAAAAAACGCCAGTTAACACCACCACGGCTAGCTACATCCCTGGCCTCCTCCGGCTAAGATAACTTTTAACCACTAAGTAACTCACTGGTTGGCGAGCCAAGAACTCGCCATTACCCTGACAATTGCATAAGTCTTACTCCGCTTTAGATACGTTATCACAATGTCCCCATCTTTTTTACTGAAGAATATCCCTTCACAAGCCTTACCACTGATCTCAGACAATTATTATATCACGCCCACAGTATCCCTTCGATTGTGTTCTCCCCTATCTTACGGGCCAAACACGTGTCGGTCAAAGTTTTTCCAAAAATTTTTCAATTTTGAAATGTTCATTTTAGCATTCTATTGACGAGAGTGCTAAAATGAAGGCGTTCGTTAGAAATTCCCCGTAATACCGCGCATTTATCGCGCAAACAAAATACTTGCACGACCAGATGAACGCGGTATAATGTGGTCAATGGTCAAGAAAGGTCAAAGGCTTTTCGAAGACCCGTGGAAGTTCCACGAGAACTCCAGGCAAGAAAGGAGACGACAAGATGCTATGTCAAAATTGCCACCGCAATGAAGCAACAATTCACCTTTACATGAGTGTAAACGGGCAGCGGCAACAAGTTGACCTATGCCAAAATTGTTACCAGCTGCTGAAACAGCAACAATCAAACGATTCTGGAAATGGAGGTGGCCGTATGGCACAAGATCCATTCGGCTTTAATAACCTGGACGATATTTTCCGGGCTATGCAAGGCGGCGACAATAACCAAGCTAATAATTTCCGACAGGATTCCGGACAAGGTCGACCAACCCAACCTTCTGGCAACCAGGGCGGTTCCGGTAATGGCTTACTCAGTCAGTACGGATTGAACCTCACCCAGTTGGCCAAGGATGGTAAAGTCGATCCCGTTATTGGCCGGGACAAAGAAACGGCACAAGTCATCGAGATCCTGAATCGGCGGACCAAGAACAACCCCGTGTTGATCGGAGAAGCCGGTGTTGGGAAGACGGCGGTCGTTGAAGGCCTTGCGGAACGCATTGTCGAAGGCAACGTTCCTCAAAAGCTCGCCAACAAGCAAATTATTCGTTTAGACGTTGTGTCCTTGGTCCAGGGAACTGGTATCCGTGGCCAATTCGAACAACGCATGCAACAGTTAATGAAAGAGGTTCAAGCTAACCCCGACATCATCCTATTTATTGATGAAATCCATGAAATTATGGGTGCCGGGAATGCCGAAGGCGGTATGGATGCTGGTAACGTTTTGAAGCCAGCCCTCGCCCGTGGTGACTTCCAATTGATCGGTGCAACCACGTTGAGTGAATACCGTGATATTGAAAAGGACCAAGCCTTAGCACGGCGGTTCCAACCCGTTACGGTTGATGAACCAAGTGCTGACGAAGCCATTAAGATTTTAAAGGGTATTCAGAAGAAATACGAAGATTACCACCACGTTCACTACGACGATGACGCCATTGAGGCTGCCGTTCGTCTGTCTGATCGTTATATCCAAGACCGTTTCTTACCCGACAAGGCCATTGACCTGTTGGATGAGGCCGGTTCACGGAAGAATTTGACCATCAACATCGCCGACCCTAAGGCCATCGATGAGAAGATCAAGTCCGCTGAAACCCAGAAGCAAGCTGCTTTGAAGCAGGAAGACTACGAAAAAGCTGCCTACTACCGCGACCAAGTCACGAAGCTGGAGAAATCCAAGGAAACTGCCAAGGACGCCGACCAAAATGCTTCTGCCGAGGTCACGGTCAAGGACATGCAGGATATCGTGGAAGAAAAGACCAGTATTCCTGTCGGTGAACTGCAAGCCAAGGAACAACACCAACTCAAGAGTTTAGGTGCTGACCTTGAAAAGCACGTCATCGGCCAGAACGAAGCCGTCGACAAGGTTGCCCGGGCTATCCGGCGGAACCGTATCGGTTTGAACGGTACTGGTCGGCCAATTGGGTCCTTCCTCTTCGTCGGTCCTACCGGTGTCGGGAAAACGGAATTAGCCAAGCAATTGGCCAATGAACTGTTTGGTTCCGAAGATGCCATGGTTCGCTTCGACATGTCTGAGTACATGGAGCCGCATTCCATTTCTAAGCTGATCGGGTCACCACCTGGCTATGTTGGCTACGAAGAAGCTGGCCAATTGACTGAACAGGTTCGCCGCCATCCATACACGTTGATCCTGTTGGATGAAATTGAAAAGGCCCACCCCGACGTCTTGAATATGTTCTTACAGATTCTGGACGACGGCCGGTTGACTGATTCTCAAGGCCGGACAGTTTCCTTCAAGGATACACTGATTATTATGACCAGTAACGCCGGTACTGGTGATGCTGAAGCCAACGTTGGTTTCGGAGCTGCCGCTGAAGGAACGACCCACTCTGTTCTGGGGAACCTGACCAACTACTTCAAGCCAGAATTCTTAAACCGGTTCGACGACATCGTTGAGTTCAACTCCCTGAGCATGGAAAACTTGATGCACATCGTTGACTTAATGATTGTTGACGTTAACCAAATGTTGGCGGGCCAAGGCCTCCACATTCACGTTACCGCGCCGGTCGAGGAACAATTGGTTAAGAAGGGCTACAATCCTGCGATGGGTGCTCGACCACTACGGCGGGTCATCCAAGAAGAGATTGAAGACCGGATTGCCGACTTCTACCTGGACCACGGGGACGTTAAGAACCTCGTTGCCAAGATTGAGGACGGTAAGATCACGTTAGCTGCTGACACGGATACGACTGCCACAGCTAGTGACACCACTTCAAGCAACGATTAATCATAAACTTTTGAAGGTGTTCAGCCATGAGAGCTGAGCACCTTTTTTGCTGGGCCGATTCAACTGAAGGCCAACTTCCCCCCTTCTGTCTTTGACAGCCTCCTAGTTGATCCTGTAAGAAAAAATCTGATAGCGTTCACATGTTGGCGTGACCGGGAAAAATGGTATACTAGATTTTAAAGGAAACTTCTGGAGGTGAACGGCATGGCATTTTTTGACTGGTTACGACGTGTAATTGAACCGAAACCCCGACGCGAAAACATTCCGCAGCCGGTGGCTCCGCGACGCCGCCGTCAACCAATCCCGGCTCCTGCAGAACAACCCATTGTGCCCAGCCAACCGGCTGTGACGCCGCCTGTTCTGACCGACCAGACCATCACCTTAAAACAACCGGTTCAGCAACCACAACCCGAACCAACGGCAACGCTCGTGATTCGCTTGGTGGATGAACACAATCATCCCCTCCAACCGGCCCTGATTTTGACGGGCACACTTAATCACCCCGTCCACTGCCGATTCCCAGTGATTCCGGGCTATGCCCTCTCACGGATTCACGGCTTTACACAGGACTTCATCAGCGAATACGGCTTGACGACCGCTATCTATCGCCGACTACTAGGTAAACCCATTATTGCCTACCTAGTCGATTTCGACTCTGGACGGCTGTTGGAGCTCCCTCAGATTCATCGGGGCGCCCTTTCTGCGAACTATACCCTAACGCCACCAGTTGTCAGCGATTATCACATCTTCCAAGCACAGGGTCCACAACGCGGGAAGTTCTCCGCGCATGCCCAACGTGTCGTGTACTTCTATCGACGGGACAGCTGGGAGACGGTCCAGCGCGTTCACCAGTACGTCTTCCTTCAGGCGGACCATCTGGTCTACGACGGACCAAAGGGAGCGGCCTATGGCTATCAATTCCCCGCTGACTCACTCTGGCGACTGTTCATGATCATCACGCTGACGGATGGCTCGATCTGGTACAACCTTGGTGGTAATCAATGGCTGAGCGCGACTGAAACCACTCGTCGTGACCATCAGCTAGCCCATCCTGCTTTAGCACAAAAGCGCGACTGGCATCCCGAAGCGTTCGCTCGAATTGGCTCGGTCGATTACGTCCCCGGCGCCGCGGTCTCCATCTACACGGAACCCTATGGTGAAACCGCCGGGCAACTCGATCACGGCGAGCCACTGGATATCCGGGGTCGCGTCATCGATGATCAGCAATTGGTCTGGTATCAAATTGGACCGGAAGCTTACATCAACGCACAGTACGTGCGCTTAGTCCCTACTGAAACCATTTAACGCTAAAAATAAAGGTGTCCCCGCAAATCTTTTGAAAGATTTGCGGGGACACCTTTTTTAATCATCACATTAACATAATTAGAACTCAGCGTTACCTGGGGTCCGTGGGTAAGGGATCACGTCGCGGATGTTTTCCATTCCCGTCACGTACATCAGTAACCGTTCGAACCCAATCCCGTAACCGGAGTGCTTGGTTTCACCGTACTTACGCAGGTCCAAGTACCATTGGTATTCTTCTTGTGGTAAGTGGTTATCTTTAATCTTCTTAGCCATTTCAGCTTCACGTTCTTCACGTTGGCTACCACCGATCAGTTCACCAATGCGGGGAACCAATAAGTCGGCGGCGGCAACGGTCTTGCCGTCATCGTTATCACGCATGTAAAAGGCCTTGATCTCGCGTGGGTAGTCAGTTAAGAAGGTTGGGCGCTTGTAGACCTGTTCGCACAGGTAACGTTCATGTTCAGCCTGCAAGTCAAGTCCCCAGTATACGGGAACGTCGAACTTAACTGGCGCCTTTTCCAACTCTTCAATGGCTTGCGTGTAGGTAATCTGCGCAAACTTTTCATCGATGGTCTGGTGCAGACGATTCAACAGATCCTCATCCACAGCGTTGTTCAAGAATTCCAATTCATCCTTGGCATGTTCCAAGAGATACTTGACCACGTGCTTCAGGAGACTTTCGGATTCGTTGATGACGTCTTGCAGGTCGGCAAAGGCCATTTCTGGTTCGATCATCCAGAATTCTGAGGCGTGCCGAGGCGTGTGCGAGTTTTCTGCCCGGAAAGTTGGGCCAAACGTGTACACGTTCCGCAAAGCCAATGCAAAAGCTTCCACGGGAAGTTGGCCACTGACCGTCAAGTTGGTTTCTTTCTTGAAGAAGTCTTGGCTGTCATCAACCTTGCCGTCATCAGTCTTAGGTAAGTTGTCCATGTCTAGCGTGGTAACCCGGAACATTTCCCCGGCCCCTTCGCTATCACTACTGGTAATGATTGGCGTGTTGACGTAGGTGAAGTCATTTTCCTGCAGGTATTGGTGAACTGCGAAGGCTGTCAGTGAACGGATCTTAAAGACCGCGTAGAACGTGTTGGTCCGTGGCCGTAAGTGGGCCATTGTCCGCAAGTATTCATAGGAGTGCTTCTTCTTTTGCAGCGGGTAATCGTTATCGGAAGCCCCTTCAAGCACAACTTCTTCGGCATGAACTTCGAAAGGTTGCTTGGCGTCTGGCGTGTAAACGACCGTCCCCACAACCTTGATCGTAGAGCTCAGTGGCAACTTCGTCATTTCGGCGTAGTTCTCCAGGTCACTCTTCATGACGATTTGTGCGTGCTTCAAGCAAGAGCCATCGTTCAATTCGATAAAGCCCACACGCTTGGACCCCCGCACCGTCTTTACCCAACCATGCAGAACAACTTGTTCATCTTCGGCAAAGTGCCGGTCACTAAATAAATCTTTAACCAAAATTTCTGTCATCATATTCTCCTTCTGTCGTACCCATAAAAAAAGATCCATCATCCCTATCACTAGGGACGAAAGATCTTTCCGCGGTACCACCCAAATTGTTTTTAACTCAAAACCAACTTTAAACAACGTACTAACATACGTTCCGCTTGATAACGTGGCGGGCACGGCGCGGCCTACTCTTGATTCAGCCTGCAACGAAATCGGGGTTAACCAGACTGGGCGATCAACTAAGCTCTCACTATCCTTAGTTCGCTAGGCACCGGGGACCAATCTGGTATTGTCCGTTTCAATGTTTTTTGGTTTATGCAACTGTTGTCAGATTAGCACAAATCAGGTCAGGACACAACCGAAATCTATCTGTCCATGGTGGACCACCGCTATTTTTTTAACTGATGCTTAGTCTTCAGCAAGCTGGTTGCCCCATGATTGGGACCGCTGACCCCAACGCTTCTTGATTTCCAAGACAAGTGTTGGAATGAAGACGCCAACGGCCACGAGTACCCAGCCACCGACTGGCAGTGCCACGAGTCCGAAGATTCCTTGGAGGCCCGGAACCACTGCCACCACAATCAGCAAACTAATCGTGACCAATAGCGCCCGGTTAAGCCCTGGGTTCCGTTTCAGACTCGCCCACGTCAACGGTTGACGATCCTTGATGGCGTAGATATCAATCATAGAACCAATCGCCAGAATCAGGAAGGTTATCGTCATCCCGACCGCTGGCTGGTTAGCCGCCAGGACGAAGCGCCCCAGTCCGTAAGCCCCCAGCGTCAGAAACGTAAACGTCACGGCCCGAGTGGCGAGGCGACCACCTAAGCCCCGAGCGAAGAGACTTTCGTCGTTGGCCACTGGCGGTTGTTGCATCGCTGCCTTTTCGCCAGGCTCCCGGCTCAGGTAGAAGCCAGGAATCCCATCGGCTAGGACGTTGATCAGCAGAAGCTGTTCGGCCAGAAGTGGCGCGCCCCACCCCATCAGGACCGAGCCAACCATCAGGAAAATCTGGGCGAAGTTGACCCCCACCAGGAATTCCACGGCCTTGAGGATATTTTGGTAGACCGTCCGCCCTTCCCGTACTGCTGAGATGATTGTGGCAAAGTTGTCATCCGTCAAAACCATATCCGCAGCACTCTTGGACACTTCCGTTCCAGTGATGCCCATGGCGATACCCACGTCGGCGGCTTTCAACGCCGGAGCATCATTCACGCCATCTCCAGTCATGGCCACCGTGGCACCAGTCTTCTGCCAAGCCTGAACGATCCGAATCTTATCGGTCGGGGATACTCGCGCATAGACCGCAATGTTTTTGATCTGTGCCTCGAGCTCGGCATCCGTCAGCGTCCGGAGTTCATCCCCGGACATCACCAGTTGCCCCGGTGATAATAAATCAATTTCTTTAGCGATAGCCTCAGCCGTCACCATGTGGTCTCCAGTAATCATGATTGGCTTGATGCCGGCGGCCTTCGCCTCCCGAATCGCCGTGATCACCTCTGGCCGTGGCGGATCGATCATCCCCACGATACCAGCAAACGTCAGGTGCTGTGTCAGGTCAGCCCAGTTGATGGTGTCCCCAGCTGGGACGACCTTGTAGCCGACCGCCAGAACCCGTAAGGCATTCTGACCGAAGTCATCGTGAACTCGCTTGGCTTGGGCAAATTCCGCTGGCTGCCAGTCGACCGGCAAGCGGTCAAAGGCGCCCTTGACGACGACTAATCGCCGACCGTCTTTCAACTGATGGAGCGTGGCCATCGTCTTCTTCGTTGAGTCAAAGGGATCCTCGGCTAACCGCGGCGCCGTTGCTTCAAAACCCTTTCGGCTGGCGTCATTCTTAGCCAACCAGCGCACGATTGCTAATTCAGTGGGATCGCCCACCGTTTCTTCCTCGCCATTAACCGTTTGAATCTCGGCATTCGTCGCTAACCCCAGGTAACGCATGAGGTCCTTGCCGGCGTGCGTCATTTCCGTAGCCGCAGCGGCCGCATTGGCACCCGGCGTCCAGTAGCGTGTGATCGTCATCTGATTCTGCGTCAGCGTCCCCGTCTTGTCGGAAGCAATCACGTCGACCCCACCGATCGTTTCAACCGCGTTGACCCGCCGCATGATGGCATTACGTTTGGCCATCCGCTTCACACCGTGTGCAAGACTGATTGTCACGATGATCGGTAAAGTTTCGGGAACCGCCGCCACTGCCAGGGAGATCCCGATCATGAGGCTGTCGGCTAACCCCTGGTTCTGCATCCAAATACTCAGGGCAAAGATGGCCATCCCACCCATGACGGCGAAGGTCGTCAGCCAACCGGAAAGGCGGTTCAACCGGCCTTGCAGCGGCGTAGCCCGCTTCTTCGTCTTGTTCAGGAGCCCGGCAATCTGTCCCAGCTCCGTGGCCATCCCAGTCGTCACGACCTGAATGACCGCCGTGCCAGCCGTCACCGCAGTACCGGAAAAGACTTGTTGGTTATCCTTGACGCTGTCTGGCTTGTGTAACGCCAGCTTGTCGACCGGCACACTTTCACCGGTCAGGACAGCTTCGTCCACGGCCAAATTGGTACTGGACAGGACCACTCCATCGGCTGGGACTTGGTCACCGGCCTTCAGCAAGACCAGGTCACCCGGGACCACATCCTTGGCGTCAATCGTCTGGGCAATATTTCCCCGTCGCACGGTCGTCGTGGGCAGACTCATCGATTGCAGAGCCGCCAGTGCCTTCTCGGCCGAGGCTTCCTGATACATCCCGATAATCACGTTGATCACCAGGATTGACCCGATCACGATGGATTTCGTCCAACCACCACCCTGGAAAAGTGCCATATAACTGGCCAAGGCCACGGCAAATAATAGCACGAGTGAAGATACGTCCGCTAAATGGTGCCCAATTTGACGCCAGATACTGGCCTTCTTAGCCGCCACTAACTGGTTACTGCCAAACTCTTGTTGGCGTGTCTGTGCCTCCTGGGCAGTCAGCCCTTGTTGGGGCGTTAAATCTAATGTCGTCATCTCTTCTCTTTTCATAAGTTGCGCCTCCGTTGAATAAATAATTTATCGTTTCGATTACTATACTCTTATTAAACCGTAAAAGTTTGGCTAGACTACGGGAGAATTGTGAAGAAAAATAGAACATTGCGTTTTCTATTTACGGTATGACTGATTATGTGCTAAACATGTCGTCTATGCGAGCCGAACCCGCCGCTTTACAATTTTTATAATTTTTACAGCAATAACCATCACGCCCCTAAATTTATAAGGCGTCCTAGTTGCCATGCTGAACCAGATACCCTAGAATCAAACTAATCACTACCGGCTGCCGTGAATGGAGCCGCGCAGAAAGGAAGCATTGGTGTGAAATTACTCAGACGCCTGCTCATCGTGACCCTCCTGGCAATTGGCCTCTTTATCCTCAGCAATTGGCAGGCCCTCTCCACACAATTCACCTACTACCAAACAGCCATCACGGGCCTCTTCACTCACCAGACGACACCACGCAAGGCTGATAACTACCAGACCAGTGGCTATATTCTCCGCAATCCTAAGGACGCGACCACTAAGACCGGTGCAGACGACACCCCAGTGGAAAGTACGGTACAGGGGCTACTCCTCCAGCAAAAGTATTATTACCACTACGCGACGGGCACCCCAGCCAAGGCTCGGGCCGTCTTCGCCGAGGCGGTTAAAATCTATAATCAACCCGGCATTGTCCAACTGACCGAGGGTCCCGGATCAACCAAGACCAATCGGATTACATTTGGCATTTACCGTCACAAGGAAACCGGCAAAAAGAATACGATCGAGTTGGGGCATGGGGGCCCACAGATCACCCAGCGCATCAGCTGGCAAGGCATCCTGACCACCAACACGGCCACCGCCAAGCTCAATGCCACCTACCCGCAGTCCTTCAAACGATCCGTGGCCGTCCACGAACTCGGCCATGCCCTGGGACTCGACCACAGCTCGGACAGGACCTCCGTCATGACCCCAATTGATTACGGGCGTACCCAGCTGGCGGCGGCCGACCTGAAGAGTCTCCGGGCTATTTACGATAAAGGTTAATGCCACCTGTTTACAACTGCCCTGTCAAGGCCTAAGCTAACTATCCTCTGGAATGCCAACACTTCGCCCGTTAGTTAAGTCACCTTACGATGCAGACAAATAGCGCCCCCACTGACTTCCTAGCCAGACTGGGGACGCTATTTTAGTGACAATTACAATTTGATGCGACAAGATTCGTCATTTTTACATTAGTAATAAGTGTAGGCTCATTTGAGACAGTGCTTAACACACCCCCTGTCCGCTCACCCACAAATTATCAATGTTTCTTATAGATTAATATCCATGTTGAACGTCAGGCGAGATAGCGTCAGACCTTTTTCGATGAGGTCGTTCGTGAACTTCGTTGTTGTCTTCCGCATATCAGCGGTAACTTGATGGTTTTGCGTCGTTAGGAAGGCGGTCAGTTCATCACCAGACAAGTTCTTAGCACCCTTCAGTGCTTGATCTACGTGAGTCCGCAAGCTTTCCTTAGCGTCCGTCACGTAATCCGTATCTTGTTCGATAAAGTCGACGTAGTGGGATTCTACGATCATCGACAACTTCCGGTACATCCAGTAGGCACTGACGTCGTCCAAGTGAACGGGCGTGCTACTGTACGAAGGATCGGTATCGGTTGCGTTGGCAAAGAATGGCACGTAGGGACTAAAGGCTGGAACCCCGAAGCAGACCCACATAATAGCGGAACTTTCCTTTGGCACGTCGTTACGCAGTTGTAAGACGTGGGAGTTCTGCGTCCGGTTCATTGAAATTGGCCGGAACTTCAGGCGATCGGCATCGTCACCGGGGCCTAATGGATCGTACTTCGTTTCGTTATAGTGCGAGCTTAAAATGTATTCGACATCTTCCACACTGATCTTGTGGCTGGTCCGACAGATAAATGGCAGGTCACTGGATTGTGGGTTCTGTTTGATTTCTGGGTTCAGGCAACGTTGGCCGAACCAAACCCGTGGTGTGTTATAGTGCCGATCCTTTTCGGTGCTCGTCCCAAAGATGTGACGGAAGTTCCAGCCGTCTTGGTCGGGGTTCAGGTGATTTTCAGTGACAAATTCTTGAATACCTTCGGAGTACATGAAGTTGTCGGGATCATCAAACGTCACTTGTTGAATGGCGACTTGGTTGGCAGCTACCGCATAAGCGTCGTCTGGAATCCGTTGCGCGACCCAGTGGTGACCAGTAACGATTTCCATATACCAAACTTCATCGTTGTCGGAGAACAGCACGCCATTACCTTCAGGTGAGCCGTATTCCTTGATCATCTTCCCCAAGTAACGGACCCCGTCACGAGCGGAGTTGATGTAAGGCAGAACCATCGTCTGCAGAGAATCCTCGGCTAATCCGTTGGCCACTAGGGGATCAAAGGCCAAGGCCTGAGGATTGCCGTAAACACTTTCGGTGGCACTCATCGCAACATTTTGCGAGTTGATCCCACTTTCGGCGTATTCACCAGTCTTGTCGGTTTCAACGTTAGGCGTTGCCAGGTAACGGTAACCGTCGCTAGGAATAGGCGCCGTGAACCCGTTTTGATTGGAGACCCAGGCCCGTTTTGGCTGATTCTTTTCTGCGGGATGCACGTAGAACCGTTGGGGTGTCAAGGCTAAAAAGGTGTCGTCATTTCTGGCGATCATCGTTGACCCGTCAACCGTTGCTTTTTTACCGACGAGCACCGTGGTGCAGGCGGTCAGATGTTTTGCTGCTTTCATTACAACTACCACTCCTTCTATAACTATCGGCATGTGGATGAGGCCATTGGGACCGGGTTATCACCAGCCTCTTTTGCCCCAACCGTCAAGCCGGAAATGCTTCACCAAATAGTCTACTCTTAATCTCCCCCGAACACTAGCCGCCTGAGATTTTTCACAGCACCAATAGTTACACATTTAGAAATGTGTTGACATTCTAGCTAGGTTGTTTAAAATGAAGTTGTAACCAATTGATTATATTTTTTTGAGATAGTTTGTGAATCATCTTTCAATCCATTTAAAAATTTGTCTGGGAGGCTACGTTTATGAAAGTCACAGTTGTTGGTTGTACGCATGCCGGTACCTTCGCTATTAAACAAATCTTAGCAGAACACCCCGATGCCGAGGTAACCGTCTACGAACGCAATGATGTCATCTCTTTCCTATCTTGTGGAATCGCCTTATATCTCGGTGGTAAGGTCGCCGATCCTCAAGGTCTCTTCTATTCCAGTCCCAAGGAATTGGCCGGGCTGGGCGCTAACGTCCAAATGAACCACAACGTCCTCAACATCGACCCGGAAAAGAAAGCGGTTACGGTTGAAGACTTGAACACTCATGAACAAACAACACAGGACTACGATAAATTAGTCATGACCTCTGGCTCCTGGCCAATTGTTCCCAAGATTCCAGGGATCGACAACGCCAAGGTCAAGCTTTGCAAGAACTGGGCCCACGCTCAGACGCTGATCGAAGAAGCCAAGAGTGCCAAGCACATCAC
The DNA here is from genome assembly GCF_003946395.1 of Levilactobacillus fuyuanensis. Taxonomy (GTDB): domain Bacteria; phylum Bacillota; class Bacilli; order Lactobacillales; family Lactobacillaceae; genus Levilactobacillus; species Levilactobacillus fuyuanensis. The sequence continues at coordinate 70,509 of NZ_RHNZ01000012.1, read as the reverse complement.
TGTCATCGGTGCCGGTTACATTGGCGCCGAACTGGCCGAAGCCTACTCTACCACTGGCCACGAGGTAACCTTGATTGATGCCATGGATCGCGTGATGCCCAAATACTTCGACAGTGAGTTCACCGACGTCATCGAACAGGACTATCGTGATAATCACGTGCAACTCGCTTTAGGTGAAACGGTGGAAAGCTTTGAAGATAACCCCGATGGTCGCTTAACCATTAAGACCGACCAAGGCAGCTATGACACAGATCTTGCCATCCTGTGTATTGGTTTCCGGCCAAACACCGACCTACTCAAGGGTAAGGTTGACATGGCCAAGAATGGTGCCATCATCACCGATGACTACATGCGTTCCTCAAATTCTGATATCTTCGCCGCTGGGGACAGTGCCGCCGTGCACTACAACCCAACGCACCAAAACGCCTACATTCCATTGGCAACTAATGCCGTGCGACAAGGCATCCTGGTCGGTAAGAACCTGATTAAGCCAACTGTAAAATACATGGGCACCCAATCCTCATCTGGCCTGCAACTCTACGGCCGGACGATTGTGTCCACTGGCCTGACCCTAGCCGCCGCCCAACAACAGGACATTAACGCCGAACAAGTCATCGTTAAAGATAACTACCGCCCAGAGTTCATGCCGACCACGACGCCTGTGCTGATGTCCCTGGTCTACGACCCAGACACCCGGCGGATCCTCGGTGGCGCCCTGATGAGCAAGTATGACGTGTCTCAGTCAGCGAACACCCTGTCCGTTTGTATCCAAAACGACAATACGATTGACGACTTGGCCATGGTCGACATGCTCTTCCAGCCTAACTTCGACCGGCCATTCAACTACTTAAATATCGTGGCGCAAGCTGCTCAAGCTCAAGCTGCCAAATTAACCCCCGCAGAATAGGTATTCATCTCTAAATAAAGCCAAAACAAATCACCCACGAGCCTAGTCCTCGCGGGTGATTTTTAGGTATACGTTGGCGTTTGCCCTAGTCAGGGAACGTTGTTTAGCGTCCAGGTAATGTTGGCCGAGTACTCGCCTTGAACCGCACCACCATCGATTTCTAAGACCAACCCAGCTTCATCGTCCCAGCCACCGACAACATCCGTCACGTCGTCCTTATCACTGGATGTCCCACTCATCACGGTCATCGGCGTACCGGTCACTGGAATCTTTTGATCACTATCATAGTAGTAAAGACTACCCGCCAACTCTTGACCAGCTGCCGTGGTAAATTTCGTGCCCGCCACTTGGAGCGACCACTCGGCACCGGCCTCACGGGTATCTAGAATTTCAACTTGCCAATCCTTGGTCCGCTTGATTTTTTGACTAGTACCGGTCAGAGTCGTTGCTTCAAAACTACTCTTGCTGGAGACCTGTTGGAAGAGTAATTGTCCCGGCACCGTAATCGTATAGGTCACCGTATTCGAGACGTTACCATAGGGATCCTCCACACTGAGCTTCAACGTATTCGTCCCAGACTTCAGCTGATTGGCCGCAACCGTGTAGTTGAATCGACCACTACTGTTGTCATCCCCGGCAGGCATCTTAAAGTCAGACTGTGCCGTACCATTAATCGTGGGATGAACCGTCATATCCGTGTTATTCAGATCGACACCTTCTGGAATTACAACCAGGCCCTTAAAGGTTGCACTCTCCCCAGGTTCAATCTGCACACTACTCCCAGACAGCGAAAAGAGATTCAATTCAAGCGTTGGGTTCACCGTGAAGACGGACGTATCGGTCGTCACGACCCCGTTGACCGCCGTAAAACTACTGGCACTGGCATCCACGGTCACTGGTCCCTTGACGTCTGCTACCGTTCCTGTAAAGGAAATCGTGGCAGTGGAATTATCCGCTGACAACGCCTCACCTAACGTAAAGGCCGCCTGGTTATCGGTCATTCCTGCCAAACTCACGTTAGCCGTCTTGCCATTTTGATAACGAATCGTGGCCGTCTGGTCATAATTCAGAGACGTGGGAAGTTGCACCTTAGCCGCTACATCTTTCCAGGATTGCTTCCCATCACGATAATCCAGTTGATAGTCCAGCCGGAACTTGTGGGTCCCCTTCAGCACGTCACCATCGCCGATCGTCTGATTGGTTTGCAGGTCCGTCAGCGTTGCGTGGGCCTTGGCATTCACCAGTCCGGGAATCTTTTCCATCACAACTAAATTGTTTTCGTAACTGTCACCGGTCGCACCAGTGAAGCCCCAACGGATTTCCCCAGAATTATCGGGATCAATCTTCTTGAGATCTAGGTCAGCTGTCTCGCTGATTCCCGCCTGATCATTACCCGTCACAGGATCCTTGTCGTTAAAGGTATAGGTCATTTGCTTCGTTGTTGCGTCCCAGTCTAGCGTCAAATGATGCCACGCACCGTTTGACAGTAACGTGTAGTCGCCAGTGATCGTACCCTCATGGGTTTGCGTCGCATAGTATCCCGAGGCTGGCAGTGGTAGAAGCTGTGACGTCTTGACCATCTGATACGTGCTAACTTCGCCCGGATAGTTATGCGCCAAGTGCGGTCCCTTTAGCTTACCATCAAAGGAATCGGCATCCCCAGCATTTGAGTAGTTGCTGGACGTGTTTAAATGCGTATCAAACTCCAACGCCCAACTGTTCTGAATCGCGCTGGCCGCTAATTTATCCGCAGTGCTCTGCTTCTTATCGGTATCGACACCCCAGACGCCCAGTGTTTCGCCAGAAATCGTTTTACCAAATGTTGGGCTCGCTGCCAGGCCAGCATCGTCATTCTGGAAAACCAAGGCCATCCCATCGGCGGCCTTCTTACCGGTATTCCCCAAGTACAGCCACATTGAAGCGGTTTCATTCTTTGTCAAATCAAAACTGTTATCGGTAGTCGACCACAAGGCTCCGAATTGCTTCTTGCCATTATTGACCTTAGCCGCCTGCGTCCCGGTAGTACTGGTGTCCACCACTGCCGCCTGATTATTACTGGTCGTTCCCGGCGTAAAAATATTCTCCAGTGAGATCCCCTGTGGCGCTGACTTCAAGGCATTATCATAATCGGTATCGGCCTGGGCCACGCCGCCCCCCAGAACAACGGCTCCTAGACCGAACACCATGCCTAACCAAGTCTTCAACTTCATTGTTACCGCTCCTCTCCGCCCCCAAACGGTGTTGGGCCTCAATCGACTAAACAACTCTATATTTCCTCGCTTAAAGGATATCACGCCTTCATCTTTTGTTGGGCGATGGGTCAAAATATCACGGAATTAATTCGAAAATTGAATAAGACCTGGCGACGCTATTTTACCCGACAGTTCTGTGCTGGCTGCATAACAAATGAGAGTGGAACCGGCTGCTTTTGGGCACACGTTTCAACCATATAAAACGGTCTAAAAAAAGAGCCTGGGTTTATCCCAGACTCTCTACTCATTTATTTAGATGTTTCGTAACTCATCAGACATTAGGTTACCGGGCAACAACGCCTTATCCTAGTCTTGCGTGGCTTTTCGTTGACGGACGTGGTACCAAATAACCCCTAACAGGCCGAACAAGATTGGTCCCACAAGCATCCAGATCGTACTTTGAATGTCGTCGTTCTCCAAAACGGGTTGGATCAACGTAAAGGTGTTGGCCCCCAACACGACGATGAAGACGACCCAGCTAATAACCGTTGTCCAAGCTGGTGACTTGTAGACTTCAAATGGCTTTTGAATATCGCGATTCCGTTTGAACTTAGGAAAAGCGTAGACCAAGAACAGGTACGGCAGCGTCATGGAGACGTTGGCCATCAACGTTAAGATGTTGTAGAAGGCCGAGGCATCCGTTGACGCAAAGGATGCCAGCAGAATAATAATGATAACGACCGTGCATTGTAATTTCATGGCGTAGCTTGGCATGTCGTTGTCGTTTAATTCCGTAAACTTCTTTGGCCACATAGACTTTGGCGTCCCGAGAATCAACGTCTTGAGTGGTGAATACGTCAGCGTGAAGAAGGCCCCGGAGTATGCCAGGAACATCCCCAGCCCCGTGTACCGCGCAAACCACAAGCCAATCGTGGTACTCGTTGCCGCGCTCAAACCCAATGATTCACCCAACACGTCACCCAAGTTCCGCATCATCACATAACTAATGTTCCCCATATTGGTTGATGGGTCGGATAAGACGGCGTTCCAGTTCGTACTGATCCCCCAACAGAGAATTCCGATAGCGTAACCCAACGTGATGACGATGGCCGAGATGACGATGGCCTTCGGGAACGTCTTTTCTGGATTCTTAGTCTTGTCGACCATCCCCCCGAGAACTTCCAAGCCCCCGTAAGCGAAGATGGCAAACACAGCGAAACTCATGATGCCCATCGGTTGTTGGTAATTAGGATGAGGTGAGTTCATGAAATGTTGTAGCGGTTGGGCCATGTGACCGTGCCGCAGTGCCAAGACGACGCCGGACACGACCAGTAAGATAGCGTTCAGACTCATGACGGCAATCCCACCAAGACTGGTGATCCGCACGATTCCCTTGACCCCTTTGATAGAGACATAGGTCACCAGAATCATCCACAGACAGGATAAGATTCCAATCACCTGAGTGGCGTTCAACCCTGCGAAGGCAAACTTCTGCGTCTGATCAGACCCGAAGAACAGTGTGGTAAAGGGAATCCAAACCTTAGCTGAGGTTGAGACCAACCAGATAATGTAGGACGCGAACCACATGAAAGTCCCGATAAACGCGAACTGGGGATTCACGCTGACTTCCATCCACTGGTACATCCCACTCCCTTCATCGGATTTGATAGCGGCACCATACTCCGCCATCATTAAGGCAAACGGAATAAAGAACAGGACCGCTGCCGCTAAGTAAAATAGAATTGATGAATACCCCATTAAGAAGTAAGCCACCGTACTGTTGGCAAAGCCAAACACGGTGGTGAAAATCATCATGACTAATGCCATTAAGGTTATTTTATTGCTATTTTCAGCCATTATATTTCTCCCCAAATTTTTTAAACTACCCAATTGAAGGCGCTTTTATTAGTTTATATGAGCGACAATATAATCCCCTGTAAATTTAGTAACAGCCCGCTTAAAGTTTCGTGTGATAATCGGGCTTTTTCTCATCAGATTTACTGTCCAAATCTGGTGACACATTTATTGTAGGCCAGCAACGGTTACCCTTCACCGCAATTACGCTCGTTAAGTAAACCCACCGAATTAATTATCTGCAAAAAAAAGAGTCTAGGACAAAATCCCAGACTCCTTTGCTATCCAATCTTACATGGTCGAAACGTGCGCCAAAAGGCAGCTGGTTCCGCTTAAAACACCTAACCAAACAATCTAAGCTCGGGATTATTCGGTTAGCAACCTTAATGCTCGCCAGCTAACTGCCTTTTGTTCCACTCTCCATTGGTGTTTATAGTTTTGACGTCAATTCAACATCAGGATACTTGTCCTTGAACCAACGTTCTGCGAAATGATTTTCAAACAAGAACAGCGGATCGCCATGATTGTCCTTGACCAACAGATTTCGGGATGATGACATCCGTTCGTCGAGTTGGTCGGGATCAATCCACCGGGCCGTCTTCTTACCCATTGGTTCCATGATCACTTCTGAATTGTATTCGTTTTGCATCCGGAACTGAAAGACTTCAAACTGCAGTTGTCCCACGGCACCCAGGATGTAATCGCCGGTCGAGTAGGACGTGTAGAGTTGCACGGCCCCCTCTTGCACCAGCTGATTGATTCCCTTGTGGAAGGACTTCTGCTTCATGACGTTCTTGGCAGCGACCCGGACGAACAGTTCTGGCGTAAATTGTGGTAACTTCTCAAACTTTACGGCCTGCTTCCCGGTATAAATGGTATCCCCGATCTGGAAGTTCCCGGTATCGTAGAGTCCGATAATGTCACCCGCCACAGCCTTTTCAACGTTTTCACGCGTGTCGGCCATGAACTCCGTCACGTTGGACAGCCGGAGCTTCTTGCCCGTCCGTTCCTGTGTGACGTCCATACCGCGGTCGAACTCACCGGAGCAGACCCGCACAAAGGCGATCCGGTCCCGGTGCTTCGGATTCATGTTGGCTTGAATCTTGAAGACGAACCCAGAGAATTCAGGATCGGTTGGCTTGATATCGTTATCCTCTTGCGTATGGTGTGTCGCTGGTTCTGGGGCGTATTCCAGATAGGTTTCCAGGAACGTCTTGACCCCAAAGTTAGCCAACGCAGAGCCGAAGAAGACCGGCGTTTGGTCCCCACTGGCGATCTTAGCTTGGTCGAATTGATTCCCGGCTTCACCGATCAGCTCCATGTTGTCGCGGGCATCCTGATACCAGCCATCGTCTTCCAAGTCATTGTGTTCAACCAGTTCGCCATCGTCGTTCAATGGCAGGTAGGGTTGACTCGCATCCTTAGGCCGGAATAATTCGACCCGTTGGTGATAGCGGTCGTACAGGCCCTTCAATTCCTTCCCCATCCCGATTGGCCAGTTCATTGGGTAACCTTCGATACCCAACACGTCTTCCAATTCGGCGATTAGGTCCATCGGGTCCCGGCCATCTCGGTCCAACTTATTCATGAAGGTAAAGATCGGAATGCCCCGCATCTTACAGATTTGGAACAGCTTCTTAGTCTGGGGTTCGATCCCTTTAGCGGAGTCAATAACCATGACGGCGGAGTCCACAGCCATCAAAGTCCGGTAAGTATCTTCGGAGAAATCCTCATGTCCTGGGGTATCCAAGATGTTAATCCGCTTGCCTTGGTAGTCGAACTGCATCACAGAACTCGTGACGGAGATCCCACGCTTCTGTTCAATTTCCATCCAGTCGGACTTGGCAAAGTTACCACTCTTCTTGGCCTTGACCGTTCCGGCTTCACGCACAACGCCCCCGAACAGCAAGAGTTGTTCGGTAATCGTCGTCTTCCCGGCATCAGGGTGAGAGATGATGGCAAACGTTCGGCGCTTGTCCACCGCAGATGCTAATTTAATTTCACTCATATTGTTTAGTCCTCACAAAATTTCTTATTTTAAGTAGTCGTTATCTTTTGATTACACAGCTCTTGATTTTAACACATTTAACGTTACAATTCACGGCCTAGGTCCCTTTTTGCCCCGCATCCCGGTTCTTTCGTGGTATCATTAAGGAATGAATGCATTGAGAAACGGGTGAAAATATGTCGGCGAGTACCGAAGCCATCATCATCGAAATAGTTTTTAGTCTGGGCGCCCTGATTGCCGTGGGTGGTCTGATTGGGTTATTCATCGCTAAACACCGTCGGCGCGGACTGCGACCGGCCATGACCATTATATTTAGTGGCGCTGGTCTGGTCATCATCGCGTTACTGCTCAACGTCCTGCTATTCAAGACTTACGATCACGTCCGGGTCAAGAAAGACCAGTATTACGAGATCGTCAGTCTGACGGCCAACATGAACACCTCACTGGCCAGCAGTCACGCCGCCAACCAGCCGGTCACGCCCCGCGACAAGAAGGCCAGCAAGAATGTGACCTACCTCGTCAAACACACGGGTCAGGGGGCCACTTCCCTGCGGTTAGCGAAAGCCGCACAAGCACAGCTAACTACGCAGAAACGACCCGACTTGACACTGGTCAAGCACAATTACCGCTTGATTTTGGATCATTACTTCCAAGAAACCGTTCAGCCCAGTCGTACGGCCACACAGCTCAGTAATCACGCCTACCAGCAGGCTACGACATTCCACAAGTAGTCAGCGCGACGTCTTTGGTTGCGAAAACAACATCTATTTTGACAGAAAAGCGAAGCCCAAACGGCTCCGCTTTTCTTATTCGTAAATTTAAATTTAGCGACACGGGTTACCCGTGCTTTTCAATCTGTTGGACCACGTAGTTGACGATCTTCAGGGAACTTAACCCATCGTCGATCGAACAGAAACGTTGGTAGAAGTCCATAAACTTCTGATTATCGCTCATATCTGGTGTCTTCAGCTTATCGCCGATCATCGTCAATAATTGCGACTCGTTGTGGGCAATCTCACCTGGCAGGTCCTTCTCGTAATCGAGGTAGAATCCACGCAGTTCGTCCTTGTACATGTGGTAATCGTACGGGTAGAACAGGATTGGCCGCTTGAGGTAAGCGAAGTCAAAGAAGACGGATGAGTAGTCGGTGATCAACATGTCACTGATCAGGTACAGGTCGGAAATGTTTGGATGGTTAGAGAAGTCAAAGACGACCCCTTCGTATCCGCTGATATCTAACGCATTACTGATTAAGTAGTGCATCCGCAGAACCAGCACGGCATCCTTGCCATACCGGTCACGAAACTCGTCGAGGGAGAATGGTAATTCAAACGTATACTTCCCCTTCTCGGCAAATTGGTTATCCCGATAGGTTGGCGCGTAGAGGACGACCTTCTTATCCAACGGAATTCCCAGTTCCTGCTTCAAGGCAGTCACGTCTTCGCGGGTACTGTTGATCAGTTCATCGTTTCGTGGATACCCGACCTTTAAGATCTGGTTGTTAAAACCAAAGGCCGACCGGAAGATCCGTGTGGAATAGTCGTTAGGCGAGACCAATGCATCCCACCGGTTGGCTTCTCGAACGAAGTTGGCGTGATACTTGGTCGTCGTGGTACCGGGCATCGAGACATTTTCAATGTCCAAGCCCAATTTCTTTAACGGCGTCCCGTGCCACGTTTGAATGTAGGTCACGTAGTTCGGTTTCTTGACCCAGGATGGGAAGCGGGCGTTACTGATCCAGAAGCTGGACTTCTCCAGCGTCCGCACCCACTTAGACGTCCGCCGAATGATGAACGGAATCCCATTTTCCTTACAGAATTTCTTCTGTGACCGGTCGATCGACCAGATGAAGGTAAACCCAGGGTAGAGTTGCTTGAACAGCTGGTAGATAGCGTAAGGTGAATCACTGACTTGCCGCCCACCGAAACTTTCAAAGATCAAAGTTGGTTGCTCGTAAGGCCGGTGCCCCCGCTTGAACAGCCGCCGCATGTAGAACAAGTTGGCCTTGTCCATCAACATCGAGAGGAGCTTTGTGGCGCCGCCCACCTTGCCTGGCACGTTAGCCAGACGTTGTGGAATGGATGGTGCCGCCGTTTCCTGCACCCGAATCCCGTTGTCAAACCGCTTGTCGATGATGACCAAACGATGGCCCGGTGTCACGGCTTGTGTCACTTGACCGGCCAAAGACTTGGCTAAGACCACCCGCTGTTCCAGGTCCTGACCATCGATCGTTGAGCGAATGAAGAGCTGCTGGGTACTGTCAGCCGCGAGATCAGATAGCGGAATAATCCCCGTGAATAACCCGTGTAAGGTCATCTGGGTAATTGGCCACTCTGCTGAGCTATCCGCCTGCACGTTCTTCAGAACCAGCCGTTGGTTCGTAATGGCATGGTTGTTGATGCGGCTAGGTCCGATCACTTGAAGTTGGTCATCCTGTAAGTTAATCGCGTTAATGGTGAACTCATCTTCGGCCTGTTCCGTATGCATATTGAACAGTGCCATCCCGTTGGCATCACTGTTCAGCTGGTAATAGCTGGTCAGTGTCAACTGATGACGGTCACTCAGGTATTCACTTTCAACCTGAATCAAGCCACGCGTATTCTGCTGTTGCAAGTTCAGATAGAGTTCCCAGCTAAATTCGCTCTGACCCTCCGCTGTAAATTGAAGATCATTCGCATTGAGCCGTAACCGCACGACCTGTGCACTCAGCACCTTGCTGACGGGAATCGTGATGGACGCCTTGGTTTGTTTTTCCAAGAACGTTACCGCGAGATCGTCGAATGGCTCTGGCACATCGATCAGTTCAAGCTCGAGTTCCTGTAAATTCTTTTTATGATGTAATCCTGATAAAATCGCACGCACGATGGAAAAACTCCTTAGTAGTTAAAAATCAGTTGGTTCGGCATTTGCGGTGAGAAGTGCGCGTTGACCGCTAAATCAACGTACAACCGGGTATCATCCGTCAACAATCGACTGAGAACCGCCTGATAAAAGGCAAAGACGTCATTGAAGCGGCGATAGTTTGAGTACGCTAAGACACCATAGTAGGCTTCCGTGGCCATAATGATCTGCGTCTGGTCGACCGTCTTAGCTTCCGCCCGTTCCCGCTGACGCTTCGAGAGCGTCTCTGAGGTGGCCACTTGCTTAGCCCCTTCAAATTCGGTAGCTAGCATGGCCGAGGTGGCACTTAAATTATAAACGTGTTCAATTGGTCGTTCATGCCGGACAAAGCGTAAGACAGCCTCTCCGCGACGATTTAACAGGTAGCTGGTCTGAGCCACTTCATTTTGAACTTTCTCAATGCCCACGACCTGGCCATCTAATCCATATGTATCGACCTGAATCAGCTGATCGGCCTGATACTGTCGGAGAACCATAGGCGTCTCATCATCGATCTGCCGTAATTCTGCGACCATGTGACCGTCGCTCAGGTAACGCTTGACCTGTTCCTGATTGTCAGCAAACAAGCGTTGTTCGTAATTATCCAAGAGCATTTTCTGGCGTTCTTCGGCGGTCAACGCTAAGCCAGGTTCATCAGCAAACATCTCAGCCAACGTAATCAGCCGAACATTCTTGACCCGACCGTCTTTTCTGGCAAGTTGATTTAAGTATTGCCGGACCGTCCAGACTGATTCAAAATCAACCATGGCGACGAGAACACTGACCTGTGCCCCGTTCTGCAAGGCCTTCAGTAGTTGCGTGGAAAAGTTCGGCTTGTGCATCCCATTGAGGGACGTTAATAAAAATATCATTTGCTGCATTCGTTTGCCTCCGTCTACGTGTTCCTAAGAAAAAATCCCTAGTCTGCGACTAAGGATTTCACTGCCAACACTACTTTTCGTCTTCCGTCCAAGTTTTTTCATCGGAAAGACCTAAATCGTGCTTGATTTTAGTCGTGGAGATACCCTCCGTCCGTGGTAAGTAAATAACTTCACAGTAGTCCTTCAAGAAGTCAAACTTACCCTTCCAGTCATCACCCATAACAAAAACGTCAATGTTGTTTTCCTGGACGTCGCGAATCTTTTGATCCCAAGTCGTTTCTGGAATCACGTGGTCAACGTACTTGATTGCTTCCAGGATGTATTTCCGGTCTTCGTAAGAGGTATACGCCCGCTTACCCTTCTCCGCGTTAAATTCATCGGAGGAAACACAAACCGTTAAATCGTCACCCAAGGCTGCGGCCCGCTTCAATAAACGAATGTGACCCTTATGGATCAGGTCAAACGTTCCGTAAGTAATTACTTTTTTCATGTAGAATCTCCTACTTTATCTGGTTAATTTCCCCGTTGTTTTACCCAGGGGTCTATTTTTCAAAAAATCCAATAACAATCTAAATAGTAGCATATTCAGCGGTCACGTCAACTTCAAACCGCAAACGTTAGTCATTTCTTGATAATTTCTACGCAATTTGGGCGAATTTACGAAAATTCCGGCACCACCAACCATCGGATAACGTAGCCTTTCCGAATGATTCTTTTATAGGGACTTCTTCTCCGCGTGTTCCAATTGCCAGATGCTGTAAAGGTACTGTACCACCGTCTTGACTACGGCGTACAGTGGAATCGCCAGAATCATCCCCAGCAGCCCCGCTATATTGCCGGCCGCCAGCAAGATAATAATGATCGTCAACGGGTGAATCTGCAGGCTCTTCCCGATGATGTTGGGGTAGACCAGGTTCCCATCGATCTGTTGAACCACGACGACCACGATAATCACGTAGATAATCAGGCTGGTACTCGTCGCAAAGGCCACAATCAACGCTGGGAGAATCCCAATGTAGGGACCCACGTAAGGAATCAGATTACAGATTCCGGCAAAGAAGCCTAGTAACAACGCATATTTTTCACCCACGAAGAAATATCCGATTGCTGTAAAACTCCCCACGAAAAGGCACTCGACGATTTGGCCACCCACGTACCGGGCAATCGTGTTGTTCATCCGTCCCAGTAACTCGGCTGTCTGCTCCCCATGCTTAGCAGGCAGCCACTTTCGAATGGCTGGCATGAATTTGTCGCCGTCCTTTAACATGTAGAACAACATCACGGGCACCGTAACCGCCGTCACTGTAACCGTGGTGACCGTGCCGATAATACTCCCGATACCGCTGGTCAAGCCACTCATGAAGCCCTGCGCGTATTTAGACAGCGCACTCTGCAGCTGCGTTAAGTACTTGGAAAAATCAATCTCCTTCAGCACAGGATGGTTAATCAGCTTGTTGAGAACCGCTTCACTGGACTTGGCAAAGTCTGGAATATTGCCGACCAGCGTCGTGACCTGCGAGACCAAGCGGGGAATCACCCACATCGCCCCGGCCACAAGAACCAAGACTAGGAGTAAGAAAACCAAGGCAACGGCGCCCGTTCGGTTGATATGAAACTTCTTCCAGCGCACCTTTTCCAGTAACTTGACCACTGGATTCAGCAAATAGAACAAAATTCCTGAAATCAGCAATGGCGCAAAAATTGTGGAAAGAAAGATGCCAATTGGAGAGAATAAGAAACTGATCTGCGTACAGACCCAAATCAAGGCGGCAACGATCAACAGTTCCACGGACCAAAACATCAGTCGTGAATTGGCGAACCACTTCATGGGCAGTGCCCCTCTCGTTCCTAGTTTATTTTTAATCGCCGTCCCGAACACAGTCAATCCTGATGCCCTTTAACTGTGTCCAGTAACAACGATGGCTTTTTGAAAAAAGGAGCCAGCCACGAATGACTTGCTCCTGGTGATACGGAAGACAACTCTTACAGGTCTACGCCGCGATTAATTTGAGCGTCGTAACAGTTCCTGATACCGTTGATACCAAAGATCGACATAGGCTTTAGAAAAGGGGCCCTTGTGATGATTAATCCAATCGACGAGGGTCAAGACGTTTGCCTTCAAAATCTGATCGGTTTCTTCGCCATACTGCCACCGTTGACTGAAATCTTGATATTCATCAACGTCGAGCAAGCGTTTCTCACCATCTGGAAAGACCTTTACGTCGAGATCATAATCAATATATTTGAGCGCTTCTTTATCCAAAACATACGGGGAAGCCAGATTACAGTAATACGACACCCCGTTATCCCGAATCATCGCAACAATATTGAACCAGTAATGCTTGTGGAAATAAACGATAGCGGGTTCTCTTGTCACCCACCGCCGCCCATCGTCTTCAGTGACCAACGTGTGGTCATTAACCCCGATGAGGGCATTTTCGCTTGTTTTGAGTACCATCGTGTCGCGCCAAGTTCGATGCAAACTTCCGTCGTGCTTGTAGCTTTTGATCGTAATGAAGTCGCCTTCCTTAGGTCCTCTAGCTTCGCGCGTCATGTATTAACCCTACTTTCTAAGTAACGGGTAACTATAAAAATTCAATCAATATTATACCAGATTCGGCCGTATTAATGAATAGGCACCGCCACATTCCTGAACAAAATCCTTGGGTGACCCGTAAATTTAAGATAAACTCAAAGAATCAATGACCGAGGTGAATACTTAATGACGCAAGCTCCCCTGAGTACTTTTGAACCCATGATTCCTCAAGTCGCCGACCTTTTGGCCGATGACCCCAAACTGACTGCCTTCTTTGCCGACCTGACCGTTGGTTACCAACGCGAATGGGCCCGCTACATCTTCGGTGCTAAAGCGGACGACACGAAAGCCCGCCACATCGCCGATATGCGAAAAATTCTGGCTGCCGGCTACAAGTCCAAACGCGCCTATGGCAGTTGGCCTAAAGATTAATCTAGGACTCTTTAGAGTGATTCCAACCCGCTTCTTATGATCAGCCTGTAGACTAAAAACAGACACGATAGCCGCCTCTGCCACCCAAGTTGGTATTCGCGGTACTAGCGTGTCTGTTTTTAATTTTGCCCAAATCTAAATAATCTCATCAATCAATAGCAACGCACTTACTTACCGAGCTCACCAGCCTGCAAGAGATTCCAAATCTGAATGGCTGGTGTCTGTGACAGCTGGTTGACCCGGTAGTAATTACTCAGAAGTACCACACCATCCGTGCCGTCCTTGCTCAGCAGTGAGGTCGCTTCATACCCGTAAGCGAGGCCGTGAGTCCGGACGTAGCCTGGGTAGACATACATCCCGCCACCGTACATGGAAGCCGTTCCCGGTGCCAACAAGACGTTGACGTCACTTTCCGGATAAAGCTTGCCTTGCAACATGTTGCGCTGAGCCGTGTAGAGGTCGCGTGCAGACATGTAGACCTGTCCCGTACCGAACTGATAGAACATCGACGCCTTGGATTCCCCAAATTGAGACCCATAGTTGGCGGTCACATCCGCATTGTTGGCATTCTGATACCCCTGTGAGTACGTCGCCTGATCCGCCATGTTAAAGACGAATCCGGTGTGCTTCAGCCGCCAAGCATCGGTAATGTTCTGCGTGAAGTAACGCCGGTAACTCTCGCCACTCGTCTTCTGAATGATTCCGGACAGCAGCATGAAGTTAACAGGCGAGTAATCCCACTTGCCAATCTGGGCTGGTCGGCTGACCACATTGGTTAGAATAAAGCGAATCATGCCCTTTTCCGAGTGGAGCTTGTTGGGAAAAGCAGGTAGTGTCAAGCCACTCTTCATGTCCAGCATATCCCGAAGCGTAATCTCATTGGAACCGGCAATCGTCGGGTAGTATTTCGACAGGGGGTCGGTCAGTGACAGCTTGCCCTCACTGGCGAGCTTCATGATCAGACCCGCCGTAAATGACTTCTGAACGGACGCCAGCTGGTACACGCTGTGAGCCCCGTTCTTCTTGTGGGCCGCTGCATCCGCGTATCCCCAGCCCTTTTGATAGATGACCTGCTTGTTATGAACCACTAATGCAGTTCCCACAAAACGATTGGCTCGGAGAACCGCATCGATTTCCCGGGTGGCCGCCGTTGGCTTCGCCTTGACCACGACCTTCTTCACAACCGGCTTTTTCTTCTTCGGCTTGACTTGCCGGACAATTGAACTGCTACTCGTCTTCGTTTCCGCCTGCGTCTTGGCCTGGTTATTGAACCACCAAGCTAGCCCCCCGCTGAGACCCAAGACCGTGGCAAATGCCAGCACCGTTCCCATCACTTTCGAATTCATGGTAACTCCCCCTTACCCTTTACTTCCGTACGGACCTATTCAGCCGATTCCCCTAAATCAGCCAGCCATTGACTAATGTCATCCAGTTTGAAGCCCTTGCGATACAACATTTGTTTTGTTTTATACTGCCGCTCCGAGGGACTGAGTGCTCGGTAACGGCGCAGAAATTTTTCACCCTGCTTGGCTAGTAGCGCCTGCTGCTCGTCCACGTCCGGCGTCAAATCCACAGCATCGAGCATCGCCTTGATCTCATCGCCGCCAAAGCCCCGGGCCATTAATCCCTGGCGCATCTTCTGTTCCTGATTACGCGACGAATTATGCTGATAACGCTTCGCTAACTTCTCCGCAACGGCCGTCCCCACGGTCACTTGCTCTTCCGGCGTATACAGGGTCAAGGCAGCGTCAATCACCTTTTCACCAACACCTTTCTGCCGCAAATGTTGGCGAATCACCCGCGGTCCCTTGTCACCCGTATGCATCACCGTACGCACGTAACTGGCAGCGTAATGGGCATCATCAACCAGTGTAAACTCGCGCAGCTTCTTTAACGTCTGTTCGATGGTCTCTTCGGGAATCTCCAACGTCACCAACTTGTCAGCAACTTCCCTCTCGGTTCGTAGCTGGTGGGACAAGTAATCCAGCGCGCGATTGTAGGCCTTCGCCACATCATCGGCAGCCGTCAGTTGTTCTTCCAGTTCCTTGTCGATTTCCATCCCCTTGTACAGACGGAAGTCGACCAACACACTCTCACTCACGGGAAACGCATAGTGCCCGTCAACATAAATGTTGAAGCGGCCACTGCGTTTCTGCGCTTCAATCATGGTAATTTCGGCCATTCAGGTCACATCCTTTTCTCGTCTTCTGTCATCATTTTACCAGTTCTCGCATCAAGGTGACGACCCCAACCGCGGTTTAGTTAGTCAATCATCTTTTCGACAGCACCATCATCCCCACACGTCACCATCTCTAGTCACCATCACAATAGCCTGCTATAATTAACGGCAATCAATACATCTAAAGGAGTGAACGATTTTGCTAAAAGCACACGTGGTCTTTGCCACAATTACCGGCAATAATGAAGACGTTGCCGACATCGTTACCGAAAAATTAGAGGATTTGGGCTGCCAAGTCACTGAAACCGAAATCTCTCAGACCGACGCCGCCGAATTCAATCAAGCCGACCTCTGCGTGGTCTGCGCCTACACCTACGACGAGGGTTCCCTACCGGACGAGGGTCTCGACTTCTATGAGGACCTGCAGACGTTAGACCTGAGTGGCAAAACCTTTGGGGTCGCTGGCTCTGGGGACACCTTTTACGGGGAGTACTATAACACGACCGTCGACCACTTTGAAGCAGCTTTCGCCAAAACCGGGGCCACGCAGGGCGCTCCTAGCCTCAAAATCAATCTTGAGCCCGATCAAGCAGCTATCGAAGAACTCGATACATTTGCTACCCAACTGGTCGCCCACACGCAACAAGCTTAATCACTAGCAACGATATTCAGTGACATCACCACAATGCTACCGAGTCTAAAAGCTACGACTCATCAAACTTTTCGGAGTTGACGAGTCGTAGCTTTTTGATTGCTTTTAACGAATAGCTTTCTGCATCGCGTTTGCCAGCCTGAGCAATTCACTTGGCAAACACATTTAATCACCTTTGTTGTTACGCTTAAGCCGATTTCGCAGAATGTAGGTAAAGACCGCTTGTTCTTCAATGGTTCCCTCAACCAAGTCCTGAATGGCGGCATTTAGCACCGCACCAAACATCAGGATTAGGGCCGTAAAGTCCAACCAGAACATCAAGACAATAAACGTTCCAATCGTCTTATAACTATCGATATTGTGGACGAAAAATTTTAAATACCAACTAAATGCCTGTGAAAGCAGTAACCAACCTAATGTCGCCGTTAAAGCTCCAGGCCAAACATAGCGTAACTTCAATTTCACGCTGGGAACGAAGTAAAACAGAATCATCAGAATAAAGAACGTCATCACAAACGTGACCGGCCACTTCGCCGCATTGACGTACGCCAGAATTTGCGTTGGCAAATGCAAGAGTGGTGTCAGCCGCTCCAACACGATCTGTCCCACACTAAAGAACAACATCATTAAGAATAGAAAGGCAATCAGTGCCACCATCCAGAAGAATGCCATCACTCGATTGACGATGGCATTTTGCTTGCGCACGACCCCATACGCCCCGTTGACCGTCCGCTGAAATGCCGCAACCGCCCGAGATGACGACCAGATAGCGACGATTACCCCGATTGACAGCACACTGCCGCTTCGGTTATTCAGGAATGAATGGATGATCGGTGCTAGTAGATCGTAGACGTTTTCCGGAATGAACGGTTCGATACTGTTCATCACCGTACTTGTTTCAATATGAAAAAAGGGCAATAGACTTGCTAAAACCAATAATGCTGGAAATAATGACAAAAGGGTATAGTACGCTAATACTGCCGCCGAGTCGGAAACATTCGCCATTTGATAGTGTTTACTGATGGTTTGGATGATCCGGTTGATTCCCGCTAAATGCGGGCGCCATTTCTGCCACACGAGCCATGGCCCCTTTCACTAGATTTAGAACGACCCGTAATCCTCGGCGAATTTCAGGGTACCAATCATTTTCTCCAAGGTCTTACGACTGAACCGGACCCGTTTGGCCTGACGAAAGGCTTCAATAAAGGTCGCCAAATCGTCATAATTAGCCACCGCCGTACAGTTGTAGGCATCATGGGCGTTCAGTTTTGTCTTGTTTCCAACCACTAACGAGTTACTGTGATTGTAACGGTCGTAGTAATTATAGTAAACCAACGGCTTCACAAAGTCGATGATTCGATCGTTCTTATTTTCCAATTGACGGTGCATCGTAATTTCACTATTGATGTAGCGCACCAGCAATTTAGAGGACAACTCCGCCTGGGTAGCCGGATTACTGATTCCAGTGTGGAGCGTGATCGACCGTTGTCCGCGACCTTCTTGTTCCAGACTCATCGTGTAGCCTTGCGTCAAGGATTCGTTTTCTTCCGACAAGTTAGGCAAGAAGAAACGATCCAAGTGATTGGCCAGGGCCTTCGGAACTTCTTTCTCGCGCCCGCTCAGGTTGACGCCGGAGAAGTCATCCAGACTGGATGAAAAGATTTCTTCGGACAGATCATGAAAGATCATACCGCGCCAATACTTACTTTCCACGTTAATTACGCCAAAAGAAGTCACTAACAGATTGTCGATCTGCATGACCCGCCACGAGTCTCCCTCATTCATTTCCTGAGTCACAGGATTCTTAACCTTGTTGGCAAAGTGCACGTTACGCAGAATCTTATAGTCGAAACGTTCGTGATGTTTTGCAGCGCTCTGATGAATCTCCCGCATAATTTCATACAACTGTTCAGTCGTCTTTATTTCGGCTCGATCGTACGCCGTTTCACCCATTAGCATTTCCTCCATTGAATTTTTCTTGAATCGCCGCCAAAATGTATTCTGACGCGTGACCATCCCCATAAGGGTTTTCGGCCTGCGCCATCTTATCGTAAGCAGCTTGGTCACTTAATAAACTTTCCATTGCTGCCGTGACACGCTTAGGGTCGGTTCCCACCAGCTTCAGCGTTCCGTTGGTGACCCCTTCCGGTCGTTCAGTGGTGTCCCGCAAGACCAGTACCGGCTTGTTCAACGATGGTGCCTCTTCTTGGACACCACCGGAATCGGTCATGATGAAGTAACTCTTAGCCGACAAATTGTGGAAATCAACCACGTCTAACGGATCGATCAGGTGAATCCGATCCATGCCACCCAACTCCTCGTGAGCTACCGTTTGAACGGCCGGACTCAAGTGAACTGGGTAGATCACTTCCACGTCAGGATGCGCCTCGACTTCTGCCCGCACAGCCTTAAAGACGGCGTGCATCGGTGCCCCTTGATTCTCGCGACGATGCATCGTCATCAAGATCAGTCGGTGACCAGGCTGTACTTCGTCTAGAACCGCGTGATGGTAGTTGGCATCCACCGTCTGCTTCAAGGCATCGATCGCCGTATTCCCCGTCACATAAATATGGTCAAGTGGATGGGCTTGCTTCAACAAGTTTTCCTTAGATAACTCGGTCGGCGCAAAGTACAGGTCGCTCAAGATGTCGGTCAGTTGCCGGTTCATTTCTTCTGGATATGGTGAATACTTGTTCCAGGTCCGCAATCCAGCTTCCACATGGCCCAACATGGTCTGGTGGTAAAAGGCACTGATACTAGCCGCAAACGTCGTGGTCGTGTCGCCATGGACCAGCACAATGTCGGGTGCTGCTTCCGTGATAATGCCATCGAGCTTAGTCAGCACCCGCGTGGTAATGTCACTGAGCGTCTGCTTCGCCTTCATGATGTTCAAGTCATAGTCCGGCTTGATTTTAAAGATGTCCAACACTTGGTCAAGCATCTCACGGTGTTGTGCCGTCACCACCGTAATCGGTGTAAATTCAGTTGGCCGTTGTTGCATGGCTAGAATGATTGGGGCCATCTTAATGGCTTCCGGACGGGTACCGAACACCGTCATTACTTTGATTGGTTTTGTCACTATGTTCCCTCCAAATTAACGTTGATTGATTAGGGTCAATTATAGCAGAACGCCGCCCGCCATGTTACGGATTAACCGCTTTTCACCGTGAATTATCAGAATCCCGCAGGAAAACTTGTTACTGGACGCATTAATTTGTAGCCATCGCGTCTCACCCTTATATTTGCAGTGCCCAACCATCGTTACATTAACAATCTCAGACCTACAACTAGCTTCTCCATATCCAATCGGCTAGACTAATAAGCGACAGTGACCTGTGTCGAAATATTTGAAGGGTTACAGAAGACTTTACCCGAAGATGGCGGCAATCACAATCCTTTTCGTATCTAGTGAAACAATAGTCATTGTAACCGACTAATTCGGCATCCATTTATTTGAAATAACACTCAAAAAAGTGATGCAAGACCTGTGTGCCGCAGTTTACACGTCTTCCTCGACCCATGCCCGTCATCTCCCCTGACAGAATTGACTTCTGCCTGTAAGAAAAATTTAATGGTAAGCCCCCAATATTTGAGGTAAGATGGTATCGTTGTGTGAAAGGAATGTCTGCGATGAAAAAGCTTAGTCTGGTCGTTCCTTGCTATAACGAGGAGGAGTCTATTCCATTATTTTACCGAACCGTTAGCAAGGTGATCGATTCCATGAATACCCCTACTCCAACGGTAACGCCGGAGTATATATTTGTGGATGATGGTTCCAGCGACCACACCTTAGAAGAAATGAAGCAATTACACCAAGATCATCCGGAGATCGTCCACTTTCGGTCGTTCTCCCGGAATTTTGGGAAGGAATCGGCGCTCGCCGCAGGGTTACAAGCCACTACCGGGGATATGGTGGCCGTGATGGACGTCGACCTTCAAGATCCACCAGAGCTCCTGCCAGAAATGGTTGATCTGATTGAAAACAGAGACTACGACTGCGTTGGAACCATCCAACAGGAACGTCGCGGTCAGAGCCACATTCGGGCCTTTCTCTCCCGGAGTTTCTACAGCATTATCAATTGGATCTCAGACGTGCGGATTGAGCCCAACGCCCGCGACTACCGGTTAATGACCCGGCAATTTGTGGATACGGTTCTCTCACTACCTGAATTCAATCGCTTCTCAAAGGGTATCTTCAGTTGGGTCGGCTTCAAGACGACCTACCTGACCTACGAGAGTCAGCCCCGCGCGGCCGGCACGACGCATTGGAATCTGCGGCAACTATTTGCCTATTCCATTGAGGGAATCATTGATTTCTCCAATGCGCCATTACGGTTAGCCACGTGGGTCGGCAGTTTGTCGTTTTTTGCCTCGATTGTCGCCCTGATTTTCGTGATCATTCGGGCCCTGACCGTTGGCGGTTCCGTTGCCGGCTGGCCTTCCATGGTCGCTATCTTCTTGGCAATCGGTGGAATTCAACTGTTCTGTCTCGGTATTCTGGGGCAGTACATCAGTAAGATCTACCTGGAAACCAAGCACCGGCCAAAGTACATCATTCGTGAAGAAAAGTAGAATGCTTAAGGGAATCAGTCGTGGACTGGTTCCCTTTTTCTGTGTGCTCGAAAAAATGATGTATCGTGTATTTTTCATCTAGACGCTCTCTCCACAATCATTCGATCCCATGCGACAATCGAATCCTTATATCTTTCAATCTGCATACTGTCTATCTTCAACTTACCGTTCTAGAACAGTGCATCGCAGTAGGTGACCATAACCTTCTGCAAAGTAAAAGCCCCATCACCTGAATTTTCCGATGATGGGGCTCATTTCAAATCTAGTTAATAATTGCGTTCATCAGCATAACCATGCCCAAACCAACGACAGAAATAACGGTTTCCAACGTCGTCCAAACCTGGAACGTCTGCTTAACACTTAAATCAAAGTATTCTGAGAACATCCAGAATCCAGCGTCGTTCACGTGTGAAGCGGCCAATGACCCGGCACCAATGGCCAGAGCGACCATGACGGGATCGGCACTCAACGTGGTCATCAACGGTAAGACCAGCCCAGCGGCGGTCATCCCGGCCACCGTAGCGGAACCCAAAGAGATCCGCAAGATAACCGTGATCAACCAAGCCAACAGGATTGGGGAAAGGCTGGAGTGCATCATTAATTGTTGCACGGCCTTCCCGACCCCACCATCGATCAGAACTTCCTTAAAGGCAGAGCCCCCGGCAATAACCATCAGTAACATGGCAATCGACTTGATGGCATCTTCCAGGGTCGCACTGATTTCCTTCATCGTTCGTTGACGGTGGAAACCCATGGACCAAATGGCAAACAGCAAGGCCAATACCATGGCAATGACGGGGTTCCCCAACATCGCCACAATGGCATCGAGACCGTGTGGATTCTTGGGTGCTGCCCCACCATCGACTGACAGCTGGTAAACCGTCGCCGCAGCCATGAAAATAACTGGGAACAGTGACGTTACAACGGACAAACCAAATCCAGGCGTTTCGTCGATATCAAATTCCTTAACTTCCCCGAAGGCAGGTAAAGAACGTTTGATGACGAATAGGTCTGGATTGAACCGCCGAATCACGCGCGTCCAGATAGGACCAGCAACGATCACACAAGGAATCGCCACGATGATCCCAATCAGCAACATTTCACCAATGTTGGCGCCCAAGACCGTCGCAACGGCCGTAGGTGATGGTTGTGGCGGCAAGAATCCTTGCGTGGCGGACAGTGCCGCGGCCATGGAAATCCCCAGATAGAGGAATGGCACTTCGGCTTCCAACGCAACCGCAAAGACGATTGGCGTAACCAGAACTAACCCGACTTCGAAAAGTAAGGAAATCCCGATCAGGAAGGAAGCGACTACGATGGCCACTTGTAAGCGTTTCTTTCCAAACACGTTAATCAAGGTCCGGGCGATCCGGTAAGAACCCCCGGCATCGGCAACCAACCGGCCAATCATGGCCCCGAAACCAAACACGATAATCAGTTCGCCCATGGAGCTACCGATTCCGTCCTTGATGGAGTTGGCGATGTTGGCTGGGTTCATGCCCAACCCTAATGCCACTAAGATCGACGTGACAATCAGTGAAACGAAGGTATTCAATTTTACTTTAATAATTAAAAAGAGTAACAGTAAAATACCCAATAATAAAACGACGAACTGCATGCTTTTCTCTCTTTTCCTATGCTCGATTCAGATTCTCCCACCCAGTCGGAGTTGGGTGAATCATTTTGCATAAGGTACATTGTATGAAAAAAAGTTTCCCAATGCAAGGGCTTACTTGTATATTATTTTCACATGCAGTTGGTTAAAGCCTTATCTGACGCTATCGAACAATCATTACGGAAACTGGAGAATATTTTGCCATGTAGGCTGCCTGGCTCCCAAAATACTTCCGAACGCCAGTCTGAGACAATGACCCAATGACCAATAAATCTGGTTGCACTTCCGGAATAATTGTCTTCACGATGGTTTCACCGGGATCCCCTTCCCCGATAATAATGGTGACTTTATTAATGCCGAAACGTTCGGCTAATTTTTGATATTGTTGTAAGTGTTTCTGTAAGTCCGCCCGTTGCCCGTGCACATAGTTTTTGCTCAAGGCTTGGTAAATATTCATGTTATCCGATTCCAACACGGAACAAATGACCAGCTCACAATCGTCAAACTTGGCCCGATTCATCGCGTAGCGGAAGGCTAGCTGTGCATCAGGTGAATCGTCTACCCCAACTAAAATTCGACTAAATTTCTTAGGATTCATTGATTCTGAATTTTCCATCGAAAATCCTCCTCTTGTTTGAATATCTTTATTATAAAGGAAAACGGTACCAAACGCGAAAATTACTAGAAACTTTCCGTTCAATACCGTTTTAATTTTTAGTAACTGGTGGGTCGTTACGGCCCATCACTTGTTTGAGTGCACGTAGGCCCCAGAAGATCAGCGTCCAAATAACCCAGTATGCGACTAGAATTCCCACAAATAAGGCCCAGACCCGCCAGTCGTGATACCGCCATAACCAGACGACCGTCAAGTTGCGGTGCTGAAACAGGCCAATCAAATCCTTAAGGACCCCGAAAATCAACGACAAGGCTAACCAACTGCGGGCGTCACCCATGGCTTTACGAAACATCTGCTTCCTCCCCAGGAATCATGATTAATCTTTCTTGTTACCCTTCCCCTGAAACATGCCCCAGCTCTTCATCCAGCCAATCAGGAACATGACAATGTAGAACGCTGCGGCCACCGTGGAGAATACGGCAAAGACTTTCTGAATGATCCCCACCCCACCAGAGGCTTGGGCACCGCTGAAGAACCAGAAGTACCAAGACAGAGCTGACCAAAAGATAGCTCGTAGTAATAACTTAAAACCAACACCCATGTTAAATGACCCGCTCTCTTAATAATTATTTCTTCTATATGTATAGGGACAACCTAATTCATAACATTTTATATTACGTTATCGTTAGTGATAACAAAACTTATCTTATATTCTGGCACGAATAATTTTAAATGTAAAGCGCTTTTATTAACGGCGACCGCGACTTCGCCAACCGTGTTATTCCGTTACACTATTTATAGCCTGGTCAGGACTCGAACCCTCACAAACCATTGCTAAAGGAATTAATTAAAAAATAATAATGATATATAGTAATAAGTTTGATATGATTAACCTAAAAGGAGGTCATTATTTTGCATTTAAAGAAGCTGTTGCTCTTCACTATCTCCTCATTGGCCTTACTCCTCCTAACGCCCACCAATGCGGACGCCAAAACATGGCATTATTCTGTCACACCATCCAATTCATTCTCTCACAAAACGTATGCCCAAGCGTATATGTACGGCAACAACGAGTATATGGCACTCTACAAGACTAAGCAGAACGCACAGACTCAAGACACCGATACTGGCCGAATCATCAGCAACAGTAAGAAATTCTATGCCCGGAAGACTTCAAGTAAGCGCGTCTACGAGGTCATCTATCGGCATCAGTATTATTACGTCAATACTAATGACACCCGACTTTACCGTTACAACACGTGGCGCAGCGGTCACAAACTGATTTCGACAGTCAAGCCCAATCAGCCTAACAAGGTCATGTTGAAGGCCAAGACCCAGGTCTACCGCAATCAATATTGGCTGTATAACTATAGTGGTCAGAATTTACCGCTCTACAACTGGTATCGCCTTGCTGATACCGGCAAATGGGTGGTTGATGCTTCGAAGTAGCCAAGTCAACTGAACATTAGAGATTACCAAAAGAGCTAGGATAACGTTCGTTGACGTTGTCCTAGCTCTTTTCTTGTGGTTGTTAATCGGTTTCAGTAATTCTCTATTGCTGAAACGTGTGCCAGAAGGCAGTCAGTTCCGCTTAACCCCGCTAAGCCAAAAATCCAAACCCGGGATTCCCGTCTTATTGCCGTGCGCCAACGCTCTATTGCTGAAACGTGCATCCCCAGGCAGCTGGTTGCGCTTAACCCCGCTAAGCAAATAATCCAAGCCCAGGATTTTTTACTTAGCGACGTGCTCCGACTCTCTGTTGCTGAAACGTGCGCCAGAAGGCAGTCAGTTCCGCTTAACCCCGCTAAGCCAAAAATCCAAACCCGGGATTTTCACCTTAGCGACGTTAATGCTCACTGACTAATCGCCTTCTGGCGCACTCTTTTCTAATATGTCCCCACCCGGACTCGAACCGGGATCATTCGCTTAGGAGGCGAGTGCCCTATCCTGTTGTGCTATAGGGACAATATCAATAATCCGCTTTTAAGTTTACCACGGATTATTTGATTTCAAAAGGTTAATTACTGTTGTGATTGTTGTGCATCGCGGTCGCGCCACTTTTTACGCATACCCTTATTCTTGGTATGGCGGTTCTTATGCTTCTTTTTCTTAGAAGGATTGGGTTCCTGCTTGGCACGCGGAGCATTGGCACTGGCCTTGCCCGTTGGCTTTTCACCTGCGGCTGCTGGCTTACCCGCACCCTTAGGCGTTTTGGCCGATGCAGCGGCACTTGGCTTGGCGGTTGCTGCCGTTGCTTGTGGTGTCACCGCAACTGGTTTCTCAGTCGTCAATGTTCGCCCACTGAAGTACAGCGGTACCAAGTCATAGTCGGTATCCTTCAAGAGTTTCTTGAGGTCCCGTAAATCATGGTCATCCCCGAGACTGATAACCTGTCCCGGTTCGCCCATCCGACCCGTCCGGCCAACCCGGTGAACGTATTCGTTCACGGAAGTTGGCAGATCATAGTTGATAACGGCCGGCAGCTTAGGAATATCGAGCCCCCGTGCCGCGACATCCGTCGTCAACAATAAGCGTGTCCGACCTAACCGGAAGTCCTGCAAGGCCTTTTCCCGTTGCACCTGACGAAGATCACTGGTCAGACTCGCCGCAGACATGTGCTCATGATAGAACCGCGTTGCCGTCTGCCGTAAGGTGTTGGCTTGTTTGAAGAAGACCAATGCCCGGAAGTTTGGCATCGCGAGCATCCGCTTCAGCATCTGGTCACGCTTACCCATACCGACTTGTAAAAGGCCATGCCGGACGACGCCCTGGGTATTATCCTCCTGACGGACGTCAATCCGGGTCACAGACTGTCCAAACCATTGCTCGAGTTCGTGAAGAATTGGCGTATCCGTTGCGGAGAAGAAGCCCAATTGAACATCGGCTGGCATGTCCTGGGCGATTGACCGCACCGTATCCAGAGTATCCCCCGTCAACAGGTCATCGGCCTCATCGACGATCAGTAGGGAAACCAGGTGTAGCTTTAGTTTCCGGTCGCTGACCAGATTCAAGACCCGGCCCGGCGTTCCGACGATGACTTCTGGCCGTTTTTTCAAGCGTTCCGTTTGGCGTTTGACGTTGGCCCCCCCGGTCAGGGCAACCACCTTCAAATCCAACAGTTTGGCCCAATCACGCATGACCCGACTGGTCTGAATGGCCAGCTCCTGGGAGGGTTCCAACACAATCAGTTGGGTGCCGTCCCCGGGTAACAGGTTGGCTAAGGCCGGTAGCGTAAACGCCACGGTCTTCCCCGAACCCGTTGGCGCGAGGCCCAAGACGTTCTGGTCTCCCGCTAGCGGCTCATAAACTGCCGTCTGAATTGCGGTCGGTTCAGTGTAGCCCAAGTCTTTAAAATGAGCCTCGAATTGTTTTAGCATTTATTTTCCTCTTTCTTAGTGTTGATCGGCTGGGAACTTCAAGTTAGCGGAGACCCGCAGATCGAATAATACTTGGTTGACCGTCAAACTCCACTGTAACCAGCGTTGGTAATCGGCCACGTTCTGCTTATCATCTGGTGCTTCCAGAATCCGGGCAAAGTCCTCAGCTTCCGGTAACATTGGGTTGGCCAATTCGGCAGAGCTCAAGTCGGTGGCCTTACCACTAGCATCACGTTCTTCAACGTGGGTCAATTCGCCAGCACTGTCGATGGTGATAGTTTCCTTCAGCCCGTAAATTTCGGATAAGGCGTAAGAGTTGCTGGTCTTCCCGAAGTTCACGGTCACATCGAAGTCACCATAGCGTAGCATTGCCAAGCCCTTACCATCGGCACCGGTTGCAATGATCGTTGGGAAAAAGGCCACGTGTTCAGGTTGGCCAAACAACGCGATGGCCAAGTAAATTGGGTAGACCCCCAAGTCTTGAAGTGCCCCACCGGAGAATTCCTTGGTGAAGACATTTGGTTGTTCACCATCCAAAACCTTATCGTAACGAGAGGAGTACTTCATGTAAGTCAAAGCGGCCCCTTGAACAGTTGGGAGTGCCATGAGCGCCTTACTGATGGCCTTGAAGTTTGGTGTGTGGACGTGCCGAGCCGCTTCAAAGTATTTCACGGCTGGATGCTGCTTGAGTTCGGCCATGATTGCAGCCATTTCCCGTCGGTTACTGAAGGCTGGCTTCTCAACGATGATGGAAATATCCCGGTCAATTGCAGCCATGGCTTGCTTAAAGTGCAAGCTGTTTGGTGACGCAATGTAGACCACATTCAAGTTGGCCTGGTCTAACATGGTTTCATAATCGGTATAGCTCTTCTCGGCCTGGTTCTTCTGAGCGAAGGCGTCCGCCGTTTCTTGGTGCCGGGAGTAGACCCCAGCCAGCGTGTAGCGTTTCGATAAAGCTACCGCCTCGACCAATTGTTGCGTAATCCAGTTCGTCCCTACAGTTCCAATGCGAATCATTGCAATCCCTCCATCGATTTTCTAGCGTTAACTTTATTCTAACAGTCGCATCGCGTTAGGCATAGCAATAGAATTAATTTTCTTTGAAATCTGGGAGAAAAAGCCCCAGTTTTCTGTCCAGAAATGTTATATTGAGAGTAACTAATAATTCAAGGGAGGGATTACCGGTGAAAGGTCGAGAACTCGCATTATTTGGCGTTTCACTCGTGGCTGGTTTAACAGGTGGATTCTCATTACGTAGAAAGAAAAAGCCCCAGCCCAGTGAGTCGCCGTTGTTTTATGTCGGTACGTGGCAGTTCGTTGACCCCCATAACCAGCGACGTCACCGGTTAGAAATTAGTCCTAATCTTGACGTGCAGATCGATAACCATCAGCTACAGGTGTCCGTAAAGAACCTCAACGACCAACAGCTTACCTTTCAGGATAAGTTTGGCTATCACTTAACCATTCACGCCAACGAACACCAACCAATTTCCTTTTTCGATGAAGCCGACGATTGTACTTACGCGATGAAACCACTGGCATCGACAGATCAGCCTTCATAGACTGGTACCCATGTCGTGTGTTAAATACTTAACGAAGCCGTAGCCCCAGATTTGGAGGCTGCGGCTTTTGTTTGATTTGTGTAAAATCGGATAAAAATTGTCACCTGCGGCTGGCAGGGGTTCTGCCGCTATGGGGACCGCTTGCAGCCAAAGTACGGGCTTCCAGCTCGGTTTGAAACCTCGCCAAATTCAGGCGAGTTTCCAAACACGTCCCACGCAGTAAGGCCGGGAAGAATCAACCACCCGGTCTAACACCGTTGTCACGGCTGGCGCCACCCCTGCCCTCCTCCGGCTAAGTAAGTTTTTGCCGTTTAACGCAAATAAAAAACAGTAGCCAAGCTGACTACTGTTTCAATACATATTAATTTTCAAGAACACCAAGTCTTGCAATTATCCTGCAGTTTAAGGCGGAAGTCGCCCCTGAAGATGCTCAGCCGTGGGAATTATCTAAGTGGCGACATAGCCACTTAGATAATTGGTGTCTTTGAAACGCGCTTCTTTGCGGTTCAAAGACAAGCTCAGAGACCGCTCTTTGGCTCTGAGCGTCCGCCCACAGCGTCCCGGCATCTTCAGGGGCGACTGAGAGCCGAAATTTAGGATAATTTACTTGGTAAAGGCGTGCCAGTCGCGGCGGGTACCATTGAACACCGACTTAGCCACCGGCAGATCCTGCCCATTCTGGGTAACCTTCCCGTTGGCATCGTATTCGATCAGCTTGACCTGTTGCGAATGCCCTGACAGCTTACCACCGGCGGTCCAATAGTCCTGGTTGGGCAAGACTGGCCTTACAAATTGTGTCAATACGGACTTGCTAGCAAAGATGACTACGCCCTGATGGTACTGGCTATTGAGCAGCTGTACCAACGTTTTGAGTTTCTGCCCCTCTGTTGCCATTTCCGTATTGCTACTGTTATATTTACCGTAGTAACTAACCGCTACCATAATAGGTAAGGTTCCTGAATTTCTCTTAACTGTTCTTTTAAAGTGATTGAACTGGCGTTGTGCCGAAGTGGTGAAACTAAAGGTGTGGGCCACCCCAACCTGAATGTCTGCCCCTTGGGACCGCGAATAATTATCGCTAAAGTCATCGTCGGTATAGGTCGCTCCCGACGTCGCTTGCAGGTAGACAAACGTTTCACTCTTTGCCAACTGCTGAAAGTCTAGGTAACCACTGTCCTGATTGACCGTGACCCCGCGAACGGGATAGCTGGCCACCTGAGCGCGCTGGTGAGCGTCCCATCGGAACCAGCCCCAGCCGCCCCCAAGAATGAGCAGGACTAAGGCCAACACGATAAACCAGCGGCGATACCGGTGGCGGCGCCGAAACGTGTTGTCATATATGGGTTGATAGTCGCGTCGTTTCACCGTCAATCACCATTCTCCTTCGTCAGGTATTCACCCCCTATTGGAGGTATGCCGTCCATTATACCATGACTGCTAGGAATCGTAACGGGTCTGTTCGATAACGTCTCTGACCCGGGTCAAAACGGGTTTAGTACGTGAAGAACTGCGCAAGACGGTCATCATAAAAAGACTGTCGAGGATCGTCATTTGCGAAATCAACGAGTACATCCCCTCTGAACGGTACTTGACCTCATCCGTGAGGGAGAGAAATGTGACCGCTGCTGCCTGAGCCAGTTCGGAACCGCTGTAGCTGGTAATGACGATAATGGCCACCCCGTTACGTTTGAGCTCCCGTACAATCTCCAAGGTCTCATGGTTTCGACCTGAGTGAGAAATCACAATCGCACAGTCCTGGGCCGTCATTCGGGCCGCCTGCATCAGTTGAATATCGTAGTCGGGATGGTAAGTCACGTTCAGTGGTGTCCGCAAGAACTTGTGGTAGCCATCGAGAGCCGCTACAGCAGAGCCGCCCAAACCAAAGAAAGCCACCGTCTTAGCATTGATAATTTTGATAACAGCTCGCGCCAAATCATCCTCGTTCAACGCTTCGTTTGTTGCCCGTAAAGAATTTATGGAAAAGCGAAAGGTTTTGTTCGCAATCGTTGCAAGTGAATCCCCCTCGGCTAATTCTGGAAAACTATTCTGTTGCGGCGTCATCTCGGCTGCGGTATGGGCCAGAGCCATCGTAAATTCCCGATAGTTCGAGTAGTCCATCCGCTTGACGAAACGGGAAATGGTCGCGGTCGAAACCCCCGTGGCACTCGCTAATTCCTTAATCGTCATTTCACTGACCACGGCTGGGTTATCCAACGCCAACTGGGCCACCTTTTTTTCCGTTCGAGACAACTGATCATACGTCCCCCGAATCTTTCCAATGGTTGAGCGTGCGATAGTCGCCGCCCCCTTCCGATAATTTTCAAAAAGATTACCTTTTGTAAACATTTTACAACATTTCACTTGAAATGTGAAACTTCTTTTCATATAATAGTCGAAGCGGAAATTTTACATCTGCGCACTGAACGCTACCGTTTAACAGGTGTCTTGGTGTTTCACGAGCATTGTCGTTGCGTTCTAACGGACGATGCGGTATCGTTCAAAGCAGGATGATTTTTTCATTTAATAATCGCACCACGAAAGGAAGAGCACAATGGACTACATGATTGGGGTCGATATTGGCACGACCAGCGTTAAGACCGTTCTGTATGATACCACGGGTAAGATGCAGGGCTACTCCAACAACCTTTATCCCCTCTACCAGGATGTACCGGACATGGCTGAAGAAGATCCAGAAGAAATCTTCTCCGCCATCATTGATGGTTTGACGACCGTCTTACGGAAGGCAGACTTGAAGAACGGCGACCTACACGGTGTCTCCTTCTCCGCAGCAATGCACAGCTTGATTCTGCTAGATGAGAATCACAAGCCACTGACGCGGGCCATTACCTGGGCAGATAACCGGGCCGTAAAATACGCTGATGAACTCCGTGAGAACGGCGTTGGTAAGCAACTTTACGAAAAGACTGGGACGCCAATTCACCCAATGACCCCCCTGAGCAAGTTGATCTGGTTACGCAATGAACAACCAGACCTCTTCAAACAAGCACGTTGGTTCGTGGGTATCAAGGAATACGTCATCTACAAGTTATTTGGCGTGTTGCAAGAAGACTACTCCATTGCCAACGCTACGGGGCTCTTCAATATCTTCAACATGGACTGGGACGACCAAGCCTTGGAAGTCGCCGGGATTACCCGCGACCAATTGCCAAAGCTGGTTGATACCACTGATCAAATTACCGGCATGAAGGCTGATTACGCCGGCGTTATCGGTATGGACGCCAACACGCCATTCGTCATGGGGGCTTCCGATGGTCCCCTGGCTAACTTGGGGGTTAACGCCATCGATCCCGGTGTCGTTGCCGTAACCATCGGGACTTCCGGTGCCGTGCGGGTCGTTACTGACAAGCCCAAGATCGATCCTAAGGGCCGGGTATTCTGTTACTACCTGTCCAAAGATCACTGGGTCGTTGGTGGGCCAGTCAACAACGGTGGGATCGTCTTCCGTTGGGTTCGTGACCAACTCTTCGCACCAGAAAAGTTGACCGCAGAACAGATGCACGTGGATTCTTACGACCTCTTAACTGAGATTGCTGAAAAGATTCCAGCCGGTTCCGACGGTCTGATCTTCCATCCCTTCCTGGGTGGCGAACGGGCCCCAATCTGGGACGCCAACGCGCGTGGTTCCTTCTTCGGTCTGACACGGACGCACTCGCGGGCCCACATGGTGCGGGCTGCCCTCGAAGGTATCGTCTACAACCTCTACACGGTCATGTTGGCCCTGGAAGAAGTTGTCGGCAAGCCTTCTAGCATCCAAGCAACTGGTGGTTTCGCCCGTTCTGCTCTCTGGCGCCAAATGTTGGCGGACATCTTTGAACAAGATGTGACGATTCCTGAGAGTCCTGAAGGGACTGCCTTGGGTGCCGCAACCCTAGGGATGTACGCCTTGGGTATGATCGACGACCTCTCCGTTGTGAAGAACTTCATCGGGGTCGCTAACGTTCACCATCCAAACCCAGACACCTACAGTGCCTACCGGGCCTTGGTGCCAATCTACATCCGTCTGAGTCGGCAACTGCAATCTGAATACAAGAACATTGCCGAATACCAACGGACACATGTTGATATTTCCAAAGAGAAATAAGTAAGCCCCTGAAATTTTCAGAAAGTAAGCTAACATACAATTAAATTTATGAAACGTTATTGTGGCGATTTCAAGATGAATCGGTTACAATGATGTTTGCTTACAGTGAAGAGCCGGTGCTGATGCATCGGCTTTTCAAAATTCTAAAAATGAAAGGGCTTACCTTATGGAACTTATAGCTTTAGTCATCGGGGTCATTTTTTTATTGGTTTTAATCATCAAGTTTAAGATCAATACTTTCGTCTCCCTGATTTTGACCTCCGTTCTTACAGCGATTCTGCTGGGGATGGACTTAACCAAAATTGCCACGACCGTGGAGGCTGGGATTGGGAGCCAACTTGGCGAACTCTCCTTAGTCTTCGGATTTGGTGCCATGCTGGGTCGGTTAGTCGCCGATGCCGGTGGGGCCTACGTTATTGCTACCACGTTGATTGACAAATTCGGGAAGAAACGCCTGCAAATGGCCATCATGCTCGCTTCATTTATTCTGGGTATCGCGCTCTTCTTTGAAGTTGGGATGGTTCTGTTGATCCCAATCGTCTTTGCCATCGCTATTGAAGCCGATGTGCCAATCCTTTACTTAGGGATTTCCATGGCGGCTGCACTGTCCGTGACCCACGGATTTCTGCCCCCTCACCCAGCACCTGTTGCCATCGCGGCGATCTTGAACGCTAACGATGGGAAGGTTCTGCTGTTCGGGTTAGTCGTCGCCATTCCGTGTGCCATTGTTGCCGGGCCTATGTTTACCAAGCTGGCCCAACGTTACGCCCCCGCCGCTTTCGAGCGTAAGGGGAACCTGTCGTCACTGGGTGAAATCAAGACGTTTAAACCGTCCGAATCACCCAGCTTTGGGCTCTCCGTGCTGACATCTCTGTTCCCCGTAATCCTGATGGCCATCACGACCATCTACAAGATGACGGTCGACGGTGGCGCAACGCCCACCAAGAATGCCTCCCTACTCGACCAAATCGTCGCGCTGATTGGGGACCCCGCAATTGCCATGCTGATCTCACTAATGGTAGCGATGTTTACCATGGGTTGGGGCCGGAACCGCAAGACCTCAGAAATCATGGAATCCATCGAAAACGCTGTGAAGTCGATTGCCATGTTGCTTCTGGTTATCGGGGGTGGTGGCGCCTTCAAGCAAGTCCTGATCGACGGTGGTGTCGGTAAGGAAGTCGCTAAGATCTTCATCGACTCCAACATGTCCCCACTGATTCTGGGGTGGCTGGTCGCCGTTGTTCTCCGGGTAGCCTTGGGTTCCGCAACCGTGGCCGCACTGACTGCCGCTGGGATTGTTGCGCCACTGATGGCACAAGCTGGCGTTGATCCCGCATTAATGGTGCTCGCTATTGGAGCTGGGTCATTGGCCGCCTCTCACGTGAACGATGCTGGGTTCTGGATGTTCAGAGAATACTTCGATTTGACGGTAAAGCAGACCCTGAGTATCTGGACCGTGTTGGAAACCGTAATTTCCGTCGTGGGTATTCTGATTGTCCTGCTACTGAACATGGCTTTCCACTGATCCGTTTATTGGTCAAAAATAAAGGTTATAAATTAACGTCTATTTCTGCAAATGGTTGGCAATCCAAACTATTGGATTGCCAACCATTTTCGTTCGTCCGATACACTGGGAAGAGCCGATTTCAAAATAATTATTTAAATATCAACGACCATCCTCCTTTCAAGTATCGACTTACAATCGCTTATAATAAAATTCATACCCTGGTCTATATTGCTTATGGATTGCCGTTGTGGCATACTGGCAAAAAGCCTAAGTAATGATCAATCGGAAGTAATTCATCTCATGCTAATGTTCACCCTGTTCCGCATCACGCCAATGATGATTGGCCTGCCGTTAATCGGCAACGGGCTTGGTGATTACTGGCTTCTTCACCAACGCATCAGATGCTGAGTTCACAAAATACTGCATCTTCTCATAATTGCCTATTTTCTCCCTAAAAAACTCCCGCAATCCCATACGATTCCTAAAGTTCCGTGCTATAATGGTTAAATCTAAGCATTTGAGAGGAAAAGGAGTCTTTATTTTGGCAAAGGAGTTACGCCGCGAAATCGGCACGTTTACCGCCCTCGCCACCGTCATGGGAACTGTCATCGGTGGAGGGGTCTTCTTCAAGACCGCTAGCGTGGTGGCCGCCAACCATTCCGCTAACATGACCCTGGTCGCCTGGATTCTTGGGGGCCTGTTGACCATCTGTGCCGGTTTGACCAGTGCAGAATTAGCTGCCGCCATTCCCCGAACGGGTGGCGCCATGCGCTATCTAGAGTACACCTACGGCAAACCAGTGGGCTTCCTGATGGGCTGGGCCCAGATGTTGGTCTACTATCCAGCAAACATTGCGGCGCTGTCGATTATTTTCGGCGTTCAGTTCGTGAATCTCTTTCACTTGGACAGTGCCTGGAAGCTTCCCGTCGCGATTATCTGCGGTCTGAGCATCACCGGGCTTAACTTTCTCGGTGCCCGGGTTGGTGGTCGCGTTCAGTCGATTGCCCTGATCTTTAAATTAATCCCCATCGTGGTAATTGTGGTCTTCGGGCTCTTTGCCCCGGCACACACCGCTATTCAATTCTGGCCCATCACGACTGGTGATCACATTGGTTTCGGTGGGGCCTTCGCTTCCAGCCTACTTGCCACGATGTTTGCCTACGATGGCTGGATCAACATCGGGAATATCGCCGGTGAAATGAAGCATCCCGAACGCGACTTGCCGCGTGCAATCGTGTTGGGTCTAGCCCTGATCACCGTGGTCTATACACTGATTAACTTGGTATTCTTACGTACACTCCCAGTAGACATGATTGCCGGCAATCAGAACGCTGCGGCCGACGCGGCCATGAAGCTCTTCGGCCAATTCGGAGGTAAGCTCGTCACCATCGGCATTCTGATCTCCGTCTATGGCGCCATCAACGGCTATACCATGACCGGGATGCGGGTACCTTATGCGTTAGCAACCGAGAACAGTCTACCATTGTCGAAATACTTTGGTCGTCTATCACGTCGGACCTACGTCCCCTACTTCGCCGGCATCGTTCAGTTTGGGATTGCCCTCTTGATGATGTTGATGGGTAGCTTTGATATTCTGACCGACATGTTGGTCTTCGTGATGTGGCTCTTCAACTGCCTCATCTTCGTGGCCATCTTCATCCTGCGCAAACGCGAACCGGAGCTCGCACGACCATACAAGGTCCCCGGATTCCCCATTGTCCCGCTGATAGCGCTCGTTGGTGGCATCTTCATTATCGTCACCACCCTCGTCACGGAAATCGGCTTAGCCGTCACTGGACTGGCCTTAACCTTGATAGGTTTACCGATTTACTTTATCCATCAACGTCGGCGCCAGAACCGCGTTGAATAACGTTAAAACGAGTCAAACCGCTAGTCATGATTCTCAATTGAGACGATGACTAGCGGTTTTTGATTACCTTAATTGCTCTACCGTAAACTGTCTTCATTGATGGTGCTGCGGTGCTCTAAGAAGCTATGAGGATAGGTTAAGGATCTTAATGTTTCAACGCTAGTCCAAGCCGTGAGGGTGGTGAAAATCGACTCAGCCGTGGGACTCAGCAATCCAGTCAATTTACGTTAATTCTGATTCATACATGGGGCCTTATTTCTAATACATGCAGAACCTACTGGCTGGTTATTGGCGATATTATCTTCAATTCGACACACTACCTTTAGCCGCAGGAGGACAGAGATGGAGGCAGCTGTGTCAGTGGCGTTAGACACGATGTTCTTCCGGGTCTTACCCCACGGGACGCACTTGGAAACTCGCTGAACTTGGCGAGGTTTCAAGTCGAGTCGGAAGCCCGCCCTTGGGCTGCAGACGGCCCCACAGCAGACGGAATCTCTGGCAGCCGTAGGCGAATGGTTTGGCCCATTGAAGCATAAAAAAAGCCAGTCGGTAGAGGGACCGACTGGCTAATGTTAACTGATAAATTTAAAATTAGTGTTCTTGCATTTCTTCTGGGTGCTTCTTTTCGAAACGGTGTTCGATGAAGAAGTACAACGTGATCAATGCGTAGCAAAGCGTTGGGACAACGAATGAGAACTGCATTGAACCAGAGAAGTCAGAAACCAAACCTTGGATGGCTGGGATAATGGCCCCACCGATCAAAGCCATAACGATGATGGCCCCACCAGTTTCCGTGTAACGCTTTTCATCGATAGCATCCAACGTGTGGGTGTAAATCGTTGGCCATTCTGGACCGAAGAAGAAGCTGGTCAGGATAGCCGTGTAAACGGCAACCATGCTAGGAATCGTAAAGGTAACGATTAATGACAACGTCCCTAACAGGGAGAACCAAGTCAAGACACCAGTGATGGAGAACTTGCTCATGAAGACGTTAGCGACCAGCTTACCCACGAACCAAGCAATGTAGCTGTAGATCATGAAGGTTGAAGCTGCACTATCGGTAATGTGGTGATCCAAGTTCAAGGCCAAACGAATGGTGAAGGACCAAACCGTCGTCTGTAAACCAGCGTAGAAGAATTGGGTTAATACACCCTTCATGTAACGCTTGTTATGAGACAGGTACTTGATCGTTTCGCCCAAGCTAGGACGGTCTTCAACGGCTTCGTCAGAACCCTCAACCGTCTTGGTAGCCTTAGCGCGAGGCATTGGTGATAAGGCAAAGATGATGAACATCACAACCAGCACAATCAAGATGTACTTGTAAGGACGCAACGTCAATTGCAGCATCTTTTCACCGTAAGCTAACCGGGCGGCACCGTGCATCGTGCTCATCTTGTTAGCCAAGTTATCAACGGAACCGAAGATCAGGTACTTCCCTAAGACGATCCCCATGATGTCACCAAGTGGCACTAAGGTTTGAGAGAAGTTCAACCGCATCGTGGCGTTGGCTTTCGGTCCAAGCATTGAGCTGTAAGTATCACAGGACGTTTCCAAGAAGCTCAACCCGATAGCAATCGCGAAGATAGCGACTAAGAACATACTGTAAGTTGCCAGGTGAGAAGCTGGGAAGAATAAACCACAACCCACGATGTAGAAGATTAGCCCGGTCATAATAGCAAATTTATAACTGTTCTTTTTAATAATTAATGAGGCTGGAATGGCAATCAAGAAGTAACCACCATAGAAGGCACTTTGAACGAAGGCCGTAGCAGCATCGTTCAACATGAAGACCGTCTTGAACTGGGTGATTAAGATATCGTTCAAACTAGCGGCCGTCCCCCACAATGGGAAGATCAGTGACACTAGGATAAATTGGAAAAGCGGGGTTTTGCTCAGATAGCCATCAGCTAACTGGGTCCAACCGTGCTTTGATTCAACTGCGTTTGCTTGCATGGTAAAGACTCCTTTGTAATGAATTTAAAGTTAAGTAAAACGTTTTATTAAGCCTAAACGATAAATTAGAACGTTACGCCTGATTCAAGAATGATATTAGAGAATGGCGTCATTTCACCAGTCCGGACGAAGGCGTGCGTTTGCGCTAAGTCCTTCTTCAACTGACTGTGAGGCATGTATTCAATCTCGACGTTAGGCAACAATTCCTTGATGGCAGCCAATTGTTCTGGGTTTTCCGTCTTAATTTCATCGGCTAAGTAAATCTTTTGAACTTCAAGTTCAGCCAAGATGTTCTTCAATACGTCTTGGAAACTTGGGAGTTGCTTGGTTAAGGCCAAGTCAATTTTCTTAGTCCCCATAGGAACAGGCATCCCTGCATCACCGATACTTAACCAGTCCATGTGGCCCATGCCGGCAATTACCGTAGATAATTCGGAATTAATAACGGTCGTCTTTTTCATCAGATATTTCTCCTTTTTAACTAAATTGATCACTGGTACACGTGCAACCCTTTTCCAACTAATTCTCGAATCAACCGGTTGTCCGGCTCTATTTGACAAATTAATTGACTAAAAATCGTATGTAAACCGTTTTACGTTTAGCGACATCGTTTACATTATCATAAAGTTAAAAGGCTTTCAAGGCCCATTTACCAACTTGTGAAGCAATTCATTTTCAGAAAGCGGTCAAAAAAAGCCAACCCGGTTACCCGTGGTTGACTCATTTAGGTGCAACTAATAGCGTAATAACTGGCATCTCAAAATGAAAACATTTTTCATAAGATTGCTAAAATTTGCTATTTTATTTCCAAATTTTTTTTAAATTTATTTTGATTGTCCATAATTTAATGGTGTAGGACGCTCCGGCAGATCCGGGAACAGTTGCCGCAATAACGCCTCCGGTTCCTTGCCCACCGTATCCCGCTCTTGCAGGACTTGCGTGATGCCGTCGAAGGTAAACATGAACATATCCTCACCATCCTCATCACGAACCTGATAGAACTTCACGCCCAATTGAAGAGCGACCATGATCAGACGCTGGGTGTCTTCACCCAGGCGTGGCATCTGCGGCAACAGTTGATCCGCGGTAATCCGCTTGTGATACCACTCTCTGGCAACCCGTTGACCATACGCCATCAGACTCCCCTGCTTGACGTGCGTCAACAATTTGGCCGCCGGCGTCAGTTCGGGATGCATCAGCACCTCTTCCAAATCCTCAATGGCACCCCACTGCTCATTGTGGGCCTGCAGTTGATCGGCCATCGCCCGCATTTCACGGAAAATACGCTGACCGTTAGCCTGAAACTGCGTAGTTTCGAGAGGATGTTCCAATGCAACGGCTTGATTCCGTTGCCGCCCCGTTGCCAATAATTCTAGAACATTGGCCGCGGGTAACGGTTGAGTCATCAGATAAATCATAAATATCTTCAAAAAGTACAACGCATGCCGGCTGACGCCATTGGGCGTGAACGATGTGTTGTCAAAATCCCGGAGCTCCAGGTACTGAATCCCGCCGGTTAGGAAATCCTGGGCATTAGCTCGTCCCTTCAAACGAACCGGACCATAGAATTCGTGGGCCGAAAAATACGTTCCGGCATCGATCATCCGCTGCAATTGCGCCAAGTGATCTGGCAACGAGGCGTAGGTTACCTGCTCCTCTGGCCGGTTGACGAAGCCAAAGCGACTGTTGCGAATACTCCGGACGGGATCGGCTAATTCTGGCGGCGTCGTTTCAAAGAATCCCTTCTCGGCAATTGGACTAGCCCCAAAGAGGTACGTCAACAACCACTGGTACCGCACGAAGTTCTGAGCAATACGGAAATACAGGGCATTCTTGAAGGCCACCAGCGACTCAAACTCGTCAGTATAGTGACTAAAGAGGCGGTGAATCACGGGATCGGGAATACTGTAGTTCACGTGAACCCCGGTCACACAGCCATGTTGCAGGCCATACTTCTTGACCAGGTATTCCCGATAAGGCTTCATCGCTGGCCGATCGAAATGATCCGCAATAAATTGCAGGTCGCTATCGTCCATGACGGGCGGCATACTCAGTGGCCAGATGCGGTCATTCCCCTCGAGGGTGCGGTAAGCCACCGTTTGCAAGGTATCCAACTGATCCAGGGTGCCCCCAATATTAGGATTGGGATCGGTGATGACCTCCAACTGACTTTCACTGAAGTCCGTTTGGAAGTATGGGTGAAAAGTCCGTGAGCCAAATTTGCTGGGATGCGGACGACGACTCAAACGGCCATGCTGATCAATTCGCTGTTCTTCAACTTCTAATCCCACAAGGCTGTGATAAAGCTGTTCTGATAAGTTTTCTTCATGAATAACCGCTAATAAATTGTCCAGCATGGCGGTAACATCCCCTGACGTTCAAATGGTTTTACTGATACCTAAAGTTTACCCAAAAAAAGCCGTACTGTCACTGATATTGTCCGTTTTCAGTGAATTTAAATTTGTTGGTTTTCTTGACTATACTCTTTTCCAAGTTTTCGTTAAATTATCCTGAAGAAATCGACCAAAGCTTTGCCGATTTTTAACCTATTCAGGACGTCACAGCTGATATTGAGAACATCATTCACTTATCTCGATGACAAAGTATTTGCAATGTTGGCCTTTCTTCCTATTAATTACTCGTGTATTAAAACGATTATTTGCGTTATTTGGTTATTCAGTGAGACAGATTCTCGAAAAAATACATTAGTACTAAATAAGGGCGTAAAAAAGAAGCCAGCTCGCAGGAGTTGGCTTCTCAGTTACGTGTGTGGTTGTTAAGTTATGCATGACTGGAAAATCTGAGATTTAGAAACTTGGAACTGTTCGAGGCGTGGTGCCAAGTTAGCTATCGCGTTAATCCAAGAAAGGTGCTCAGCCCTTGTTATTCCTGAATTTAGATAAGCTCGCCCTTCATGCCACGTTGCCGAAACGTGCTCCAGCAGGCAGTCAGCTCCGCTTAACCCCGCTAGGCCAAAAATCCAAACCCGGGATTTTTAACCTAGCGACGTTAATGCTCACTAACTACCGCCTGCTTCCACACTCTACCTCACAGTCTCATGAATCAGCGTCAGTGGTTCGGCTGAGTCACTGATTTCAATGTTGGCGTATAACAGATCCTTGATGTCATCGACGTTTTCGCGGTCGCTGTAGATGGTCAGTAGTGAGTCGCCAGCGGCTACCTTGTCGCCGACCTTCTTGCTCATCATGATCCCAACGGCGTAGTCCAACTTGTCGTCAGCCTTTTGCCGGCCACCGCCAAGTAACATGCTGGCAACACCCATTTCGTCAGCTTCAACCCGACTAACCACACCGGCTGTCTTGGCTGGTAATGGAATCTTGTATTTGGCCTGTGGCATGATTTCTGGATGGTCAACAACACTCCGGTCCCCGCCTTGGGCGGCAACCATGTCACCGAATTTCTTCAGGGCAGAGCCATCCGTAATCGTGCCTTC
Source organism: Levilactobacillus fuyuanensis (assembly GCF_003946395.1). Lineage (GTDB taxonomy): Bacteria > Bacillota > Bacilli > Lactobacillales > Lactobacillaceae > Levilactobacillus > Levilactobacillus fuyuanensis. The sequence goes on along the minus strand of NZ_RHNZ01000012.1, from coordinate 29,360 downwards.
ACACATCTTACGTGCTTCCGCCATGCTGTCGGTCTTGCCAGACATCACAACCATGTAGGAGCCAAGCGTCAGTACCAAGTCGGTAATGTCGGCAGGCGCTTCACCCTTCAGAAGATCAATGGATTCCTTGATTTCCAAGGCGTTCCCAATGGCATTCCCCAAAGGTTGATTCATATCGGAAATGATGGCCATGCAGTTCATGCCGACCCCTTTACCGATACCAACCAAGGCCTTGGCGAGTTCCCGTGAATCGTCCAGCGTCTTCATGAAGGCCCCGGAACCAGTCTTCACATCGATGACCAGTGCATCCGTGCCAGAAGCAATCTTCTTACTCATGATGGAGCTGGCAATCAACGGAATAGAATCAACCGTGTCGGTCACATCCCGCAAGGCGTAAATTTTCTTATCAGCAGGCGCAATGTTCCCGGTTGCCCCAACAATGGCTAAACCTTCGTTTTGAACTTGTTTGATAAAGTCCGCTTCGCTGATTTCCACTTGGTAGCCTGGAATCGCTTCCAATTTATCCAATGTGCCACCCGTGTGCCCGAGGCCCCGGCCAGAGATCATTGGAACGGGAATTCCCAGAGCAGCAACGATTGGTGCCAATGGGATACTGGTCTTATCGCCGACCCCACCGGTTGAATGCTTGTCGACCTTGATGCCGTCGATGCTTGATAAGTCCAAATGGTCCCCAGACTTCATCATGGCCATCGTCAGCTCAGAACGTTCTGCATCGGTCATATCCTTGAAGTAAGTCGCCATCAAAAAGGCACTGGTTTGGTAATCAGGAATTTCACCGGAAACAACGCCGTCCACGAAAGTTTGAATCTCTTCCTTGGTCAATTCGCCACCGTTACGTTTCTTATCAATAATGTCAACCATTCTCATGTTTCAGCCACTCCATTTCTAATTGGATGCGGTCACCACGGCTAGGCCGTCGGGGTAACCTTAAGTAGTTGTGCTGCTGCGTGTTGATCAATAATCAAGCAATTCGGGTAACCACCTCTGAGGGCCGCCTTGACCGCCGGTACCTTGGCATCGCCAGCCGCCACCAGAATCGAATGTTCCTTCTGACGGAGATTGTCGAGGTCGATACCGATTGTCCGTTGATTCAACTGTCGATCGACGACTTCACCATTTTCGTCGATGTAGCGAGAGAAGATATCTCCCACCGCATGGGCCTGCAAGAAACTCTTTTCCCGTTCCTGCAGGTACTCCAGTTGAAAGACCAGCGCAGAGTTCCGGACGGTTCCCACGGAATAAATCGCAATATTGGCTTTTCTCCCCAACTCGAGCAGGTACTGAATGTGTCGCTCAGCTTCCACCAATTCCTTAGTTTGTTGGTGATCAAAGATGACCGGCAGCGGTAAGTATTGGGGCACGGCGTGAAAGGCATTGGCAAAGGCGTCAATACTTTCGTACGCGTAGGTGTGCTCCGTGGCATAACTCACGCTTCCCTTGAGTTGGATCACCTCGACACCCGTTAAGGTATCGGGCTGTAGATTCGAACCAATTGCATAGATGGTCTTCCCCCACCCAATCCCGATGATGTCGTGTTCGGACACGATTTCTTCGAGATAGTGGGCTGCATACTGACCGACCGTGTTGAGTAGCTCACTGGCTACCGTTAACTGGGTCGGCACCACGTGAACTTCCACGTGATAGGCCTGGGTCAGTGCGCGCTCCAGTGTTTGAACGTCCTGGACCGGGTCCACAATCTGAATCCGGACTAGACCCTGCTCTCTGGCAAACTGTAGCAAGCGCGACACCGTTGGGCGAGAAATGCCGAGCTGGTGGGCAATCTGACTTTGACTCTGGTCCGATTGATAGTACATCTTAGCCACGGCTAAGCTCTGTGCCAGTCGTTGTGCCGTCGTCTCCGCCATATACTTGCCCTCCTTGTAATTTTTAAACGTGTTACCAGACTAAAAATGGTGGCCGCTAGCGGTTCTTAAAGCGCTGCGGCCACCAACTTCAGGGTTACTCTGCAATGGCAGCTTCCAAAGCAACCTTGATCATATCGTTGAAGGACGTTTCACGCTCTTCGGGACTTGTAGATTCACCGGTAACCAAGTGATTACTGATGGTCAGGACAGATAAGGCCTTGACGTGGTACTTCGCGGCGATCAGGAACAGTGCTGCTGATTCCATTTCGGTCGCGATCACCCCATAGTCGACCAACTTTTGCCGGTCCATTTCATCGTTGTAGAAACGGTCTTCGGCCAGAATGTTCCCAACCTTAACCGGAATCTGCATGTCCTTGGCGGCGTGGTACGCGGCGTCCAGCAACCCAAAGTCACTCAACGTTGCGTAGTAGATGCCCCCGCCAAAGACGTTGTGAATAATGGCGGAATCCGTCGTTGACCCCTGTGCCAGAACCACGTCGCGGACGTGAACGTCTGGACTCATCCCGCCGGCCGTGCCGACCCGGAAGAGTTTCTTGGCACCGTAATCATTGATCAATTCGTGAGCGTAAATGGAAATGGACGGAATCCCCATCCCAGTTCCTTGAACGGAAATCCGGTGACCCTTGTAAGTTCCGGTGTACCCGAAGGCATTCCGGACCTTGTTGTAGCAGACTGGATTTTCTAAGAACGTTTCGGCAATGTACTTCGCCCGTAATGGATCACCAGGCATTAAGACAGTATCGGCGATGTCGCCCATTTTTGCTTCCAAATGGTTACTCATGATGGTTTTCCTCCTCGGTTGCGCTACTTCAAGTCAGCTAAGAAACTGTGGCCTTCGTTGTTGCCAGCCACGCCAAAGTTATCCAACACAGTTGCCCCAAAGTCTGAGAACGGTGACCGGATACCTAAGCTTCCACCCTGCTTAAAGCCTGGGGAGTAAGCCAGTAATGGGACAAATTCACGGGTGTGGTCCGTCCCAGTGTAGGTTGGGTCATTCCCATGGTCGGCGGTGATCATCAACAGGTCATCGTCATTCATGTTCGCCATCACCGTGCCGAGCCGTTGGTCAAAGTCCATCAAGGCTTGACCAAAGCCCTTAGGGTTCCGGCGGTGACCGTACATGGCATCGAAGTCCACCAGGTTCGTGAAGCAGAAGCCGGTAAAGTCTTCTTGCATGACGTGATCCACGTGGTCCATCCCGTCCATATTACTTTCGTTATGGTAGCCTTCGTCAATTCCATGACCGGAGAAGATGTCGTTGATCTTCCCAACACCGACCACGTGAATGCCAGCGGCTTGCAGGCGATCCATGTCGGTCTCACCGGTTGGTTCCAGCGTGAAGTCACGCCGGTTAGCCGTCCGCGTAAAGTGATCGGCATCTGGTCCAACGTAAGGCCGGGCAATGATCCGGCCAATCAGGTATTCTGGACCATTAACCAATGAACGGGCGTATTCACAGATTTTGTAGAGTTCATCCAATGGAATGACTTCTTCGTGCGCTGCAATCTGCAAGACGGAATCACCAGATGTGTAGACGATCAGATCGCCCTTAGCCATCTGTTGTTCCCCTAATTCAGCAATAATCTTGGTGCCAGATTCGGGACGGTTACCGATGACTTTGCGACCAGAAAACGTTTCCAATTTCTTGATGATGTCAGCAGGAAAGCCGTTAGGGAACGTGTCGAGGGCCTTACGAACGGGCAGACCCATCATTTCCCAGTGGCCATCCATGGAATCCTTACCGGCAGAGATTTCTTGCATTTTACCGTAATAAGCGTGTGGCGCATCGACTGCGGGAACACCCTCGATTGGTGTATCCCGGAGATTGGATATCCCCAATTTAGCCAGGTTCGGTAAGGCTAGCTTACCCGCGTAGTAGTGACCAACGTGACCCAGAGTATCGGCCCCGGCGTCACCGTACTTCGCAGAGTCCGGTGCGGCCCCCGTTCCAACAGAATCCATAACTAAACCGAAAATGCGTTTAAACTTCATATCCGTATCCCCACTTTCACAAACTTATTTTAGTAACCTGACTTCGTCCCAGTAGCTTCACCAGTCAAAATAGCAACGGTTGCGCTGACACCTAAACGACTAGCACCAGCATCGATCATAGCTAAGGCTTCGTCCTTGCTGTGAATCCCACCGGAAGCCTTAACGCCTAAACGGTCACCCACAGTTTCACGCATTAATTTAACGTCTTCGAGCTTGGCACCTGCGGTTGAGAACCCAGTAGAGGTCTTAACGAAGTCGGCACCAGCTTGTTCACTCAACTTGCATGCGCGAATGATTTCTTCGTTGTTCAATAGGCAAGTTTCCAAGATAACTTTGAGCAGCTTACCCTTGGCGTGAACGGCTTCGGCCAAGGCGAGAATGTCCTTGCCAACCTTATCATTGTTACCGGCTTTTAATTCACCGACGTTGATAACCATATCGATTTCTTCGGCACCATCATCGATTGCTTTGTTTGCTTCGAAAACTTCACTATCGGTTGCCATGGCCCCTAGTGGGAAACCAACAACGGCGATAGGATTGACGTCGCTGTCCTTCAATTGCTCAGCAACGAACGGAATCCAGTAGGAGTTAACACAGACGGAAGCTGTATCAAATTGCTTGGCTTCGTCACAGGTTTGCTTGATGCTAGCCTCGGTGGCATCGGCCTTTAAGTTAGTGTGATCAATGTATTTTGCTAATTGTGCAGTCGTTAATGTCATAATATGAAACCCCTTTCATTTATCACAATTAGCATAACGGATTCCTGCACGTTTGTAAAGTAAAATCTTGAAATTCTGTTCAGCAACCCCGTTAATTGTGTTACGGTGCACAGGTTGAAAATGCTTTCTGGTAAACCGCTTTACGTGTTGGAAGCAAGCTTTCATTACAGTGTCACGTGTGCAAAAAATGGCCAATCTCGTATCGGCTATGTACCTTTGGTAAGCTGAGGTATATTCAAAAAAAGACTGTTTTTGGACCCACTTTGAGCAAGTTTCAGTATTCTCCGACCTAATTTTTGCGAAAAAAAGGCCTCAGCAATCGCTCACTGAGGTCTTCATTATGTTAAAAAACTACTTTTTCACTAAAACCGTAACACTTTCCACGTGTGGTGTCTGTGGGAATTGATCGACGGGTTGGATTGGGCCGTCAATTTCGTAGCCGAGTTCTTGGAACCGGGCCACGTCACGGACCAACGTTGCTGGGTTACAGCTAACGTAAACGACCTTCTTAGGTCCCATCTTAGCGGTGGAATCAATCAGGCTTTCTGCCAGGCCCTTGCGTGGTGGATCGACCACGACAACGTCGGGCTTGATACCATCTTCTTGCCACTTGGCCATTTGGAATTCGGCCTTGTTGATTTCGAAAGTCACGTTGCTCAAATGGTTCTTCTGAGCGTTGACCTTAGCATCTTCAATGGCTTCGGAGACCACATCGACCCCGTAGACTTGCTTGGCATGCTTAGCCAAGGCCAGTGAAATCGTCCCGATCCCACAGTAGGCATCGATCACAGTTTCTTCACCGGTCAGACCAGCCTTGTCGATGGCCATTTGGTACAGCTTTTCGGTCTGTTGCGGGTTCACTTGGTAGAATGACCGGGCCGAAATGGCGAAGGTCAACCCTAACAGGCTATCCTCGATAGTAGGCTTGCCGTACAGCGTCCGCGTCACGTTACCCATGATGACATTCGTCTTCTTGGCGTTAACGTTCAGGACGATGCTGGTGACCTCTGGTAAGGCCTGGTGAATCTGATCGACCAATTGGGCCTGACTTGGCATCTTCTGCGTCCGGCTGATCAGCACAATCATCATTTCATGACTGTAATAACCACGCCGAACCATGATGTTGCGGATAACACCCTTGTCACTGATTTCATTGTAGGCTGGAATCTCAAATTGACGGAGAATGTCGCGCACCTTGACAATGGCAGCGTCAATGGCTGGATCTTGAATGTAGAAGTCCGTCAAGGGGATCAAGTCATGGCTGTGTTGCCGGTAGAAACCGGTCTCCAGTTGACCCTTGATCATCCGAACAGGGACTTGCGCCTTGTTCCGGTATTGGGTAGGATTTTCCATCCCCAACGTTGGGGCAACCTCAACATCTTGGTGGTCCTTGCTAAATAATTCAGCAATCTGGTGTTGCTTGAACTTCAATTGGGCTGGGTAAGCCAAGTGTTGCAGAGGGGCAATCCCAGTTTGGCGGTACGTCTTGTCAACGTCCGTCACCCGGTCTGGTGATTCGGACTTCCAGGCGATTGCCCGGGCAAAACCATAATGGCTTTGAACTTTAGTGACCTGAATCGTCAGTTCTTCGCCAGGTAAGGCATTTTCGATGAACAATGGGAAATCGTCCACCTTAGCCACACCCATCCCCTGATAAGTCAGGTCGGCGATCGTGACGTCGAGGCGTTCATTCTTTGCTACTGGTGCTTTAGTTTTCATGTGTACTCCTTAATGAGAAAGGGACTTTGCCACTAAATGTTCGTGCAAAATCCCTTCAGTATCTTAATCTTCCGTTTGACGTTCGCCTTCGGGCAGGCTTTCGACCTGCTTGACGAAGCGCTGTTCTGCTTCCAGAACTTCCGGTGATTCACTAGTAACCGCCGAATCTGGGATAGCGTCTAGGTTGGCGTACATCTCAATGTGTTGACCGAGGTTTCGGAACTTCATTGGGGCATCGCCACCATACTCGCCATCCAAGTTGATCATCATTCGATCCTCGACCGGCTTGGCGATCACCTTGCTGGTCTTCTTGTAAATGATGTGGGGGTCGTTGATGTGCTTCCCCCCGTTCAAGACTAAGCCCATCAACCGGAGAATTTCCGGCATGCTGGCCGTCTTGACGATGATCATGGTGAACTTCCCATCATCCAACGCGGCATCGGGCACAATCTGCTCGAAACCCCCGATGGAATTGGTCAGTGCCAAGAGAAACATGGACGCCTTACCGCGGAAATGACCACCGTCATAGGTCAAGTCCATATCAATGGGCTTGATCCGTGGCAAGAGCTCGGCACCCTTCAACAGGTATGCCAGATAGCCGAAGATGGACTTCAAGTTAGATGGGACGTCGTAAGTCAGCTCCGTTAGTAGTCCCCCACCGGCGATGTTGATAAAGTAAGTCTCACCCGCCTGACCGATATCCATCTTGATGGTCTGATCCTTCAGGACAACCTTCGCTGCCGCCAACGGATCTTCGCGCGGGATGTGAAGCGCCCGGGCATAATCATTCGTGGTACCGGCAGGAATAATGGCCATTTTAGGACGATGCGGCAATCCAGCAATCCCGTTGACAACTTGATTGATCGTCCCATCGCCCCCGGCAGCCACGATCAACTCAAAGCCAGCTTTCGCCACTCTGGTCGCTTCGTTTTGTGCCGAGTTAGGATCGGCTGTGGTGGCAAAGGCACTCGTTTCGTACCCCGCCTGTTCAAACACCGCTAGAATATCAATCAGGTCTTTTTTCAGTGCTTCACGCCCTGAAGTTGGATTATAAATGACCCGTGCCCGTTTACGCATGATGTGCCTCCATTGCTCTATTGCTGTAATGCTGCCATCAACAATTTGTTAACGACTTGCGGGTTAGCTTGCCCGTGCGTTTGCTTCATGATTTGACCAACTAAGAACCCAACGGCCCGTTTCTTACCGTTGTTAAAGTCTTCGATGGATTGTGGATTTGACTGCAAAACATCGTCGACGATTGGCTGTAACCTAGCAGGATCTGACAATTGTACCAGGCCGTTCTTCTCAACGAATGCCTTAGGTTCTTCACCATTGGTAATTGCCTTGAAGACCTTCTTGGCCATCTTGCTAGAAATCGTCCCGTCAGAAATCAGGTTGATCATGCCAGCCAGGTTAGCTGGTTTCAGCTTCGTGGCTTGTAAATCAACGTGGTTGTCGTTCAGGTAGGCGTTAACGTCCCCTTGCAGGTAGTTAGCGGCCATCTTAGGATCTGCCTTCAACGCAACCGTCGCATCGAAGAAGTCAGACATTTCCTTGGTCTGGGTGATAACCATGGCGTCATAATCCGTTAAGCCAAGCTCGTTAACGTAACGTTCACGCCGCTTAGTTGGCATTTCTGGCATGGCATCGCCGAGTTCCTTGATCCAGTCATCACTGATGTTCAGTGCTGGCAAGTCGGGTTCTGGGAAGTACCGGTAATCATCAGCGCCGGCCTTGACCCGCATCAGAATGGTTTCACCGGTCTTTTCGTCAAACCGCCGCGTTTCTTGTTGAACCGCGCCGCCAGACATCAAGACTTGTTGTTGCCGCTTTTCTTCGTACTCCAACCCACGTTGCACGTAGTTAAAGGAGTTCAAGTTTTTCAGCTCAGTCTTGGTCCCGAACTTTTCTTGACCGACAGGCCGAACGGAAATGTTGACGTCGACCCGCATGGACCCTTCTTCCATCTTCACGTCGGAGATCCCGGTAAATTGGATACGTTGACGCAGTGCTTCCAAGTAGGCGTAAGCTTCAGCAGGTGAAGCGATATCTGGCTTAGAAACGATTTCAATCAACGGCGTCCCTTGCCGGTTCAAATCGACGTAAGAATAGTCACGTTCATGGGTGTTCTTCCCGGCATCTTCTTCAATATGCATTTCAGAAATACCGATCTTCTTCTTCACGCCATCAACGTCAACTTCGACCCAACCGTCATGACCGATAGGCTTGTCGGATTGGGTAATCTGGTAAGCTTTAGGATTATCAGGATAGAAGTAGTTCTTCCGGTCAAAGTGCGTGTGTTGTTCAACGGTCGCATGTAAGGCCAAAGCCGCAATGATTCCGTCGGCAACGACGCCCTTGTTAGTCGTTGGTAGAACACCAGGATAACCAAAATCAATGACGTTGGTGTTGGCGTTAGGGTCAGCACCGTAAGCAACGGGGGATGGGCTAAAGATCTTTGAATTTGTCTTTAACTCAATGTGGACTTCTAGTCCAATCGTAGTTTCAAAGTTCATTAGTTTTGACCTCCTAACGTTGGTACTTGCAAATGAAAGTCCGTGCTTTGCTCGAAGGCGTACCCTGCTTTGTACAGCGTGCTTTCATCGAATGGCCGGCCAATCAATTGCATCCCGACTGGCAAGTTGTTGCTAAAGCCAGCAGGTAGTGAGAGTCCTGGTAACCCAGCCAAGTTGACTGGAATCGTCAGGATATCGTTCATGTACATCGTGATTGGATCCTTGATCTCAGCGCCCAAATCAAATGCAGGCGTTGGTGCAACGGGTCCCATGATGAAGTCGTGGTCTTTCAAGACCGCTTTAAAGTCATTAATGATGACCGTCCGGACCTTGGCAGCCTTTAAGAAGTAGGCGTCATAGAATCCAGCGGACAGAGAGAAGGTCCCTAACATGATCCGACGCTTAACTTCGTCGCCAAAACCTTCGGAACGGGACTTCACGTAGACGTCTTCCAAGTTCTTAACGTCCTGTGCCCGGTACCCGTAACGAATCCCATCGAACCGTTGCAGGTTAGATGAGGCTTCGGATGAAGCGATGATGTAGTAAGCAGCGACCCCGTACTTGTTGTGTGGTAAGGAAACTTCGTCGACCGTGGCACCTAACTTGCGGTAAGTGTCAGCGGCAGCCAAGATGGCGTTCTTCACGTCTTCGTCGACCCCTTCGGCTAAGAATTCCTTAGGCAAACCAATACGCAAGCCCTTGACGCTAGTTGCGTCGTTTAAGTCCTTGGCAAAATCAGGAACTGCCTGGGTTGAACTCGTCAGGTCATGTTCGTCATGCCCAGCAATCGTGCTTAAAATCGTGGCGTTATCCTTAACACCACGCGTCAATGGCCCGATTTGGTCCAGACTAGAACCAAAGGCAATCAGACCCCAACGGGAAACCCGACCGTACGTTGGCTTCATCCCAACCACACCGTTAAATGCGGCAGGTTGCCGAATGGAACCACCGGTATCGGTTCCTAAGGCAGCAACCACTTGACCAGAGGCCACAGCGGCTGCGGAACCACCAGAAGACCCACCGGGAACCTTGGTTTGGTCCCAAGCGTTCTTCGTTTGCTTGAAGGCAGACGTTTCAGTCGAACCACCCATGGCAAATTCATCCATGTTGGTCTTCCCAACCGTGATCATTTGCGCATCGGCTAACTTGGTCGTGACCGTAGCGTCGTAGATTGGATTAAAGTTGGTTAAAATCTTGGAAGCAGCCGTCGTCGTTAAGTCCTTGGTGACGATGTTGTCCTTGATGGCAACGGGAATCCCAGCTAAAGGCTGGTCTTCCTTGATGCCAGCAGCATCGACCTTAGCAGCTTGATCCAGTGCAGCGTCTTCGTTTAAAGCTAAGAAGGCGTCGATCTTTGGGTCAGTTGCCTTGATGTTGTCGAAGGTTGCCTGCGTCAATTCCTTAGCACTAAGCTTCTTAGCGACCAAGTCGGCGTGGAGACTGGCGAGATCTTGTTTAAAGTAATTCATCTGTTAGTTATCCTCGCTTTCGTCAATGATGGCCGGCACTTTAATGAAGCCGCGAGCGGCATCTGGTGCGTTCTTAAGCAGTGCTTGGCTCTGCCCCCAGTTATCGGCGACATCTTCACGCATAACGTTTAATTGATCAGATACATTGTTCGTTGCTTCAACGCCGTCAGTATCAACTTCGCTGAGCGTTTCAAAAAGGCCAATAATGTCATCAAGTTGGGGCGTGAAAGCATCCAACTGGGCATCCGTAAATTCAAGTTTTGCCAAACTGGCAACGTGTTGAACTTGGTCTCGATTAATTCGATTAGCCATCAATATCCCTCTTTCTAATTTATCCGCATTCACCGTTTATCCCCAACTTACTTGAAGATAAACATACATTAATATTCTACCATATATCCGCAGTACACCAAAGATTCTGACAAGAAAATGGTTGTTTTTCTGTGACCTCATTTAGATTCCGAGGTAACCGGACTAGAATGCGGCTGGCTTTCAACTCGAAAAAAGTTGTCTTGAACTTTTCTCCGGGATGTGGCTACCGCCGAATGCCCATAATAACAGTTAGTCCGCCCGATAACAACACATTTGCGCCTAACTTATCACTTTCTGGTACAAGTGAGTCATGCCACTATCCGCCCACCAAATCATTATCATGTGAAATAATATGGCGCAGATAAGACAAAAGTCGCGGTGCCCCTCGTCAAAACGACGAAAGGACTCCGCAACTTTGTTTAAAATTCATTTATTTTAGTAACTGTTAAAGACGTGACTGGTAAACTTCTTTGCACCACTCGCACGAGACAGGAAGCTCTGCGTCCCATCGGTCGAGGAAACCGTAATGTCAATCGGCACCCCGGATGGCAGATACTTCTGAGCCGCCGTTTGGAGATACTGCGTAAAGCTGATGATTTCCGTTTGACTGTAGAACTGGATGGTGATGTTGACGTGCATCCCCTGTAAGTTCTTACCGTCGTAACGCGCTTGGGCTGTCACCCCACTCAGGTTCGGGAAGAAGTTCTCGACCTGCGTCTTAAAGTTCGTAAAGGAACTCTCGTCGTTACTGTTAGGACTGCTTGAACCACTCTCAACTGGGAAGACGTAGTTCTTTTCACCAAGCGGTGTCCAGCTCTTTACACTGGTTGCGCCGGCCTTATTATTCGAGTACGCCATGAAGGTTCCACCGACCAAGCTATCGTTAGAGGCTTGCCGGTAAACGGCGATCACAATCGGCACGTTCTTCAACGCGGACTTCTTCCGCAGACGCTGAAGCACCGTGTCGGCTGCCTTCTTGGCATACGCCTCGCCAGCAGCCTTGCTGATCTTCGTCTCATAGGTTGCCCCATACTGGGTCTTCTTGTAGTAGTCAACCGAGTTTACGGCAATCCCAATCGTCACGCCGCTCAGTGAAAGCTTGTTGTCCTTTTGCGTCATGTAATCCTGCTCTTCAAGGGCTTGGATGTAGACGGGATTCCGCTTGCTTGGCGAGGTTGAACCGTTGCTAGCAGGATTCAACCCGTCTGGATTAGATTTAGACTTCCGATCCAACCAGTTCTGGACGGTTGAAGAGCTCAGGTACTGGCCTTCTTGGAACACGTACTTCTTCGTTGAGAAGACCTTCTTTGAGACACTGAGCATCCCATTTTCAAAGCTCTTCAAGTTATACGTGTTACCAGAATCCTGGCTGTTCGTGACCCCACGAGACTTACTCGTCTGGTAGTGTCCACTCTTGATGACACCTTCATAGTCCCCGTCCGTCGACTGACCGGTTAACTGGGTGCTCCCAGATTTACCACTACCGCCAGAACTCGAAGACATGCTGGAACTACCTAAATTACCACACGCAGCCAAAAATAACGGAACCGCAGCTAACGCGATAAAAGTTCGTAACCGTTTCACGACTTGTTTCCTCCTAAAGGTCATCATTTATTCTCATTCATTGCCGCCTGCAATTGGGCTTCATTCCAAACGGGAACGTTTAGGCTCTGAGCCTTAGTGAGCTTGCTACCAGCCGCCTCACCAGCAATCAACAGGTCTGTCTTCTTCGAAACGGACCCAGTTACCGTGGCACCGTGCTGTTCTAACCATGCTGTGGCCTCTGGTCGGGTCAGCTCTTGAAGCTTCCCCGTCAGAACCACGCGTTGCCCAGCGAACTGACCCTCAGTATCAACGGGCGTTCCCGCGCCACTGGTATAGGTCAGATTAACGCCAAGATCCGCAAGCTCACGCATCAAGTCTTGGACCTGATCACTGCTAAAGTACGTCACCACGCTATCGGCGATGATGCCACCAATGGTATCGATGGCCGCAATCGTCTCGCTATCGGCAGCCATCAAGCTGTCGAGATCACCAAATTCTGCCGCAATGGAACGGGCAGCCTTGGCGCCAACGTGACGAATGCCCAAGCCAAATAGCAAACGTTCTAATGAATTATTGCGACTATTATCGATTGCTGTCAAGAGGTTTTGGGCTGACTTCTCCCCAAATTTATCTAAAGTTAATAATTGGTCGGCAGTCAACCGGTATAAACTGGCCACGTTGCTGACTAATTTCCGGTCAAATAACTGGGCCACAATCTGCGGACCCAAGCCGGCAATGTTCATCGCATTCCGGGAGGCAAAGTGATTCATCCCCTCGGCTAACTGCGCTGGACAGTTAGGATTGATACAACGCAAGGCAACTTCCTCATCCAAGTGAACCAGCTCCGCCCCACAGGAAGGGCAGTGCGTTGGAATTGGGTAAGGTTCGGCATCTGCTGGACGTTTAGCCGCGACGAATTGCGAGATCTCGGGGATGATATCCCCCGCTTTGTGCAATAATACCGTATCACCAATCCGAATATCCTTAGCCTCCAAATAATCCGGATTGTGCAGGGAGGCCCGAGCGACCGTGCTCCCAGCCAATGCGACTGGGGTCATCACGGCAGTTGGCGTGACGATGCCCGTCCGGCCCACGGTCCATTCGATATCCAAGATTTCCGTCTGAACTTCCTCGGGTGGAAATTTGTAAGCAATCGCCCACCGGGGCACCTTGACCGTGGCACCTAATGACCGTTGCAGAGGCAATGAGTTCGCCTTGATGACGATTCCATCGATACCGTACGGCAGGTCGCTACGTTGTTCCTGATAGCGGTCAATATAGGCACCGACCTCAGACATGTTGTGCGCCACCTGATAGCTAGGATTAGTCGTGAAGCCCAATTCAGCCAGTTCATCCAGCAAGCCACTCTGCGTTCGCGTATTGAGCGGTTCGTAGTCAGCAATGTTATACATAAACGTTGCGAGCTGGCGATCCGCCGTCACTTGAACGTCCAATTGTCGTAAGGAACCAGCCGCGGCATTCCGTGGATTGGCAAATGGCGCCTTACCAGCGGCTTCTCGCCGTTCATTTAACGCCAAGAAGGCCGCCTTGGGCATGTAGCATTCGCCCCGCACGTCAATGGTCAACGGGCGGCTCAACGTTTGTGGAATTGACTTGATTGTCTTTAAATTGGCCGTAATGTCCTCGCCAATCTGACCGTTGCCTCGCGTGGAACCCTGAACGAACTCCCCGTTCTCATAGCGTAAAGAAATAGCCAAGCCATCGATTTTTAATTCACAGTTATAGTCAAAGTCCTCTTCAACGTTGGCACGAAGCCGATCATCAAATTCACCCAACTCCTCTAGTGAGAAGACGTCGCCCAATGAAAGCATTGGAATCTCGTGTGTGACCTTGGGTAAATCTCCCCGCGTTGTCCCACCGACCCGCTGTGTGGGTGACTCCGGCGTCACAATATTGGGAAAGGCCGTCTCCAATGCAACTAGGCGTGCATAGACGCGGTCATAGACGTCGTCCTCTACGGCTGGTGCATCCGCATCGTAGTATTGTTTCCCCCACGTTACCAATTGGGGACGCAATTCGGCCGCTTCGGCTGCGGCCTGTTCTTCGGTTAAAGCGTTAATGGGTTTATCAGTCATGTTAGCCTCCCACGTTAACTTTTTTAATCAACTCGCTTGATTGGTGCAAAGGCAGCTAACAGCCGCTTAACACCCTGTTCTGGAAACGCAATATCCAGTTCGGCATCTTCCCCGGTACCACTAACCTTGACCACGGTTCCGATACCCCACTTCTTATGACTGGCCTTGTCGCCAATACTCCAGGCAACCTTACCAGCACCCGTGCCAGTAGGTTCGCTGACCCGACCGGTCTTGCCGTGATATGGTGTGGCAACGGCACTAGCCGTTCGCCGTGCAAATGGCACGTCTCTGCGGCTTGGTGTTAAGCCGGCCTTGCTTTCACTGTAGTCCAAGTGCAACAATTCTGGTGCAATTTCAGTAATGAATCGTGATTCAGGGTTGTTCTGACGCCGACCGTAAAGCATCCGCGAGTACGCATTGGTCAGATACAACTTCTGCTGAGCCCGCGTAATCCCAACATAGGCCAGCCGACGTTCCTCTTCCAACTGATCATCTTCGAGCATTGCCCGTGATAATGGGAAGATCCCTTCTTCAAGCCCCATCAGGAAGATGACTGGGAACTCGAGCCCCTTAGCGGCATGGAGCGTCATCAACGTGACCTCAGCCGGTTCTTCTTCGACATCATCTTGTGCGGAGACCAAGGCCAAATCAGCCAAGAATTCAACCAAGCGGTCTTCATTCTCATCGTGATCTTCGTTGTCCCAGCCATCATCGAACTTTTGCGTAACGGACAGGAATTCTTCAATGTTTTCGATCCGGGTCTCGGCTTCCAACGACTTGGAGGCCTTCAATGCGGCCATGTAGCCCGTCTGATCCAGTAATTGACTGGTAATGTCAGAGACGGTCGCCGTGGCAGCGGCGTCCTGGACTGCCTTGATAGTCAGTCCAAACTTTTCCATGGCGTTGCGAATTCTCGCACCCAGGTTCGTTGCGAGGCTGACGTTTTGTGTCGCTTCCAGTTCGGACCAGCCATTAAAATCAGCAAAGTCACGCAACTTGGTCAAGCTCGTCGCACCAATTCCCCGTTTAGGTTCGTTGATGATCCGTTCCAGACTCATTGAATCGGCTGGATTAACGATCAACGTCAGGTATGCCAAGACATCTCGAATTTCCTTACGGTCGTAGAACTTGTGGCCCCCGACCATGGTGTAAGGGATGTTAGCTTTAACCAGTGTTTCTTCAATCACCCGTGACTGGGCATTGGTCCGGTACAGGATGGCAAAGTCACCGTAATCGTGATGATTCTGTTCACGTTCTTCCTGAATCTTAGCCACCACGTAATGCGCTTCATCATTTTCATTTTGCCCCCGATAATAGGAGATCGGGTCACCCTCTGGATTCTCGGTCCACAGGTCTTTTTTCTTCCGGTTCACGTTGCGTTGAATCACATCGTTTGCGGCCTTCAAAATGGTCTTGGTCGACCGGTAATTCTGTTCCAACATGGTGACGTGTGCGTCGGGATAGTCGTGCTCAAAGTTCAGAATGTTTTCCATGTTGGCCCCTCGCCAACCGTAGATACTCTGGTCCCCATCCCCAACGACACAGAGGTTGTTATACTTCTTAGCCAGCATATTGACCAGCATATATTGCGCGTCGTTGGTATCCTGATATTCGTCCACGTGAATGTACTGGAACTTGTCTTGATAGTGCGCCAAGACTTCCTTTTCATCGTTAAATAGCTTGATCGTCAACATGATTAGGTCATCAAAATCCATGGCCTGATTGGCTTTCAATTGTCGTTGGTAGCTTTCGTAAACATCGGCGACCGTCGTCTCAAATGGATTGCCTGCGGCCTCACGCATCATTGCCGGCGTCTGTAAGGCATTCTTGGCATTCGAAATTGCCCCCAGGACAGACCGTGGATCAAACTTCTTAACATCTAAATTCTGGTCCTGTAAAACCCGCTTGATCAGTGTCCGTTGTTCACCGGTATCGGCAATCGTAAACGCCCGGTTGTAGCCCAACTTGTCAGCATCTCGCCGCAAGATTCGGACACACAACGCATGGAACGTGGAGACCCACACGTCGTTACCGTCAGGACCTAATAGCTTGGCCACCCGTTCCCGCATTTCCTTAGCGGCCTTGTTCGTAAAGGTAATCGCTAGGATGCGCCACGGCATAACGTTGTTGTGCTCGATCAAGTAGGCTACCCGGTGCGTCAAGACCCGCGTCTTCCCACTACCGGCACCCGCCAATACTAGAAGGGGCCCCTCAGTCTGAAGGACAGCCTCCGTTTGTTTATCATTCATGCCAGTTAACAATTCTTCTCCTGCCACCGTGAACACAATCCTCTCTGTAGTTAGTCCTGACTATTATAGCAAAATTCCGGGGTTGACGACACCGCCAGGGCCTAAATAAGTCATCCCCTTTTACCCTTGAAATCACTGGGTTCCGTGCCCCTAACCGCCCGTCATTTGCCAACGTCGGAATTTAAATAATTATCAAATTTTAGATTTTAAAGAAAGCTGTGCCCTTACTAAGATGCGCACATACGTTCCCTTTTTGTCATCTATCATTGTAGCAAATATCAGAGGCCACGCCTACCACCCGTAGCTATCTTTTCAAATCTCTTATTATCAGATTAATACTGGCCCAACCAATCTAGGTGTTTAGCCTCAGTAGACAGCAAAACTGCATCTTCCTGGTGCGGTTAACAACCAGGCCAATGCAGTCTCACGTTAGTTTTTAAAATTAAGCTTATTCATTCGTTGTTGTATCATTTGGTGTAGCGGCCGCCACACTGGCATCATCTGACCAGATGCCCGTATCATCTAATTGATCCAGAATTGGCTTGATGCTGTCTCCTTGCACGGCGATATGCCCCATGACATCGTTATCTTCCTGATGCTTCAAGTGATAGAAGGTAAAGTGCCAGTTGGCCTTCAATTGCCACTGCGTCCGCATTGCGGGCAGTTGGGCCGTGGTAAAGGCCGCAGTCACCGCTGGCGTCAGGATGTGGGCCGAAGCCAATGGCAAGCCGGCAATGGCCCGCAGATGTTGATCGAATTCCGTTAAATTAGCAGCGGCTTCGAAGACGTAGCCCGTCTCACTCGGGGCTGGGACGATCTTCTTGACGTAGATGGCACCACTGCTCGTGAGGTAGAAGGATACTTCAAAGACCCCCACGTAGTTCACGTGCTTCGTCACCTCTGTCGCGATCCGCTGAATCTCACCGGCAACGGCATCATCGACCTGCGCTGGCACCCATGTCCGTACGGGCCGGTCGTCTACCGACTGTGTTTCCGTAATTGGAAAGGCTTGGCCGTTACCGTCTTGGTCGCGCGCCACAATAATGGAGTACTCACGATCATAGGCAATTTGGGATTCAAGAATGTAGGTCCCCCAGTCGAGGAGCCCCGCCGCCTTAGCGATATCCGTTTGGGTCTTGATGACCAATTCACGACCTCGAGACCATTCCTTTTGAATCGGTTTGAGGACGCACGGATACCCAATCGAGTTGATGGATTGGTAGACGTCATCGAGATTGATGATCGTCGCATATGGCGCAATATTGACGTTTAATTGTTCGAAGAATGCCCGTTCCAATAGCCGATCTTGCATCATTTCGAGCATGTCCGATCCCTGGGGAACCCGTGTGTATTGGGCCAAGAATTTTACAACGCTAGTGCTGACGCGATCAGAGTCGTAAACGATTGCCGCGCAACTTTCCGCAAAGTGCTGCAATTTATCACTATCTTTGTTACTACCGACTGCTTTAAAATCTGCTAACTGTAACGCTTCACTGGTTTCGTCAGCGCCGTACGCACCGACTCGTAACCCCATCTTGCGGGCGGTAGTCACTAACATTGCGGCATTTGCGCTGTTACCGATCACCCCAATGGTATCTCCAGGATATAAGACCGTGTTCGCCAATTTGCTCCCTACTTTCTAACTCAAATTTAGATGATTGCTAAAAATAATCAGACACTTCAACACTTATTTTAAAGTTTGCGTAGTGAATAAACAAGCAAGGTGTTTAGTTAATCTTCCGCAAAAGTAACCGTGTTATTCTCAAAGGCAGCGATGCTTGCTAGGGCCTCCAATTGAATGCCCGCATCCGTCACCATTTTGTGCCCCTTTTGGAACCGTTTCTCAATCACGACACCCACACCGGCGACCTCAATCTGCGCCGTCTTGGCGATATCGAGTAGTCCCTGGACAGCCTGACCATTGGCCAAGAAGTCATCGATGATCAGCACCCGGTCTTCGGGACTGAGGAACCGACGATCGATAGAAATATCGTTATTGACCTGTTTGGTATACGAATAAACCTTCGCCGTATATAAGTGATCGGTCAGCGTGAGACTCTTGTGCTTTCGAGCAAAGATTACGGGCACATTCAAGTGCAACCCAGTCATCACGGCGGGAGCAATTCCCGAGGATTCTACCGTCAGGATCTTCGTGATGCCAGCGTCGGCAAACCGCCGCGCAAATTCAGCACCCAATTGATTCATGAGTTGTGGGTCTACCTGGTGATTCAAAAAATTATCGACCTTAAGGACGTTTCCCGGTAATACGGTGCCGTCCTGGCGAATACGATCTTCTAAAAGTTTCATGACAACGCGGCCTCCATTAGTCCTTGTTTAGAGTCTCATCCGAGATCGCCGGTTAAGCTGTGAACGACCTCAAAACAGACATGCTTGTTTATATTCTACCCGACTGAACCTTAAAATCACAACGGCCCGGCCCTAAAATTTACGAAGGCTTAACCAATCCATAACCCAAGCAACTCTGCTAAGACCGTGGTCAGCGCTAGGATAGCCAAGTTACGAACCGCCAAAATAAATGTCTGTTTTTTGACCTGAATCCGGAAAAAAGCCGCCACATTTCGGTAAATTAGTGGGATACTGATTAAGGACAGCAGTGACCAGGCTGGCAGATCCCCAATCAAAACACTCGCAATCAATGACAGATACCCGACAATGTAAAACCCAGCAAATAACCATAAGGAATGTCGTTTGCCCAAATAATAAACAATGGTCTTGCGCGCTAAATCAAGGTCTTCCTTTGCGTCACAAATGTTGTTGGCCAACAGTAGCGCGGCAATGGCCATGACGGCAATTCCGGAAGCCAGCAAAACCCGCGCCATGAGTCCGCCGGTAAATTGAGTCGTCTGATACAGATTCAAGTAAACGGTGATTAGCATGATTAGGTAGCCCATGGTAAATCCGGCAAAGAACTCGCCAGTGGGCGTCCCGGATAACGGCTTGGGACCACCCGCATACAGGTAGCCCACTAGGAAACACAGCACGCCCATGACCAGTAACGGCCAGCCGGTGACCCAGACCAGGTAAAGACCAATCACCCCAGCAATCACGGCGAAACTAGCCATCAAAGCAAAGACTCGGTGAATGTGAAGGTGCTGCACGCCAATGATGTTGGTCTTCTTTTTCCACTCGGCGGCCTGATTGCCAGCCTTGGTGTAATCCTGATAGTTATCATTGATATCAACGGCCATATTGAAGAGTAGCATCGCAATAAAAAACAGCGCTGTGACTCCCCAGTTCAGGTGATGGAAGTTGGCCTGAACAAAGATTAGACCCAGTAAAAACGGCCAAACCGACGCAATCTTCGCTTTGATTTCAACTAATTCAAAAAAGATATTGAGTGTCAACGTAATCCCCCCGCAAATAAATTATAATTAGATGATAACCTTTATTTGACAACGTTTCCACTTGCCAGTAAGATAAATTTTAACGTACATATAGTGAGGTGCAGTATGGATCGACAACTTTGGCGGCAATTTCCCCAGGTGGAACCGCAACTCGTCGCGCTACAAGATTACTTGTTAGCCGCGGTCCAGTTAGATAACCAACCCATCCACAGCAAAATATTAGCTCTACTCAACGCCGGTGGTAAGCTCCTACGCCCCGGTTACTTTTACCTATTCGCCGCATTTGGTGATGCGGCCACGCCAGCACAGCTTCAGGCTGGTGCCGCAGCCCTGGAAATTCTCCACGTAGGCACGCTGATTCACGATGACGTCATCGACGAGTCTCCCACTCGCCGTGGGATTCGCACGATTCAGATGAAATACGGACAACGTAACGCCATCTACGCCGGTGATTTCATGTTCACCGCCTACTTTAACCAGGTGCTCAAGTCTACCGACGACCGTGACCTGATTCAGAATCACATCGATGCTATGCACCGGATTCTTCAGGGGGAACTCAGCCAGATGGCACTGAACTACCGCGAGGACGTGAGTGTAGACGCCTACCTCAAGGAGATTGCGGGCAAAACGGCTGAGCTCTTTGCGCTGAGCTGTTACCAGGGCGCCCGGTTAGCCGGTGCCCCCACTGCCGTCACCGAAGTTGCCCGTGAAATTGGGCTGACGATTGGAAGTGCCTATCAGATTCTAGACGATATCCTAGACTACGCCGGTAATCCCAAGAAGACACGCAAACCGGTGTTAGAGGATCTGCGTTCAGGCGTTTACTCCTTACCACTAATTTTGGCAATTCCCAAGGCACCACGCGATTTTCACCGACTGCTGAAAAAGAAACAAGACATGACGACTGCAGATATCGAACAAGTTCAGAATTTAGTGACACAATACGATGGCGTCGGTGCTGCCCGCAAGTTAGCTACGGACTTGACTGACCAGGCTTTGGCCCTGATTGGCCGTCTACCCGCAAGTCAGGCAGCGACTGATCTCGCCAGCTTGACGGGGATGCTCCTTCGCCGCGATCACTAGTTGGTATGGTCCACTATACAGGAGTCAGCTAGAGAAGCCAGGATAATCGTACCTAGCCCCTTAGTTGCCTGCAACGCCAACTGTTTCTCCGTGAAATGAGACAATAGCTTTCAAGATCACCGGCACATTATGCTGGTGATCTTTTAGTTTGTCTGCCGAACGATACTGTCAAACGATCATTGCTGAGATTGCGCGGTTCGTGAGCCATATTATCAGGCGTTTTAACTACTTAAAGGGTGGCTACGATTACTGAGCCGTTCGCTTGCGAATGAACTGGCCATTCCGTATCATGACAGTTGAGCCCAGCAAGTACCACACAATGTTCGCTCTCAGTTTTCAATATCAAGACTCGCCAACCGAATTATCGCAAGTTTCCACACAACCAACAAGCAGTGGCGCAATTCACTTTCTAACATGGAAAAACGTTTCCTTTGTTCCGAGATACAAGCACACACACCCAAACACATCCCATAGACAACGATCCCTATGGGGCCATACAAAGCGCTGGACTCGCTCCACGTTTCACAGGCAACACAGAATCCTCTGGACAACCCACCAGAGGATTTTTTTTAATCAAAAAGAGTGCGACAAAAGGCGGTGAGCTGGTGAGCATTAAGGTTGCTAACCGAATAATCCCGAACTTGGCGTGTTTGGTTAGTAGTTTTAAGCGGAACCGGCTGCCTTTTGGCGCACGTTTCGGCCATATAAGATAGCAAAGGAGCCTGGGATTTTGTCCCAGGCTCCTAAAATCCACAACGCTATTTACCGGCCCCGATCCAAATCATACAGCGACTGGAACCGCGGATTGTCCCGATATAGTTCTGCGGGCGTCCCCTGCATGTCGAAGTGTCCGTCCTCAATAAAGCGGACCTGATCGACGTGGTTGATTCCCGCCAGATGGTGCGTTACCCAGATAATCGTCTTATCATGCAGGACATCAAACACCGTATCCAGCAGATGCTGCTCGGTAATGGGATCCAGGCTGACGGTGGGTTCATCCAAGATAATAATTGGCGCGTCTTGCAACAAGATTCGTGCCAGAGACAATCGCTGCCGTTCCCCACCGGAGAAGCGACTACCGGCCTCTTGAACCTGGGTCTGATACCCCGCCGGCAAGCGCGCAATCAAGTCATCCAGTTCCACGGCCTTGACTGCCGCCATAACCTCTTCATCGGAGGCGTTGAGGTTCCCCAACCGGACGTTATTCATCACCGTCGTATTGAACAGATACGGCTGTTGGTCGAGCACCCCAAACAATTGGGCTCGCTGATCCTGTAGTCGAGCAATCGGCTCTCCATTCAAGGTAACCTGACCGCTCGTCGGTGTTTCATCGCCCAGCATCAGCTTCAATAACGTACTCTTCCCAGTTCCGCTTGGCCCCAACAAGGCCAGCTTTTCTCCGGGATGCAGCGTTAACGATAGATCGTCGATAACCTCACGTGAGGCTCCCGGATACGTGAACTTTACGTGATCCAGCTTCAATTCGTTCAGCTCACCAATCGTCGTCTGTTCGACCTGCTTCGGTTCATTTTCATCCAACGCGTTGACTCGCTTGATGGAATCCTGGTAGACCGGCCACTCGCTGACCCCCTGGCTCATATCGGCAAAGGGCTCCACGGTCGGAAACAGTGCCAGCCCAAAGGCAGCGACCCAGTTGGCCTCCGCTTGATTGTGGGTAAACATGACACCGGCCCACCATACCAGCAAGATGACCGCGGCACCAAAGATAAATTGAATGGCAAAGTTGCGCCACCACTGGAAATGATGATCGGCCCGCCGCAACGAGGCAATCTCATCGATTGGCGCGTCCTGTTGTGCCAGAAAGTCGTGACGCCGACCAGAAATCAGCCAGTCACCTAAACCCAGCACAGCATCTGTCAATTGGGTGTAGAAGGTCCGCTGTACCTGTCGGGCTTGAAACTCTCGCCGACCGTTAACGGCCACGGACAAGAGTGGCATCACAATCACAATGACCCCCAGCAGGATCAGCATCAATAGCCCAAAGGCCCAGTTAAAGTAGCCGATACCGATGACGACGAAGGCGTAGAGCAACCAGCCAATCACCAAGGGAAAGACCGTCCGCAAATACAGGTTCTCAATGTGGTCAATGTCCTCGGCGAGGATGCTTAGGACATCCCCGGTCTGGTGCGTCTGCCGAATCGCCACGGCCTGCTTCTCAACGGCCTCATAGAGTCGCTTCCGAAAGTCTGAAACGATACGCAGCACCCAGTTGTGGCTGGTCAACCGTTCCGCATAGCGAAAGGCTGGCCGCCCGATCCCGAAGGCCCGGGCTAAAACGATCGGCACATAAATCATCAAGATGTTGTAGGGATGCGTGGCCGCCCGGCTAATCAGATAGCCGGAGTTAAACATCAGTGCGCCCCCACAGAAGAAGGTCATGAAGCCCAGGAACAGAACCAATACCAGTAGTTTCTTGTAACGACGGAGATAGGGCATGACCCAGTGATCATTTTTAAATGTCGCAAAGAATCCCTTCATTTGACCGTCGCCCCTTCCATTTCAGACCGCAACCGCACGTACGCGCCGCCCTGTTGCTGAAGTTCGGCGGGCGTCCCTTGCTGGACAATCTCGCCGTGATCCATGACTAAGATATAATCCATTTCATTCATCCAATGTAGCCGGTGGGTCGCGAAGAAGACCAGATGGTTGTCGAAGACCGGTAGCATCGTCTGCTTTAACTCAACTTCCGTCTCAATATCCAAATGCGCCGTGGGCTCGTCGAATAATAGGATTCGCCGCGAATCGTCCAGGAAGGCTCGGGCCAACGCAATTCGTTGGGCTTGCCCCCCACTGACGCCCCGCGCGCCTTCACCAATCGGTGTCTCTAACCCAGCCGGTAATGTGGCGATCCAGTCAGTCAGACCAGCCTTCGCCGCCGCTGCGGTAATCGCATCATCACTCGCATCGGGCGCGTAGAAGGCCAAGTTATCGCGCAGGCTGGCATGGAAGAGATACGGTGCCTGTGGAATATACACAAAGCTACGTTGCCAAGCCTGTTGGTCGAGGTGTGGGACAGTTGTCCCTCGCACCTCAATCTGGCCGTCAGCCGGGCTCAAGAAGCCCCCTAGCGTGTTGATCAGTGTAGATTTCCCAGAACCGGAAGCCCCGATGATTCCCACCTTTTGAAAGCCATGAACGTCAAAATTAATATCCTTCAACGTCGGCTTGTCAGCATCACCGTAGCTGACATTGACGTGATCAAATTTGATCGCATCGTTCGCCTGCCAAACGGGGTCCCGTACGGGCAACAAGTCCCGGTCAGTCGGTGTCTCCCGCTGTAAGACGTCCAGCACCGCTGTCAGGGCGTTCTTCCCGTTTAGCGTCGCGTGATAGTCATTCGCAAAGTTACGAATTGGCGCAAAGTAATCTGGTGCCAGGGTCAAAATGATTAAGGCTGGCAACAATTGAATCGATCCGTTCATCAGACCAAAGCCTAAGAAGACGGCAATAATGGCGATGGACAACGTCGTGAAGAAATCCAAGGCAAACGTCGAGGTCATCGCAATCGTCAGGGTCGACATCGTCTTCTTCCGATAGTCCTCACTGACCTGATAGACGTTGTTGGCATAGGTCTTGTTCAATCCCAACTGCTTTAACGTCGGTAGTCCACGTAGGGTATCGACAAAGTGATTGGATAGCCGCTGGTAGCCCGCATACTGCCGGTCGGCTTTGGCCTGCGCCGCGAGTCCCAGAATAATCATGAAGAAGATAATTAACGGGTAAATGGCTAACAGGAACAGCGCCTCTTTCCACTGGATCAAGGCTATGTAAATCAACACGATCCACGGCGTCAGCGACAGATCCAGCACCTTGCCAATAATCAGCATCAAATACGTCTGAATCTTATCGATCCCTTCAAGCCCCATCGTGACCACGTTCCCGGTCCCCTTCTGTGCAACGACGCTGGGACCGAGATCAAACAACTTGGCCATGAACTGCTTCCGCAAGGTCTTCGTCGTCTTCTCCACGAACGGATACAGGAGCCAATTCTGCGCTAGCGTTAGGAGATGACGAGCCAGAAAGGCCACGGCAAACAGCGCTAGTGGCGCCACAATGGTCCGCACGGATTTCATGTGCCACAGGTTCACGATGGCAATCGACAGGTATCGCGCCTGAAAGATAATCATGAAAGCCTGAATGAACGTCAAAACGGCCATGACCGCTGCGGCCGGCTTGACGCCCGGAAATTTAAAAACACGTTGATCAATCACAATAACGCCCCCTCTAAACAAGTAAGTCTTACTGCTATAATACAGCTTTAACCGTTACATTTCGAGCGCTTACATCGCTGATATCAGACATTTTAAGCGTCCTCATCACCCACCTTCATGCCACTCAAAAAGGACGCCGCCCAAAGACGACATCCCCGATTGCTTTCATTTAAGCTAAGCGCTCTGCTTTGGTGAAGCCAGGCGCTTGTAGAAGACCCAGTAACTCCAGATGAAGTAGATCAGCACGATCGGTAGAATACTGAACGTGAGAATCGTCATCAGGTGAAGCGTGTACGGTGAGTTTGAAGAATTCTTGATCAGTAGCGAGTTGGCCGGGTTGTTGGCGATCATGACCCGTGGGAATAACCCATTGAAGATCAGGACAACCACACTAATCAGCGATAACCCACTGCCGACAAAGGACAGCCATTCGTGGTTCCCCAGAACACCCCAGTAAGCCAAGGCGGTGAAGATGACCAGTGCCACGACGATTGCCGTGGTGGTCATTGGCTTCTTGGCGAAGAAGTCGGTGGAGAAGAATAACAGAACGGCGAAGAGCACTTCCCCAGCGAATAAGACGGGGTAAAGAATCTTGTTCCAGGCCAAGGCCCGGTCCCGCAAGCCGCCAGAGGTCTTCAGGCGGATGAAGTTCAAGCCGTGAACCAGACTCAAGACGGTCACAGCGACCCCACCAACGAGGGAGAACAGGTTCACGTAATCGCCAAAGTGAGCGGTCATGTCACCATTCTTATCGATTGGCATCCCGGCAATCATCGCGGTGAACAGCATCCCGAAGAGGAAGGCTGCACAGAAGCTCCCGATAGTCGAGGCCCATTCCCAGAAGCTCCGCCAAGTATCCGTTTTCATATTTGCCCGAAACTCGAAGGACACGCCCCGGAAAATCAGGGCAGCTAGAATCAAGAATAAAATCAGATAGAAACCAGAGAATAAGGTGGCGTACCACATTGGGAAGGACGCGAACATCGCCCCACCGGCAGTGATCAACCAGACTTCGTTACCGTCCCAGTGTGGGCCGATGGTCTTGATGACCACGTCCCGTTCGTCACTGTTCTTGGCGAAACTCTTCACCAACATCCCGACACCGAAGTCGAACCCTTCAAGGAAGAAGAAACCACTAAACAACACGCCAATGAGAATGAACCATACAAGCTGCAGGCTAGTCATGGTTGAACGCCCCCTTCGAGTAAGGATCTAACTCTTTCGTATCACCAGCTGAGTAGCCGTCGGTGTTCTCGGCATCCGGACCAGCCTTTAACGTCCGGTGGCAGAGGATAATCATGACGAGCCCCATGATGGCAAACATCGCGAAGTAAACGATGTTCGTTGTCAGCAGTGAGGCCACAGATACATTCGGCGAAACCGCGTCGGCAATGGTCAACAGGCCATAGACGATCCAAGGGTAACGACCAAATTCAGTGATAAACCAACCAGCGGTGTTGACAACAAACGGTAACCACAGGCACAGTCCCATGATGTAGAGGAACCAGCGCTGCTTCATAATCAATTGCGATCGCTTACGGTTAAAGATCAAGCCCACGATGGCGAGTAAGGCGAACAGGGCCCCAGCACCTGACATGATTCGGAAGCTCCAGAACAGCGTCTTAGTTGGGACGTAGTAGTTCATGTCGCTCCCAAACTTCTTATCGTACTTCGCGTGCATATCTTTATTGACTTGATTCATGCCTTTAACGGTCCCAGTCGTCTTGTGATAACTTAATAAGTTCAGAACGTAAGGCACATCGACGGACCAAGTGGTCTTGTGTTGCTTCGTATTGAAACCAGAGACAGCGGCCCATTCACCCTTGTTGGTTGAGTTCTTGTAGAGCCCTTCCATGGCGGCGAACTTCATGGGCTGGTTGTTGATCAGGTAACGACTCTGCAGGTCACCAGTTGCGATGGACCCCAGAGAGAAGATTAAACCGATAACCAAGGCAACGTTCAATGACTTCCGGTAGAAGTCCACGTGGTCTTTCTTAAGTAAACGCCAAGCACAGCACCCAGCGATGACGAAGGCAGCGGTTACAAAAGCCCCGAAAATAACATGCGGGAACTCATTCCACAGCTGCGGGTTCCCCACCACTTTACCGAAACTGACCATTTGAACGTGACCAGTCTTCTGGTTGATGATGTAGCCCAAAGGATTTTGCATGAAACTGTTGGCCGCCAGAATCCATAATGCAGATAGTGAAGACCCGAACATAACTAACCAAATAAAGAGCGTGTGGACCCACTTATTGAAGCGGCCCCAAGTAAACATCCACATCCCAATGAACGTAGATTCCAAGAAGAATGCAGCCAGGGCTTCAATGGCCAATGGTGCACCGAAGATGTCCCCCATGAACCGAGAGTATTCGGACCAGTTCATCCCGAATTGGAACTCTTGAATGATACCGGTAACTACACCGACGGCGAAACTGTAGAGGAACATTTTGCCCCAGAACTGCGCCATCTTCTTGTAGTCCTCATCACCCTTGATGGCATACATGGTTTCCATGACTGCCACCACGAAGGCTAACCCGATTGAAAATGGAACGAAGAAGAAGTGAAAGACAGTGGTCATTCCAAATTGGAACCGCGCTAGGCCTAGGATATCCAGACCAAGATTTAGCATTTTTCTAACCTCCCCAAACGTTATTAGTGTAAATAAATAATTGCTGTCTTGTGTTCATTATATCTAGTGATAAGTGAATTTTCAATGGTTGCGCCCCAATATCACCAAAGTTGATGGTATATATTCGAAATTCGTGTGTTAATTGTTCGGTGACTTTCGTAACACTTCTGAAAATGTGTGTTATGTTTGCCAACAAATTATGCATGCGCTTTCAAATTTAACGGATAAAAGACACAAAGTCGTGCTAAAATAATAGATAAGTAATAGGTATGAGGAGGTTTTTCATCATGACAGAACGTGTACTTGCCTTACAACCCTTGGCAGCAGAACAACGGGTGCAATTGGAAAAGACTGGTGTCGAGGTCGTCGACGCTAAAAACTGGGAGGCAGCAGCGCCCATCACCATCATCTTTGGCTGGGACAAAAAGATTGGCCCGGCGGCCTTGATGGCGCCAAATAACCAGGTCAAATGGATTCAAACGGTCAGTGCTGGGATCGACTACCTGCCGCTGGACTGGATCAAGGCCCATGACGTCCAGGTGACCAATGCCAGTGGCGTCTACTCACCGGCGATTGCAGAATCGACGCTGGGCTACCTGCTGTACTTTGTGCGGGGCTTTAACGAAGCCGTGAAGAATCAGGCCGGTCACTTCTGGCAGGTGCCTGCACGGGATGATTTGAGCATGCTGGCGAGTCAGAAGGTCGTCATCTACGGTACCGGGAGTATTGGCCAAGCGATTGCGACCTTATTGAATGGCTTCGGCAATCACCCATACGGGGTCAATCGCTCGGGTCACCCGGTAGAGGGCTTTGCGGAAACGACTAACTTAGACAACGATAGCACCCTGCTGAAGGATGCGGACGTGGTGATCAATGCCATGCCAGCGACCAGCACGACCGTCCACTACTTCGACGAAAGCTTCTTCAAGCAATTGGACGGGCTCAACATCTTCGTTAACGTGGGCCGCGGCAAATCGGTCGACCAACAGGCGCTGATGAACGCCCTCCTCTACCAAAACGTGTTGCACGCGGCACTGGATGTGTTTGAAGAAGAACCGTTGGCTAAGGATTCCCGGCTGTGGGATTACCCGAACGTATTGGTTACCCCACACCAAACTGGATTCGCTAAGGAAAATACGAAGCCAATTCTGGATATTTTCGGGAAGAACCTGACGAGTTGGTTGGCTGACGGCAGCTTGTCGGTTAATTTGACGGATGTGAGTTTGGGGTACTAAAACAAAGGAACTTCTTAAATAAGGTGTCATCGCCTAGGAGCGCTAAAAGCCCCTGGTGATGACACCTTATTTTATTTGGTGTAAAAGTTTCGGTCAATTTTTGTCAGATCAAGACTGGCCCCAGTTCATACAGGATGGCAGCCATCCTGTATGTGATATCGCTATCAATAAAGTAATTATATCGCCATCTTTTTTAGCTTTACAAAATTAATGGTTCTAAAATATCTGTTGTTGGTAATCAAACGAATTTGATTACTGGCAACGGATGTTTTTGTATAATCAAAGAATG
>NZ_RHNZ01000011.1 GCF_003946395.1 Levilactobacillus fuyuanensis | reverse complement strand
AAAATAATTGAATAATATCTAGTTTTGAGGGAAGAAGTTCTCTTATAGTGTGGTGGCGATAGCCTAAAGGATACACCCGTTCCCATGCCGAACACGGAAGTTAAGCTTTAGCACGCCGATAGTAGTTGGGGGATCGCCCCCTGCGAGGATAGGACGTTGCCACGCGAACGAAAGAACCCTGTGAGGGTTCTTTTTTTATTGCCATTATTTCCAATATCAACGATAATGGTAGTATGCCGCTTTAGCTCAGCAGGTAGAGCGTTTCCATGGTAAGGAAGAGGTCGTTGGTTCAAATCCAATAAGCGGCTTATCAGAATAGGAGGTCCCCGTAACCGGCTATGCGTTACGGGGACCTTTTAGATTCTGAGGGAAGTGGCTGTGGCCTTGTTTTCTGACACTATCCGGCTGTATACTGGCTTTGTGTCAGGTGTGAGGACCTGATAAATACGTGTCGTAATCAAGTTGATTATGACATGGTCACCAGTTAATCGATTATTGTAGTATGTCCTTGCTGCAGTAATTGAATAGGGCTGAGAATGACTACATAGAAAGAGGTTTAGTAGATGATCAAGAAAATTTTAGCAACACTCTTAACTGGGGTTGCTGTAGGGAGCTTTGGCTTGGTGACGGCTCAGGCGGCCACTCAGCACATCGTTTCTCAAAAGAATGTCACGACCTTTGGAAAGGTCACAGGGAATACCAAAGGGAAAACATACGCATTTAAGACGACGGACGGGCAACTGACGATGACCGCCAACCACAATCTAGCCAGCTTTCCCAAGACAGCATGGGCTATCAGTAAGTCTGCACTGATTCAGAAAGCTAACGGCAAGCAGTATCGGTATTATTACGTCACGTCTATCAGTAATGGCAATAAAGCTTATTCTGGTTGGGTCTGGCATAAGTACCTGAAGACACCCAGCGCTGTTAACTTGAACGCACCCTATATCAGTCAGAATGCTGTTAAGGCTTGGATGGGTTGTGAATCCGCCAGCTTACTGGAAGGCTTACATTATAAAGGTGTGCTGAAGTCCACTGGACTGGTAGCATTCATGAAGCATCTTCCCCGGAGTAAGAATAACAACCCGAATAACGGCTTCGCAGGAAGTCCTTACAAAGTCACGCCTGGCGTCTTTCAGTCGATCTTCCCCAAGCCATTGGCAAAGTGGGGTAATCAGTACGAACCCGTTAAGAACATGACTGGTGCCAGTCTGAGCACGCTGCGGTCACAGTTGCGTTTACATAATCCGGTTGTGGTCTACGTGACGCTTCACTTTGCGAAGGCACAGTATGGCCATTACTTCTGGGGCACTGGCATCAACAATAGTCATGTCATGTTACTGGATGGTTATAAGAAGGGCCACTATCACGTTGCGGACCCGAACCAAGGGAAATATTGGGTTTCCGCAAGCAAGTTTGCTCGTAGTTATAATTACAAGCATTTCGCAGTTGCGATTCAATAGGGGGAAATAGCATGAAAAAAGGAATCAAATTATTAAGTATTGCCGCGTTTGTAGGACTAGTGTTCGCAGGTGTTCAGACTGCAAGTGCTAGTACCACATATTCGGTGAAGTCTGGACGTCAGTACAACTCACGTGTGATCAAGTCAAAAGGGTGGCGTCTGTGGAATAAACCTTACGTAAAAGGGGTTAAGAGTGTCCGGAAGGCGGGAAATTTGGCTGGGCAACTCATGCAAGTCAATCAGGTTGCTAAGAAAGGCCAGACGACGTATTTTCAATTAAGTCGGCGTGGGCATAACTATGGTTGGATCAATGCGACTGCTGTCAAACTCCCAACTTCCTATGTGTTACCTTACACGTATACGAGTCAGCTGTACCCTACATATGCGCCGAACGCTTGTGAAGCCGCTAGTTTAAAGATGGCACTCTCCGTTAAGGGGATTGCGACCAAAACCAGTCTCAAGACCATCATTAACCGGATGCCCAAAGCTAAGACGCCAACTAAGGGCTTCGTTGGCAATCCCTACACGGAGAGTCGGCCTGGCGAGACACGGACCATCTATCCGGCACCGCTCACCAAATATGCCAAGACATATGATCAGCTAGCCACAAACATCACAGGTGCTTCTAAAGCTCAACTCATCCGTGAAGTGAAGCGTGGCAATGCTGTCGTCTTCGCTGGGGCTTGGCGGATGCAGCAGCAACGGCCGTACCACGTTCTGGCTCTAGTCGGTTACAAGCATGGGAAGTTTCTCGTTGCTGATCCATACATGGAGAAAGGCTGGCCCAACAAGGTTTATTGGACATCGACTGGGAACTTCATGACTGTTTACCATTCCCGGCATTCGCGTGCAATTTCTATCCGTTAAGCAATTCACGAGGATGTTTGTCAGCCGTTATCATTTCGATATAAATGTTTTTATTTTATAAACGCTGTTAAATCAACGTTTTTCGTGAAAGGAATCACTGTCAGTTGGCAGGGGTTCCTTTTTTGATTGCCAGAATCGGTTTTTGTTTCTTTCTATCGGTTAACTTGATAGTATATTGATTATCGGCAGAGAGAACAGAAGACAAAGGAAATCTGGAGGAGAAAAGATGACGCAAAACGTAAGAACGAGCCTCTGGCTCACCGCGGCAGCTGCACTGGTAGGGACAGGGATGTTTGCAGATCAACCAGTTGCGGCAAAAGCCAACACATTACGGACGGAACAAGCGCCAGCTAAAGCGGTAGACAATGTGACGGACGGTACGAGCGAAGTTAACACACAACCGGCAACTGTCACTACCCCGACCACAACTAACACGACGCCACAAACTAGTGAAAACAATAACAGTGCAAGTAATGGTAGTTCGACTACAACTGTTAGTGAAAACAATAACAGCCAGGACGTTACAACCGGTGTAAGTGAACCTGTTACGGATACGGGCAGCACTGCAGGTGGTACTGAGACGACCACTGATGGCAGTAACAATTACGAGACACCAGCGACGGACACGGATGGTTCTGGAAATTACGATAATGGTAACACTGGGACTACTGGTAATGAAGGGATGGACGCCGGTCAGTCAGGAGCCACAAATGGTGATGACTCAGCCGGGACCGATACGGATTTAGAAGCGCCGGATACAGGAACTTCCGATGGGAGTACCGGTGACTTAGCTACGGATGGTACAGGCGATACCAGTTCAGATGGGACGCCAGACGTTTCCGACAATGAAAGCTCAGAAGATAACAATAGTGACACCAATGATTCCGACTCGACTGAGACCGACACCAACGATTCTGACACGACTACCAGTGATGCAGGTGACTCGGATTCAGAAGGATCAGAAGAAAATACTGGTGGTTCAGACACAAATGAGTCGGATGCCGGAAATGAAAATACAGACTCTGATGGTGGTGACACAACCACTGATGAATCAGATGGTGACACTGACGAGAACACTGACGATACCGATGAGAATGCATCTGAAGGTGATTCGGATGGTTCGGATAGCAGTACTGGTGACTCCGATTCAGAAGGCTCAGATGGCAATACTGGTGACTCGGATTCAGAAGGCTCCGACAGCAACACTGGTGATTCTGACTCAGAAGGTTCTGATGGCAACGCCGGTGATTCAGATTCAGAGGGTTCAGAAGGTAATACTAGTGATTCGGATTCAGAAGGCTCCGACAGCACCAGTGATTCAGACTCAGAAAGTTCAGATGGTAACACTGGTGATTCTGACTCCGAGGGTTCTGATGGAAACATCAGCGATTCGGATTCAGAAGGTTCCGATAGTAACACTGGTGATTCAGATTCAGAGGGGTCAGAAGGCAACAGTAGCGACTCGGATTCAGAAGGTTCAGAAGGCAATACGAGTGATTCCGACTCAGAAGGTTCTGATGGCAACACCAGCGATTCGGATTCAGAAGGTTCCGATAGTAACACTGGTGATTCAGATTCTGAGAGTTCGGAAGGCAACAGTAGTGACTCGGATTCAGAAGGTTCCGACGGGAATATTGGTGATTCCGACTCAGAAGGCTCCGACGGTAACACTGGCGACTCGGATTCAGAAGGTTCAGAAGGCAATACTAGTGATTCCGACTCCGAGGATTCCGATGGTAATACCAGTGATTCAGACTCGGAAGGCTCCGACGGCAATACTAGCGACTCCGATTCAGAAGGTTCCGACAACAATACGAGTGATTCCGACTCCGAGGGTTCTGATGGAAATACCAGCGATTCGGATTCCGAAGGTTCCGA
Organism: Levilactobacillus fuyuanensis; assembly: GCF_003946395.1. Lineage (GTDB taxonomy): Bacteria > Bacillota > Bacilli > Lactobacillales > Lactobacillaceae > Levilactobacillus > Levilactobacillus fuyuanensis. The sequence goes on along the minus strand of NZ_RHNZ01000011.1, from coordinate 93,647 downwards.
CAGTAACACTGACGATTCTGACTCAGAAGGTTCCGACGGTAACACAGATGACTCTGATTCCGAGGGTTCAGATAACACCAGTGATTCAGATTCAGAAGGTTCCGACGGTAGCACTGGCAACTCGGATTCTGAGGGTTCTGACAGTAACACAGATGACTCTGACTCCGAGGGCTCAGATAACACCAGTGATTCTGACTCGGAAGGCTCCAATGGCAACACCGGCGATTCCGACTCAGAGGGTTCGGACGGCAATACTAGCGACTCGGATTCCGAAGGTTCAGAAGGCAATGCTAGTGATTCTGACTCAGAAGGTTCGGACAGCAATACTGACTCTGATTCAGAAGGTTCAGAGGGTAATACTAGTGACTCTGATTCAGAAGGTTCGGACAGCAACACTGGTGATTCTGACTCAGAGGGTTCAGATAGCAACACCAGCGATTCAGATTCAGAAGGTTCAGATGGAAATGCTGGCGACTCTGACTCAGAAGGCTCCGACGGCAATACCAGTGATTCAGACTCCGAGGGTTCGGACAGCAATACTAACGATTCAGACTCAGAAGGCTCATATAATACCAGCGATTCGGATTCTGAGGGTTCTGACGGTAACACGGGTGACTCAGATTCAGAAGGTTCAGAGGGTAATACTAGTGACTCAGATTCAGAGGGTTCGGACAGCAACACTGGTGACTCTGACTCAGAGGGTTCAGATGGTAACACTAGCGATTCAGATTCGGATGGAAACACTGGTGATTCAGACTCGGAAGATTCCGACTCCAACGGCAATTTAGATGATTCAGATTCAGAAGGTTCAGATTCAGAAGGTTCAGATGGGAATGATGGCGACTCTGACTCAGAAGGTTCGGACGGCAATACCGGCGATTCAGATTCCGAAGGCTCGGACGGCAACACTGGCAACTCTGATTCAGAGGGTTCCGATAGTAACGCTGGAAACTCCGACTCAGAAGGCTCCGACAGCAATGCCGGTGCAGGGGATGTTAACGGCAACGAAAATGATCCTGGCAGCGATAGTGAAGCTGGCTCCGATAGCAATACGGATGTGACCAGTGATGCAGACAGCGATGCTCAGACTGATCAAACGACCAGCGACTCAGACGATGCCGACACTGATAACACGACTGGAACAACTAATGGAAATGGTTCTGGTAATTCGACGACCGACTTCACAGATATGGGTGCTGCGGATGGGATTGCGGCAAGCCACACCTCTGATGTCGATGGCGACACTTTCACTGGCGGTAGTTATGACGGATTTGAAAATCCACTACTCCGGGCTAGTCAGGATGTGGCTACTGAGGACAACAGCAATGGAGACCTCCCGCAGACCAACGAAGGTCAGTCGAAATTGGCTTGGTTGGGTGCGTTAATGGGCACCTTTATCCTCGGTGCATGGCGTTTATTCCGGAAACGTAAGGACTAAATAAAAGTTTCAAAAATGACTAGGGCAACAATCGGTAAAACCTGATAGACTACTTCGATAGAGTAATGGGGCAGTTAAGTCAGGCCTATAAATAAATCATCACGAATGACTACGGTGATGAGACGAAAGGAACTGCGGTAAGTCTACCGTGGTTCCTTTTTAGTCCATCAGGTGGGATGGAAATTTCGAAATACCATATGAGATGGTCGTTATTAAATTCATGGGGTGAATATCGTCCGTACCAGTACTTGTCAGCTTTATACTAAGCGATATTGGGCGAAAATCAGACAATTCAATGCAGATTTAACCGGTAAATATTCCAAATCTGACATGCTAAATCGGAATGCATTTCCTTTTTGAAGAAGACCTGGTATGCTGATAAGCGTTGTTATTAATGACATTCTTTTGTCCGGCCATAGTGTAAGGTCGTGTTATCATACTGTACTGGTAAATGGGGGACGTGCCTGTGCTATTTCAAATAGATAAGTTCTCACAGGATATCACGTTTAGCCGGTATAAGTAAATAGGCGATTGGTTACTGGGGAATGACCAATCGCGCATGTGAAAAGGGAACCACGGTCATTGCACCGTGGTTCCCTTTCTTGTCTGTTTTCGTATTTTGGCAAAGTGAGTTTGTGATCCAAAAAATATGGCTAAAACGGTCGAATCGTTCAAACGCGTTCGACCCTAAGTATTTACAAGTGAGGGTTGTCTACCAACTGCAGGTGGTCCCAAGCACGGTCTAGCTCGGCCGTATAGGGATCGAAGCCAATCTGGTGAAGGTGAGCATGGGCCGCCGGACGATCAAAGAACGTGACTTGCTGGAGTTCGTCGTGTTGAACGGCAAAGTCGGCCGCAGCGTGAGTTGTTTGAAAGGCAAACCACGCGCTAACCCAGTGAGAGTGGGGCGTTATCAGGTAGTTATCGTCCGCCACCACGGGGATGTCCCAGCCGATTTCTTCCGCCATTTCGCGGTGCATCGCCGTGATAATCGTCTCGCCAGCCTGCACGGACCCACCGACCGAAGAATCCCAGTAGCTGGGGAAATACAGCTTGTTGGGAGAGCGTTGCTGCAGCAGTACCTGACCATCCGTATTGAAGATGAAAGCATTGACGACCAGGTGGTATTCACCGGGCGCTAACGTTTCTTCGCGGCGCCGAGTGCCGATGCACTGGAGCTGTCGGTTGTAGATTTGCCACTCTTCCATTAAGCGGTCTGCGGCCATACGGAGTCCCTCCTCGAATTTCTTACAATTAGCGTACCACTTTTAGGACTAATAGATAACCGGGGAATGGACGTTGCCCACAGTGTTGCTACTAGGACCTAAGCCTCATCGTACCGTGTAATCTCGAACTGGTGATTCTCATACTTCGCCATGTAGACATCGCGAATATTCTGGACACCGTGCCGCTGCAACTGATCCAGTAGCCAGGTCTCATCGTGATTCATCAGTTCCAGCACGTCCTGGTCAATCTGGCCGTCGACAATAATCGGGTAGCGAATCGAGCCGTCACCCTGACGCAGTACGGTCAGACTACCATTCTGTTCCACGATAGCTCGCTTGACCTCGTCGATTTGGTAGACGCCCGCCGTCCGTAGCTTGAAATCAATTTCCTTGGCAGAGAGATTGGCCTTCAGGCAGTTGTGCACCAGCAGCTTGCCGTCACGAATCACCGTGATGGGACCGCCGTCGATAAATTTGCCGATGACTCTGACATGAATCTTTAAATAACGGGTGACCAGAATAAGGAGCGACCAGATCAATAGCACCAATACAAATTGTAGGAGGGACACGGCAGAGTTGTAGATGACCCCACCAACGATGCCCCCTAAGACGTAGTTCTGAACCTGATCAATTGCCGAGGTCGGGGCCAGGTTCCCCTTACCGGAAAAGTTGATCAACAACGTCATAAATAGGAAACCAACAACTAATTTAATAAATACATCCGAATATACAAACATGGTCTACTCCTTTACCAGCGTGATCTTAGGATTCTCCAACGTGATCTTCTCCAGCACGAACGCCGACCCATCCGAGTTGTAATCCAGACGGTAGTAACCCTTGGGCGACTTCACGAGTAGGTCGCTACCGGTCGTGGTGGCATTGATGCTGAGCTTGGCCGGTTTAACCTTGAGCTGATGGGCCACTTGCTGGACGGTCGCGGTGATTTGACCGGTTTGTTTGGTTGCTGATTGGAGCGAGACCAGACTATTGATTTGCAGGCCGAGGACTAGCAATAATAACGTTGCGGTGATAATACTAAGATCTTTATATTTGACGTTCCACTGGTTCCGCAAATAGTGCATGAATAGGCCAATGAAGATGATCAATAGCGCAATCAGTAGGCCAATCCGCACATACTGCCACGTACTGTGGTGGGTTGTGAGATAGCTATACGTATAGAATGTCATCGTGTTCCCCCTCTAACAATTACTAGGGATTATTTTAGCACAAGCACACGGTTAACGGCTGACGTCGGTACCTCGCTGGCGGTACAGCTTCGCTCGATCTTCCCAGGCACGCAGGAGAGCGTGAATCCCCAGGTGAAAGCGGGGCGTTGGCATCTGTCGGAGTGCGTCACCCAGAGATTGCGCCCGCGCGGCTTCCCCAAAATAACTCTCCCAGAGCCACAGCGACAGTTGCTGATCAAGGATACCGTCGCTGGTCAAGTGTTCCGTGTGGCCGGCCAATAGCTGTGGCTTGAAGGCGCGTGCCGCGGGATAGGCCTTTTCACTCAGCAGTTGTTGCAACGCGACTAGGTCGAAGGAGGCCCGTGAATCCATAACGTGAAAGGGGTCGGCGGCTGCCGAGACGTAGCGGTCGCAGGCCAAGTGATATTTGCGGATCGTTGCGGCGATTGGGGTATGCTTCAGACTCGTCAAGACGAGCAGAATCGAGCCGAAGTCAATCTCCTGAAGCGTCCAGGTCTTGGTCAGTGCGACCTGTTGCCACAGTGTTTCCATCGCCGGGGTGATGACCATGGTGCGGTGGTCAAAGGCCATCATCAGCGTATTGGCAACGACCGCGATGCGCTGTTCCGCGGGATTTTCACTGTGAGCGTATTGTGCCGCGAGATGGCTAATCCGGGGGAAGTTCTGCTGGTCGTAGGCCAACATGACCTGACTGCGGGCCAGCTCGGTCGCGGTCGGCTGGTAATCGTTTTGAATGAAGCGAAACTCGTTAGCACTGACGCCTAACCGATCCAGAATCGCAAAGAGTTTCTCGGCCGCAATGTCGTGTTGGCCGCTTTCTAGGCGACTCGCGAAGGAGCGGGAGACGATTGCTCCGTAGACTTCTTTCTGGGTAAACCCCTTGGCTTGGCGAATCTGCTTTAAAGTTGAACCAATGGTGGACATGGCGAGTGCTACTTTCAGGGATGTGGCATATTTGCTACATATTATAGGATTAATCGGCGACAATTGCGACTACAATAATGAGCAACGATGCAAAAGAAAGGGGCGATTGCGAATGGCTGAATCCGTTCAAATCAGTAATCGGCAGTCGACGATTCAAATTATCAGGGCGGCAAGTAGCGATATCATTAGCACGCTGGGTGGGGATACCTTCAGCTTTGCGATGGGGCTGATGCTGCTTCACCGAACACATTCGGCCATTAGCTTTGGTCTCGGGTCCATCATCTACCCCCTGATTGGCTTGTTATTAGTCATGCCGGTGGGAAATCTCGTGGATCGTCGGCGCCACAAGCCCCTCATCTTACTGAGTAAAGCAACGGTCATTGTCGCCTTGGTGCTGTACGCTGTGTTGACGGCTAATATCAACGATCCCATGCTACTAGCGGTGTTACTGCTGGTCGTCATCGCCTGTTGCGACAAGGTGACCAATACGACGTTTACCGCGGCGGTGCATGAGCTGGTCAACGACAAGCACGTCAAGACGCTCGCAACCATCGAGCAGGCGGCTACGGCCGGCATCCAGTTGCTGTCACCGATCCTGGCTGCAGCACTGTATGGGTGGATTGGCTTTAGCGGAATCATTCGCGTGGAAATTGCGGCGGAAGTGTTGGTCCTGCTGATTGCATTAAGCATGCACTTCTATCCACTTCCAGCCGAGGACGTGCCGGATACGGATGGCGGTGAGTGGCAACAATTCAAGATTGGCTTGGTCTACATCAAGAATCGCCTCACACTTCGGTCGGTCGTTGTACTGGGGGTTGGGCTGAACTTTCTACTGAGTTCAATCGACGTCGGCTTACCCTACGCCATCGTGCAGGAGCGGCATCTTGGGAATGCCAATTTGAGCCTGGTCATGAGCGGCTTTGCCGGAGGAATCCTGGTGGGTAACCTCATTCTCTCCGTATTACCGTCGTTTAAAAAAGTACTTCTCGCGGTGCTCCGGCTGTGTGTGCTGACCGGGGTCGGGATTACCCTGTTGGGCATCATCTTCCTCAGCACGCTGACCGGCAACTATCTGGTGGTTGGTCTGATCGTCTGGGCTGTCGCCATTGGCCTGGTCCTCGCCTTCATCAATACGCCGATGTCGGTCTACATGCAGATGACGGTGCCCACCAAGCTGCTCGGCCGGGTGGGGTCAACGTTTAGCACGCTGATGACGCTGGCCTTACCTGCGGGTACCATCGCCTATGGGGCCTTCTTCCAGAACTTTCCAGCCGGACCGGTCTATCTGATTACCGGGTTGCTCGTCATCTGCTATACGGGCTACCAACTTGTCAGAACGCTGCGTCATGAAAAGGTAAATAGGCAAATTGGTCAGGAATAACCCGTTTCCGTGCTAGAATTGACCATATAGCCGGGTAAAAGGGCAGAGTATCTTGAGCTGTTCCGCGTTTACCTGACGGATAGTGGTCGATTGGTAGGATTGCCTTGGCTAAAGCATGATGCTAGCCAGATCCTATCAGGTTTTCCAAGAAGGGAAGGTTCATGCAGATGCAAGAGTTCGATATCGTTGTGATTGGTGGCGGCCCCGGTGGGTTAGCCGCAGCGTATGGGTTACACGCACAAGGACTGAGCGTTGCCGTTGTTGAAAAGGATCTCTGGGGTGGGACGTGTCCCAACCGGGGCTGTGATCCCAAGAAAATTCTGATGGCTGCAGTCGAGGCACAGGGTCGTGCAGAAGCCCTGCAAGGCCACGGCCTAACCAGTGTGCCGCAGATCGATTGGCCGGCCCTGATGGCGGCTAAGCGTGCCTACACGACCAAGATTCCGGCGGGGACGCACGGCGGCCTGGAAGCAGCTAAGATTGCCACGTTCCACGGGGCGGCCAGCTTTAATGCAGACGGCACGTTGACGGTCGGTGATGACCAACTCAATTCGGCCAACTGGATCGTGGCGACTGGTCAGGAACCACGGATTCCCGCCATCGACGGGGCCGAATGGTTGAATACCAGTAATGAATTCTTAGACTTGGATAATTTACCAGCCGACATTACCCTGATGGGGGCGGGCTACGTGGGCGTTGAACTGGCGTCAATCGCTAACGCGGCCGGTAGTCGCGTTCACCTGATCCATCACAGCGACCGGCCACTGCGCGCCTTTGATGGCGACCTGGTCAATGACTTGTTGGAGCGGCTCAGGGCGGAAGGCGTCGACGTGCAGCTGAATACGACGATTACGACCGTTGCCCCCGCCGATGACCAGTTCAAGGTCACGACGACCGTTGGGGACAGCTGGACGACGGGGATGGTCTTCGCCACCGCTGGTCGTCAACCGGTCGTGGATGATCTGCATCTGGACCGCGTCAATGTGGCTACGACGACGCATGGTATCACGGTCAATGGCAATCTACAGACCACCAATCCACATATCTTTGCGTTAGGTGATGTGGTCGACCGGCCCCAGCCTAAATTGACGCCGGTCGCTGGTTTTGAAGGCCGCTACTTGACTCAAACGCTGACGACTTGCGATTCACCGGATATCGTGTATCCGACGATTCCATCCGTGGTCTATGGCAAGGCACAACTGGCCCAATTGGGTGTGACGACGGCTGAGGCCACAGCGGCACCGGATAAGTATCAGGTTACTGATCTTGATCTGACCCACTGGTACAGCTATCAGCGGATTCAAGATCCCCACGCGAGAATTAAAGTGGTCGTGGATCGGACGACGCAACACATTGTTGGCGCGGCAGTCCTGAGTAGCGAAGCCGAACAGCTCATCAACTACCTGGATTTCGTGATTGAAAATCATATGGGTAGCGCGGAGATTGGCCAGACGATTACGGCTTATCCGACGCTGGCCTCGGATTTAAGTTATTTTAATTAATAGACGAGAGAGAAAAGTTGCCGATATTAAGTGGCAACTTTTTTGTTTAAAGGTTCGTAGATAGCGCTTAGCGCAAATAGCCTATAGCAATCTCACCGCATTTGCGCGACAATGAAGACGTAATCGATACCAATTTATTTCGGGGATGAATCGTTAGCAATTACATAGATCGGACGTGGATTTTTAAGTAAAGGGGAGATTTTACAATGAAAATAAGCGCAAAGTTAGGTCTCATCATAGTTACCTTGATGGTGGGCGTAGTTGGACTGGGAACGCAGGCCAGTGCCAAATCGGCAACCGTGAAGATTGGCAAGAGCCAGGTCCCTCGTGATTATCTCTACACGAGTACGTTCTACCGGTCAACCAAGGCCGTGACGGTCAAGGTGACGGCTAACCATCCCGACGGAACCTTTGCATCAAAGACCGTCAAGATTCCCAAGAATACGGTTGTTTCTGGCCAGAAGTATCATATCACTAGTAAGAAACAGGCATTGTCGATCAATCACGATAACGAGTTGAGCTATCATGTCTTGAAGACGGCCTTCACGCAGCACCCGAGCTACGTGCCCAGTGTTCGGGATCTCACGGTTAGTCCAGCCGCCTTCAAACAGGTTAAGCGGCCAGTCTATTTGCCAACCTGGAGTCACGGCGACCTCTACCTTGGGGGCAAGTCGGCGATTGGTAAGCTGACCAGCAAACGGCAGGTTCAAGTCACCTCGGATGGCTATCTCGAAATTCATAAGTACGTGGCCACTACCGGGACGGCGACTCCGAAGCCGTTACAATCGGCCAAGATTAATCGGACGCAGGTGAAGGGGGCAACGCGCTACCTGTACTTCAGTCACAAGATTAAGGGGGTAACGTTGAAGCACGTGGCGAAGCGCGGTCAGACCCAGTATCGGTTGACCATGAAGAATTTACATCAGCCTCAGCATCGGGCGGGTTTTTCGGATGATGATATGCCGGGGGTCTACTACAGTCTGTACAAGCTCGGCAGTCAGACTTACTTCACGCCAATCGCGGATGACACGGCTTACTAGGAGTCAGAGGAAATTCGGAGGAGAACAAAATGAAAAAGAAGATATGGACCGCGTTACTGGGCATTGCCGTGCTCGGTGGCCTTTGGGGCATGACCAATACTGCCCTGGCGGCGACGCCATATAAGACGGTCAAGCTAAATTGGTATACAGAGACGACGTTATTGCGGTCGGTCAATGCCAAGAAGTCGATTAACATCTGGAATCGCGCGCATACGAAGAAACTGGGCAATTTGAAACCCTATCCCAACTTGACCTGGACCAGTACCGCGCGGCTACACCTCAAGCATGGTAACACCTACTCTTGGTATTACCGGGTCGACGGGCAGATTGGGCGCAATCAGATCAAGCAGGGCTATGTTTGGCACGGCTTCATGGAGGAAGGGCTGGCCAACGATATGTTGACGAACCGCTTCACGCCGCTGTGGATCTTTAAGCGGAATGGGGATTACAACAAGTATGTGAAGCTGTCGCCATCTCAGGGAACGACGCGAGCAATATTGAAGTTGTTCCCGAACAGCCCGCTGACGCTGGATCTGAGCCGGATTGCGATAATTAAGGACGGGCGCTACAGTTCGGATGAGATTGTGCTGCCGGTCATGCACCCGAAGACGGCGAACTATCAGAAGTTAAAGACCTTCCCGACAATTACGAAGTATCTGAAGAAGTCCCGTGACCAGCCAACCGCGACGCGCATCAAGCAGGTCAAGAAGCTATTGGCTGCTGAGGGTTACGGCGCTGCCAAGCGGAAGAGCCTGAAGAATTATCAAGTGGGATTGGAAATTATCGATCACTCGTCTACTAATAAATATCGCGACTACAATGGCTATGCTTTTGTGGTTGCGCAGTTGAAGTAGCTTGTGGGCGAACCGGTGCCAACTGAACCGAATTGGGTTGTGCTAAAGAAAAGATAATGGATTACGAAAAAGCGGGCCTGGGATAAGATTCCAGACTCGCTTTTGGTGCGCTGTTTTATACAGTTGAAACGTTAATGCTAACTAGTAACTAGCTTGTATCGCACGTTAGTCGTCAATGTATTTTAGAATATCTCCCGGCTGGCAGTCGAGAACTTTGCAGATCTTGGCCAGCGTGCTGAAGCGGATGGCCTTGGCCTTGCCCGTTTTCAGAATTGAGAGGTTGGCGGGGGTGATGTCGATGGCCGCTGCTAGTTCTCGGCTGGTGATATTGCGTTCAGCCATCACTACGTTTAGAGTTAATTTGACCATGATAGACCTCCTAAATAGTTAAATCGTTTTCGGCTTTAAGGGTCAAGGTGTACCGGTAGGCAACGTAGATGACGCCGAAGAAGATGGCCATCCAAACATCGGCAACGGCTGACGACCAAGTTGCCCCCATGACGCCGTCGTTGTTCACTAGGTAAAACCAACTTCGGGTTAGCTGATTGCCGCTTGCAAGGAAAAGGTCACCGATAATCATGGCGATTCGAGCAATGAAAAGTTGTTTCAGAGCGCCCACGGTAGTGACAGCAAAGTAATCAGCATCGCGAAGATTTGTCAGAATTATGATGAGTGCCTTTAGGTGCTTAATGATTGCCCAAATGAGAATGATACTTCCAATTAAAATTAGGATGGCGTATGGCCAGCTTGGAAAACTCTGCATTGCCGCAGCCGTGACGGTGTGTTTTCCTGGTAATAATAGAAAGTTGTCATTATGCAGAATGGTTTTTGGTAGTGTCCCTTTAATAACAGGGTAAAAGTTGCCTAATGGCAGGATAATCAAGAGATAAGCAAAGACGATACTAATTCTCCCCAGAACAATGACACAGTTAATCCCGAATTTTAACCACTTTGACATGGTTAACATCTCCTTATCGAATTATTCATTATCAATAATAACATATTGTTTAACGATAATAAACAATTAAGAAACGATATTTTTACTCTAGCTATTGTGCTAAATGATTTAGAGGTGTAGTCTTTTTTCAGGAGGGGATTGTTAATGACGAATAAAATAGTATCGCTTGAGTATTCTAGTGGGGCCAAAGGGTTGGATGCTGGGATCTATACCTTCGAAGTCGATGGGAAAAACGTCCTTAAAATAGATTTTCCAGATAGTAATGGTTTTATGGCCGTTCATGAGAAGGATGATAAGACGGTTTACATCAAGGCGGACTACATGAAGTTTACGACTGAATAGAGTTTAGCCTATAGAAAATAATTAGCAGCGATGTATCGCTTGAATTGGCGATGCGTTGCTGCTTTTTGTGTGGGAAAGAAGAGTCGCTGGAAACGCCGTCACAACAATCCTTATAGCGGATTTGGTGTTGCCTGCAACTTTACATTGCTATTCACCTCGGAGTCCCGTATAGTTGGGGAAATTCCTGGTAGCAAGTTGAAAAGCAGTCAGCAAAAATGGCCTTCCTGTAGTGTTGTAGGGAAAGATCATTGTTAAAAATCACTTATAGAATTATCACCATTGGATAAAGGTTTAGAGGGAATGGGTTATCAATCAACTTTGAGAAGTCTGGATAATAACGCAAAATTTGCAAGCTTCTCATTTTTCAAGCTACTTGCAAACAAAGGGGATTAATACGCATGAACTATGTATTTGATGTTGATGGAACACTTAGCTTTAATGGCATAAGCATTGAACCAGATATTATTACAAGCCTAAAAAAACTAGAAAAAATGGGTAATCAGATAATTTTCGCATCTGCGCGCCCTATAAGAGATCTAATACCAATCATTCCAGAATTTCAACATCATATGTTAATTGGTGGAAACGGCGCTATAGTTTCTATAGCAGATACTATAAAAGTTATGTCTCCTATTTCTGAAAACGATTTCGACTATTTAAAGCGGCTGATAAAGAAATACAATTTGGAATATGTGGTGGATGGAAAGTGGAATTATTCAGCACAAGTTTCTTCAGAAAATGCCATTATTAGGCAACTTGATCCAGATGGATTGGCAAAGAATGTCCCGATTGAAAAAATTCAAAGTCCTATTAAAGCCATTCTTTTAGGGATAAGCAATCAGCAAATGTCACAGATTACCAATAGGATAAGGGCAAATACAGATTTAGAATTAATAGAACATAGTGGTGAAGGAAATCTGGACATGACCTCAAAAGGTATCAATAAGAGCAGTACACTAGGCTTACTTGGTATCAATCAATATATTGCCTTTGGAAATGATATGAATGATGTAAAAATGCTATCGGGTGCTGTAAAAAGTTTTTGGGTTAAAAGTAAACCTGATCTATCAGCACAAGCGTTAACTTTCGATTATATTTTGGAGCCAAATCAAGTGTCATCGGCAATTCAAAGCTTATGTATTTAACGCGTAGTGCTAGTCTATTTGAATCGACTCAAGATTCTATCCAATAAATATTACATAACTAGCACTATGCGTTATACTGGGAAAAACTTGGAGGTGGGTAATATGATGGTGACCTTAGCACCGTTAACTGCGACGGATGCACCGATTTTTTGGCAGTTAGCTTTTAGTGATCCACAGGCTGAATGGCTCAAGTGGAATGGGCCTTATTTTCACGATAAAGTACCCAGTCGCGAAAAGTTCTTAACCGAGATTGCGCCGCAGAAATTTATCGGCAATTTTTCTCGACAAATCATCAGAGTCGATGGCCGCATGGTCGGTATTGTTTCGTATGACTACGAGGATGGGAATCTTCAGCGGTGGCTCGACTTTGGAATCGTTTTGTATCGGCCGGAGGACTGGCATCGCGGTATCGGCAAACAGGCACTGACACTGTGGGTTGACTGGCTATGGGACCATGTGGATTTACCCCATATCGGACTCACAACGTGGTCGGGGAACGTTCGCATGTGTCGGCTAGCCGAAAGTCTGGGCCTGCAACAGGAGGCTCGCGTGCGGCAGGTGCGTTACTGGCAGAATCAGTACTGGGATTCGGTGAAGTACGGTTGCCTGCGTGATGAATGGCGAGGGCAGAACGACAATTAAGTTAAGACTTGTGACGATGACGGCTTTCAGTGATTAGGGTGGAAATGCCGATGAAAATGGCCAACGCAACGGTAACCAGGAAAGTCTTTAGATTTTCGACGGCCTTGACGAACGATGTCCCATAAAGTTGATCGTTAAAGACCATGAGGATCCAGAAGAGGCCGGCTTGGCGGAAGGCCCGTTGGCAGGCAAAACGTACCTGGGCTGCCTGCAATGTCGGCACTTCAGACTTGTCCTTCAGGCCCATCAACGTCAGTGACTCCTTGAAGTACAGTCCCCCAATGAGGAACGTAACGAGGACGTCGCTGATAATGACGAACTGGAATAGCTGAGTGCGAGAGATCCAGGAGGCTAATCCAGTGAAGACCAGACTGGAAATTAAAATGTAAAAATACAGATAGGTAAAGGCGTTAGCACCGACCTGATTGGCTTCTTGTGACTGGTTGGGTGCGAGGCTCCCCTGTATGTGGAACAGGTGCTTGACCCAACGAATATAGTGGCTGTCTTTCATGATGAATCCCTCCTGATCAGTGCCGATATGCAGTGTGGTATTTGATAAGCTGATGGTAGGGCCAGTGTGGAGGAGAGTCAATTCGAAAACATAAAAGGAAAAGTTAGATAACCAACGCAAAATAAAATGACCACCGGCTAGTTTAGTCAGTGGCCATTGTTAGACTTATTTACTGAGCCCCTTAACAATCGCAGGATCGTAAACGAGCTTCTGAATGTGAGTGGTAATCTTGGCCATTCGTGGGAAGCCACTAAAGCCGGTCTGTTCGTGGCCGTGGGTCATGATGACCAGAATATAGCGTTCGCCGTTGGGCAGAGTGACGATGGCGGCATCATTATTGGTGTCAGCCAGGAAGCCAACCTTATCGGCAACGACCGTGCCCTTTTGGGCGGCCGTTGCTCCGGCAGGAATCCCGGTGCGATAGACCTGTTGTTTCATCAAGGACAGGAGTTTCTGCTGATCCTTGGCGTGACTGAACGGCCCACTCTGTGTCGCGAGGTCCTTCAACACGAGGGTCAGGCTATAGGCAGTCGTCGTGGCTGCCTCGCCGCTGACAAAGGTGGGCGAGTAGTAGTGCTGACTGGCAAGGTAGTCATCGAGCGCGACGGGACCGTAAGTGTCGACGACGTCCTCAGAGAAGTCGTTGGCGCTATTGACGATCATTCGGTGGAAACCGTCTTCCTCGGCAGGGGTCCAGGTGTATAGCCCGGCAGCGTGCTGGTGGAAGAGGTAGGCCGCGATATACAATTTGTAGGTGCTGGCCGAGATTTCCGGCGTGTGAGCGTTGGCTGAAGTGGCGAGGGCACCAGATTTGTAGAACTTGGTGGCCATCGTTGACTTCGCCGCGGGACTGCCAGCGACCGGTCCCAAATTGTAAAAGCTCACGCTAGCGGTGCCATCGGCCGTCACGGATTTTAAGTAGTGATGGAGTTGGCGTTTTACGCTGCGTTGCTTTTGGGCAACCTGCTGCGCGTTGGCCGGCTGAGGCACTGGCGTTGCTGGCTGATTTCCCTGGTTCCGGTGTGCTTGTACCGTGATCAGGCTGGCAAAGACAATCAAGAAGATGCCGAGGCCGGCTAGGATTCTGCGGTTGCGAAGATAGGGTAGCAACCAGCTAATATGTATTTTGTGGCGGGGTGGCCGGAAAGCGTGTTTCATAGCGAGCATCTCACTTCGATTCTTTTTTAGACTGGTCAGAGACGTTGGTTAAGTTAAGCGTCTTATCTGAGCAAATCAATTGTATTTGAAAGCGTAATCAAATTTTACCACTAATTGTTAGGCGAAAGTACCAAAATCGGTGGAATTAATTAACGGCGACGATAACCTAATGGGGTAATTTAATTTATTGGGCGATTATCTGGTAGCTAACAGTGAATTCGGCGGCATTTTCCTCTGTTGTGGCCCGCCAAAGTGGCGTATGATAGAACGTAATTAATTTTGAAAGAAGGAGGGATGAGGATGGCTTTTCTCGGAACACTGTGTTTGATCCTGGTCCTGACCACGCTAGCGGGAAACTTTGCTAATCGGTTGGGCGTGCCCGCCGTGATTGGTGAGTTGGTCATTGGGATTTTGATCGGACCGGCCGTGCTTGATTGGGTTCAGCTCAATAGCCTGGTGAACTTATTTGCCGACATTGGGGTGGTCATTCTGATGTTTTTGGGTGGCTTGGAAAGTAATTTGGAGCTACTGATGAAGTATCTGCGACCGGCTATTGTGGTGGCGACGCTTGGCGTGATTTTTCCAATTGCACTGATGGGCCTGGCCTCCTGGTGGTGGGGTTTCAATGCACTGGAAGCCCTCTTCATTGGGGTGATCTTCTCCGCCACCTCGGTCTCGATTTCCGTGGCCGTGTTGAAAGAGTTTCATGCGTTGTCTACGCGTGAGGGCGCGACCATCCTGGGGGCGGCCGTGGCCGACGACATCATGGGCGTGGTCCTACTGTCCCTGATGATCAGTCTGCTGGCAAGTCAAGGCATCAAGGCTGCGGGAAGCCAACCCAACCTGGCCGTGGTTCTGATCGAGCAGATTGCCTTCTTTGGTGGGACATACATATTGGTTAAATGGGTCGCACCGTACCTGATGCACCTGAGTGAACGGCTCGTCATGGCTTCCAGTGTGACCATCATGTCGATGGTCATCTGTCTGGGAATGGCCTGGCTGGCCGATATCGTCGGCTTGAGTGGGGCCATTGGGGCCTTCTTTGCCGGCATCGCCGTGGCACATACGCCGTATCGGGCTGTCTTGGCCGATCACGTGGAACCATTGGGAAACGCTATCTTTATCCCGGTCTTCTTCGTCAGTGTGGGGTTGAACATGACCCTCGATCATATGGCGGAGAACATGGGGATTATCGTGGGGCTGACCGTCCTGGCCTGCCTGACCAAGCTGATTGGCTGTGGCCTCGGCGCGCGGTTGTGCGGGTTCTCTTGGACCAGTAGTAGCGTGATCGGCACCGGGATGATTGCCCGGGGCGAGATGGGGCTGATTACCGCCCAGATTGGTCATCAAGCCGGTCTGCTGGGGGATGCCAACTACTCCGCCATGATTCTGGTGATCGTGTTGGCCACGATTATCGCGCCACTGTTGTTGAAACAGACGTTAAAGCGCATGCCCAAAGCAACAGCAGCATCGGCAGTCGAATGAGTAAATCATCCGGTTGTTGATTAGTCCGTGTTGCGGGCCATTGCGGGGTTAAAACGAATTGTCTTGCTTTACCGATAGGCAACGCGTATTGTCAAAGAGAAGTAACACCGGTGGTTATTCGGAGGAGGAATTTGCACCATGGCTAAACCTTATTTTTTAATTGGTCTTGCGGCCGTGTCGCTAGGATTAGCGGCAACCGACCTGACCTCGGCCCAAGCGGCAACGTGGCACGCTGGGACGCCTAAAGTCTTGCGCCACACCTGGTTTCATAACGGCAAGGGCGACAATAAAGCTTACATCACGTACAGTAAGACCAAGAGCACGGGGAATCTCTTTGGTCTGGATGAAGGTAGTGAACACTATTATCGTTTGCCAGGGTATGGGCTGAAGAAGCTGAAATACCGGTCATTGGGCCACCACGTCTATCAGTTAACTGGTATTCAATATTCGCCTAAGGGTGGTAAAGTTCAGTTCGATGGGCAACGCATGACCTACAAGTTGAAGGTCCAAAAGAGTCAATTGCACTTCTACAAGGGCTATCACAACTATGGCCGTCACACGACGTTTCCTACGATGAAGACGCCAGCAATTTTTTAAAATTAAACACAAAAATCCCGTTGTTACAAATAACCTAAGCTATTTGCGACAACGGGATTTTTCTACAATTTATTCCAAGGCTATGGCTGCGACAAATGGTAGGCGTAACCAACCGTGGCGGCAGTAAGGATAATCATACCGATCATCAGGGACATTAGGAACCAGGCAGCTTGGAAAGCCCCAATCAGGAGGCTGACTACGCCAATGACAAAGAGTAGGCGGGTGCCTAACAGGTTCGTCTTATCCCAGATTTCCGTGGAGTTACGTGTCCAAGGCAGCCGAACACCGTAAATCCCGTTTGGCCGCATGTAGGGCATGGGAATACCCAGCAAGGAAAAGAGGATGCCCAGCCCGGCCTGTGAAGAAGACAGGTTAGCCGTATCCAAGGCACGCGGCAGGATGAGTAGGATCAGACCATACACGGTCAAAACGACATTGAAGTCCAACAAAATTTCAATTAGTACTTTGGGAGTCACGTATTTTTTCAGTTTCACCGGGAGATAGAGCATCACTGCATAGGCGGCGGTGAAAATTAGCAGCGTCCGTAGTGTGCGTAAGGGCTGGATAGGTCCCAGCTTGACGGCAAGCACCTGAACAATCCAGCAGAGCAGCAGAATCAGGGCGTTGCTAATCTTAAAGACGCCGAGTTTGGTTTGACAGTACTTTGGTAATAGCATCGCGGTCACTCCAAGTCAGAATTTTCTTTGTGTGAGGCCCACAATAGTCGGTTGAACTGGTGGGAACAATCAAAGCGACCGACCTTGTTAACTGAAGCGGCTGAACTAAGCGATTGGGTGGACGGATGGGACATCAAAAAACGACCTTAACCGGCAACTGCTGGTCAAAGTCGTTTGAGGTCTGATTAAGTTAGACTTCCGAAAATTATCGGGTGTTAGTTCTGAAATTCATGTTCAATCGTCAAATCAGCCTGGGGAATCTTTCCCGAGGCAATCAATGGCGAAACTGCGCCGATACTCAATAACGTCAGGTGATGCATGGCCCGTGACGCAATCGTGTAGAGCGTCCCCGTCATTTGCTCATCGGGATAGTTTTCCGCCGAGACGTTGTAGGCAATAACACTGTCGAATTCCAACCCCTTGGCCAAGTAAATCGGCAGAACGACAACGCCCTTAGGCAGGGAACGGTCGGTGTCGGTCAGCCGTGTCAGGTCGAACTGACCATGTAGCTCCTGATAGACGCGTTTGGCCTCGGTCGTACTCTTGGTGAGGATGGCGACGGTGCCGCTGGTGGCGAGTTCCGTCGAGACCTCGCTGGCCAATGCCTTGAAGGCGGTATCCTCATCGTAGCGAATGACGACCTTGGGTAAATCACCTGGCCGGTTGAAGGCCTCAATCTGGTCACCATCCGGTAATAGCGCCTTGGCAAAGGTCGTGATGGGGTAGGTCGAGCGGTAGGAACGCCGCAACGTGATCAACCGTGACCGTTTGACGTTCAGGGCCGAATCCAATTTTTTCAAGATCGATTCTGGGGATTCTACCGCTTTGAACAACGCCTGTTCACTGTCACCCAACAGAGTCAGCTTGGCCCGGGGGAAGGCATGTTGCAGGTAAATCAGTTGGGCCATCGAGTAATCCTGCATCTCATCGACGAACAGGTGCTGCATCCGGTGGTTCGCCCCGCCACCAATCAAGAGGTCGCGCAAGTAGAGCAGAGGGGCGGCATCGGTCAGAGCCAGCCGATGAAATTCAATGTCGTGTTGGTAGGCCGCAATCACCGTCTGCCAGTCGTCGGCGGACACATCGTCCGGTAACGGACAGTGCTTCAAGAAGGCCGTGTATTGACTGTAGGCGTCTAAGAAGTAGCCATTATAAATGGCGTCGTCGACCGACCGCAGACGTTTGCGTACGATTTGCCGGGCAATGAAATCAATCTCGTCATCGAGTTGTTCGAACTCTCCGAGATGGTTGGCGCCCAACCAATTGTGATAATCTTCATCGTTGAGCTGGTCGATTTCGTCACGCACCCAGTCGGCCTTGGCTTCATCGGCGATGCGGTGCTTCAGACGTTTCTCTAAAGCATTCTTGGTCCGCAGAAAGCGGTCGGCCGGGGCGGTGGCGTCTGGAAATTGCTCGTAGATATCGCGAATTTCTTCCTTACTGAAGAATACACGACCGTCGAAACGAATGTCGGTAAACTTCAACTCGTCGGCCGGACAGGTGTGGCAGTAATCCTTGACCGCCGTCATCAATGCGGCGCTCTCACGGAAGTCGCGTAGCCGATGATTGACAGGTGCTTGCTGATCGGCTTCGTAACGTTCGAACTGGGTCTGCACCTTCAGTCCTTGGAACCGTTGCGTGAGAAATTCAGCAAGGGTGACTTGGCGCATATTGCGCTCCCCTAAGCTGGGGAGAACGTCACTGATATAGTGGCTGAACAGCCGGTTGGGTGAGAAGAGGACGATTTGATCGGCCTCTAGGTCGCGGCGACTGTGGTACAGCAGAAAGGCGATCCGTTGTAGAATTGCGGAGGTCTTACCGGAACCGGCGACTCCCTGGACAACGAGTAGGTCACTCTTGGTGTCACGAATGATGTCGTTTTGTTCGCGTTGGATGGTGGCCACGATGTTTTGCATGGTGGCGTCGTTCTGTTCGCCCAACGCGTGCTGGAGCATTTCATCCCCAACAGTTTCGTTGGTGTCGAACATGTTTTCAATCTGGCCGTCTTTGATCAGAAATTGCCGCTTCTTTAGGAGGTCAGTCTGTTGATCGCCAGCGGGCGTGTTGTAAGCAACCTGACCGAGGACCCCATTATAGTAGATACTGGAGATTGGGGCCCGCCAGTCGTAGACCAGAAAGTTCTGATCGTCATCGACGAACGAGGCCGTGCCAATGTAAAGGGATTCCGGTGTCGTTTCGCCTGGGTCCTGGATGTCAATCCGGCCGAAGTAGGGCGACCGTTGGAGTTCTTTAAAGGTATCGAGTTGATCTTGAATGATATTTTGATTTTCAGTTAGCCGGGAGACCAATGCCCGTTGCTGTTGCAGTTCGGCACTGGTTTCGATTCGGTCATCGACTTCAAACCAGTTGACCGAGGTGTTTTCACTGTAATTCTTCAACACGTTGCGTAATTCCTTGTGCGCGGCGGTATAGTCGGACGTGGTCTTATCGATCCGCTCACCGATCTGAGCAGCGACGTGGTCAACACGTTGTTGTTCCTGTGCTTCTTCGCTGGTGGTCAAAATGACCGCCTCCTTTGGATAGGCTAAATTGCTTAACAAGTTTAGTCATTTTAGGGGATCCTGTCAATCAAAGCGATTGGGAATACTGGGATTGTCAGTTATTCGGTTAATGTTTATAATTAGACGTTTGCTTAGCCAAAGGAGCTAGGGCTCAAACCAAGCCGGAAGCCCGCTCCTTGGCTGCAGGCGGTCCCCACAGCAGGTGGACTCCCTAGCAGCCGCAGGCGACAATTCTAGGGAGTCATAACTGCCGAAAAATCAGCAGCTATGATAAAAATCTTTGTATTGACAAGACGGTTTACTTTCCCAGCGAAAACCTCTAAAATAAGAACATGAAAGTTGTGATATAGAGTAGGCCAAGTCCAGAGAGAAACCGCCCGTGCTGAAACGGTTTTAGCGTCGAATTGGGTCACGACCAAACATTCAATCGATAATCAATTATCGCGGGGTCCCGTTAACGACAAAAGTGGTGGTCATAGCGATCACAATTTAGGTGGTACCGCGCAAGTTAGCGTCCTATTGGAGTCTTCTCCAATGGGGCGCTTTTTCAGAAAGGAAGAGTATTAATGACTAAAAAGCACGTTATATTAACTGGTGACCGACCAACAGGTAAACTTCATATTGGACATTATGTGGGGTCCCTGAAGAACCGGGTTGCCCTGCAAAACACCGGCGATTACGATACGTTCATTATGATTGCCGACATGCAAGCACTGACTGACAACGCCCGCGATCCCGAAAAGATTCGCCACAGCCTGTTACAAGTGGCGTTGGACTACTTGGCCGTGGGGATCGATCCCGCCAAGTCTACAATTCTCGTCCAATCTCAGATTCCAGCGCTTAGTGAATTAACGATGGCTTATCTGAACTTGGTCAGCGTTGCCCGGTTGAACCGGAACCCAACGGTTAAGACGGAAATCAAGCAAAAGGCGTTTGGCGAAAGCGTCCCAGCTGGGTTCTTCATCTACCCAGTGAGCCAAGCCGCCGATATCACGGCATTCAAGGCAGACACGGTTCCCGTTGGGGAAGACCAAGAGCCAATGTTGGAACAGACGCGTGAAATCGTCCGCAGCTTCAACAGCATTTACCAACAAGAGATTCTGGTTGAACCAGAAGGCTACTTCCCACCTAAGGGTCAAGGCCGGATTCCTGGTCTCGACGGTAATGCCAAGATGAGTAAGTCATTGGACAATGCCATCTACTTGGCCGACAGTGCCGATGACATTCAGAAGAAAGTAATGTCGATGTACACTGACCCTGAGCACGTGCACATTGAAGACCCAGGCCACATTGAAGGCAATACCGTCTTTACGTATCTGGACATTTTTGCCGACGATACGGACCATGTTGCTGATTTGAAAGCACAATACCAGCACGGTGGGCTCGGTGATGTTAAAATTAAGCGGTATTTGAACGAAGTCCTTCAAGCCAAGCTACAACCGATTCGCGAACGTCGCGAACAGTACGCTGCCAACGAGGACGCCGTTTACGATATCTTGAAGCAGGGTAGTGAAAAAGCCAATAAGGTTGCTGCACAAACGTTACGTGAAGTTCAGCACGCTATCGGTATCGACTACTTCGGCTAGACTGAAACGGAGGAGAGTCTATGCAAAACTTAGCCATTGTTGATCTCGGATCGAATTCGGTCCGCATGGCCGTTAACGAACTCCACGACGACGGCACCTATCGCGAGGTCAATCGCGTCAAGGTGGACAGTCGGCTGTCGGAGGGCATGGGCCCCGAGAAAATTCTGCAACCGAAGGCAATGGATCGTACAATCAGTGCGTTGAAGTCGTTTCGACCGTATTACGAACAATTGCCGAACCTTGTCGTCAGAGGGATTGCCACGGCGGCGGTCCGTCAGGCGCGTAACCGGGATGAATTTCTCAAACGCGTCGCGGTGGCGACCGACATTGACCTCGAAGTGTTGTCCGGCGACCAGGAAGCCTATTACGACTATCTGGGAGCCGTGAATCGACTGAAAGTCAAAGACTGTCTGCTTCTAGATACCGGTGGTGCCAGTTGTGAACTGGTCCACGTCAAGGATGGCCGCGATGCCAACTTGATCAGCGTGCCGTTTGGGGCCGTCAACCTGTCCGAACAATTTCGGCTGGATGACCGTGTCCGAGCGGTGGATCTATTCTCCGCGCAAGTCTTCTTGCGTGAACGGCTCCGCGATATTTGGTGGCTGAACGATGCCAAGCACTTACCGTTGGTGTTGTTGGGCGGCGCTAACCGGACGCTGGCCCGCATGAATCGTCAGCAGCAAAAGATTTTGCACGTGGAGGATATCCACGGCTACCGTTTGACCACTGAGCAAGTCATGAAAACCTTTGAGCGCCTGTTGCGGGTGCCGTTGGGCGAACGAAAACGTATCTCCGGCCTAGAACTAGACCGCGCCGATATTATTATCGGTGGGATGTTGCCATTGGTAACACTTTTACAGATGTTGGACTCCGATCGGGTTGTTTTCTCCGAGAGTGGGGTCCGCGAAGGCATTATTTCCGAATATCTCAGTCAACGCTAGGAGGAATGTCTTATGGCACAAACACCATTCTACCGGCTACCCTATGGGGCCCGGCGCGACTTGTTGGCTCAGCAGAGTCATTTAACGGTTCAGCAATTGGCGAAGATTGCCGCCAGACAGCGGTCAGCCGATGCTGATTTGATTGAAAATTACCTCACGACTTACGGCCTCCCTGAAGGGGTCGCCGTCAATCTCCGGGTCAATGGTCAGACCATTGCGGTGCCAATGGTGACAGAGGAACCCTCCGTCATCGCTGCCGCCAGCAATGGGGGCCGATTATTGACCAGTGAACGGGGGATTACCACCAAAGTCGAGCGACGTGAAGTCATGGGCCAAATCGTCCTGAGTCATGTCGCCGATCGTACCGGGGTCAAAGCCTGGTTGACCGCCCATCAAGACGAGCTCTTGAAAGTGGCCAACGAGGTTCATCCCTCGTTGATCGGTCACGGGGGTGGGGCCCGTTCACTGCGGATTCGGTGCATCCCCCCTTACTGGATGTCGTTGGACCTGTTCATCGATGTCGGTGAGGCAATGGGCGCTAATCTGGTCAACACAATCTGTGAGGCCGTTGCGAATTATTTAAAGGAACATTTAACCGTCAACGTTTTGATGAGTATCTTAAGTAACTATGCGACCCACAGCCTGGTGACCGCCGAAGTGGCGGTGCCGGTTGACCAATTGGCGACAAAAACCATTGATGGCGCGACCGTTGGGCAACGGATCTGTGATGCCAGTGACTTTGCCGAGCACGATCCATACCGAGCGGTGACCCACAACAAGGGCATCATGAACGGTATCGATGCGGTTGTTCTGGCGATGGGCAACGACTGGCGCGCCGTGGAAAGTGGTGCGCACGCCTATGCGAGTCGTCACGGCAGCTATCAGAGTCTCAGTCGTTGGTGGCTGGAAGACACGACGTTACACGGTGAGCTGACCTTGCCGTTAGCGTTGGGTTACGTTGGTGGTGCCACGCGGGTCTTTCCGCTAGTGGTCATCAACCAACAGATTGCCCAGATCACCTCGGCCCGTGAATTGATGGGCGTGACGGCCGCGGTGGGGTTGGCCCAGAATTTGGCAGCCCTCCGTGCGTTAGTGACCGATGGGATTCAGCACGGACACATGCAACTACAACTAAAATCACTCGCGCTGTCGGTTGGCGCGACGCCGGGAGAAGTTCCGGCGGTGGTGGGCCGACTTCGCGACAACACACAACCGACGACGGCACAGGCCAAAGCGGCCCTGCTAGCCGTGCGCCAAGCAAATTTAGAGAAATAGGTGACAATTTAAATTATGAAAGCAAAAGATGTTCAACTTAACGAGGCGGTCCAGGGCTTATTGAACCAGGTCAACGCCATTTATCCTGGTAAAGTCGAAGTCCAATTCATTGGTGAACTCCAAGCCGGTTACGTGCGGCACGACCAAGCCCAACAGATGCAAATGGGTAAGGATATTGCCATTCAAGTGGCCGATTTGACGGCGCCTAACTACACGGCTTCGCACGAATTACTTCACTTGTTGATGATTCTCTCTGGGTTCCCTCAAGTCTTCTTCTCCTTGACCACCGGGCAGCCGAAGCTTGATGAACAGTTGATGATCATGGGCACCGAACTCTACGATATCGTGAGTCACTTCGTCGTGGTCAGCGAACAACAGAAGCACGGCCTGATTACGCCAGAAATCAAGGACCTCTACTTAGCTGGTGTGAAAGCCACCATCAAGCCAGAACCAACGCCCGTTGATGATGAAATGACGCTACGGACGTTGACGTTACTGGATGCGTTGGTCTTCTTTGGCCCAGATGATGAAAAGGTGATGGCGGACTTCGAAAAGGATTACCCAATCAGTTTGGCTGCGGCCAAGAAGCTGTATGCGGTGATTACAGTCAAACCAGTTGATTCACCATTTACCTTACGACGAAACGTGGTCAAGTTGTTCAAGGCCTTCGATGCCCAACTAGAAGCCTGGCATTTGCCAGCACTCCACAACACCGAATTCACCACGTTGACCAGCGTTATGTCAAAACGGCAACTTGGCTTGAAGGTTAAGCAAATCTTCGAATTATATCACTCCGATATGCACGAGAAGAAAACGCAACGCCGGGCCTATGTGGGCTTCAACCGCGCCGACGAACAGAATGCGTTTGTGTTGCCATCACCAGCACCTAAGGACGACACGCCGGATTACTTCACGAAGCTCTATGACATGACGGTTGAAGAACTCTTCAACAAACTCGAAATGCCATTTATCTTGCGGTAGACTGAGCGTGGATGGTTCGCCTGTGGATCTGAGACAGGAGAATTCTGACTTCTTCCGATTGATGATAGGCGGGCAATTATAAAATCGGCGAACTGCCGTAGCCGGAGGAGGCTAGGGTGGAGCCAGCTGTGTCGGTGGCGTTAGAGCGGGTGGTTTTCCCCAATCTTACGGCACGGAACGACCTTGGAGACGGCCCCGGGTTTCAGGGGCTGGCTTCAAGGCGAGCTGAAAGCCCGTTCTTTGGCTGGAAGCGGTCCCCACAGCAGGCGTAACCCTGGCAGCCGCAGGCAAAGATAGCGACAAGTTTAGAGAATCAAGACAAGGAAAGGATGATGGGGATGGAAGCGCGCTTACAAGCGACCTTTGATCAAGCTCAGCACATTGTATTCTTAACCGGAGCGGGTGTGTCTACGCCGTCTGGGATTCCGGATTATCGGTCCAAGAACGGTCTATACACCGGCCACCGGAACGCCGAATACTATCTGAGTCACAGCTGTTTGGTACAGGAACCAGAAGTCTTTTACGATTATGTGAAGCAGAACCTGTACTATCCAGATGCCAAACCCAACGTCATTCACGAGAAACAAGCGGCCCTGACTCGGCAGAACCGGGCCACGGTCATTACCCAAAATATCGATAACCTGTACAACGTCGCGGATACCCAGCACCTGGTCGAATTTCACGGGAATCTCTATAACGTGTACTGCCAGGTCTGTGGTGCTAAGGCCGACTGGCACGACTACCTAAAGTCGCCGTACCACGATGCCGATGGTGGCTGGTTGCGGCCTGATGTTGTGCTGTACGATGAGGGCTTAAACACCACCAACGTACAACGCGCCGTGGCGGCGATGAGTCAGGCTGATTTGGTTGTCATCGTGGGAACCTCCATGCGGGTCTATCCGTTTGCTGGTCTCCTTGATTACCGCAATCAACAGGCACAGGTCGTGGTCGTTAATCAAGAACAATTAAACCTGGGCTTTACCTATGATATGGTTCAAGCCGACGCAACCGAGTTCTTCGACGCGTTGCGAGTCTGAGGGTGAGACGATGAGTCATCAAGAAGTCATTGCACAATTAAGAAAGTTAGTGCGGCGCTTACGGTGGTTGAACGTGCTTCAACTTCTTCCGGATACGTTGCTGGTCTACAGTATCATTCAGCTGGCGTTTAGCGGTCAACTGGTGACGCTCTTTAATGCGACCTTTAATCGGCGCGAGGCCATCTTGGTGACGGTCATGTTTGCCTTAATTGATATCTGTGTGACGGCGATTCGGTACAACGATCGTGTCGCTGGTAAACGGTTGATCAGTCAGCTGACGGGGCAATTGACTACGCCAGAAGTGGATTTGATCAAACGGTTTGAACGTTTAAAGTAAGAGGTGACAGGATGATTACGATTGGGCTAACGACTTGGAAGGAACATCCCGCCTTGATTGGTGGGGAGGACCGACCGGTAACGTTGAGTGAATACGCGGGGCATTTTCCAGTTGTCGAACTGGATACACCCTTCTACGGGATTCCCCGGCAGAGTACGGTGGCAAATTGGCAGGCGGCGGTGCCCGATGGCTTTCAGTATATCTTGAAGGCCAACCAGGTGATGACACGCCACGATCAACGCAGCGAGCCCGTCACCGACGAGGAGCGGGCAACGGCCTTTATCCAATTCCGTGAAGCAATTCAGCCTTTGGTCGACCATGACCAGCTGCTTACGGTTCTCTTCCAGTTTCCGCCGTACTTTAACCGGACGACCGCGAATATTCAATATTTGCGTGACGTCCGTGTTCAGATGGGGAATCTGCCGGTGGCGGTGGAATTCCGCAGTCCCAGTTGGTTTGAGGAACCGGGAATGACGGCCGATGTGACGGCGTATTTGCAATCACTAAAGATTATCAACGTCACAACCGATGAACCTCACAATCTGAACAATGGGATTCCTCTGGTCGAAACGGTCACGACCCCTGAACTGGCCGTTGTACGTTTGCATGGGCGTAACGAGCAGGGCTGGTTCAACCAGGGTGCCATCTGGCGTAAGACCCGGACGCTATACAAATACAGTGAAGAAGAGCTGCAGACGCTGGCAGATTTGGTGCGCCGGCTAGCGACACAGGCCAAGGATGTTTGCGTGATTTTCAACAACAACTCCGGCAAGGATGCGGCCCCGAATGCCATGCGTTTACAGGCCATTCTGGGCCTGCAGTGGGACAATCTGGCGCCACAACAGTTGGACCTGTTCTGATTGAATTGCTGGCGCTGAGTGTCTCCGGTCGTTGTGGCGACTCACACGATAGGTGTGCAAACGCTGAAATCAACAATTTGTCGTTTTAAAATCCCCGGGAACCGCTATGGCTCACCCGGGGTTTATGCTATACTGGATTAGAAT
This sequence comes from Levilactobacillus fuyuanensis, assembly GCF_003946395.1. Classification (GTDB taxonomy): domain Bacteria; phylum Bacillota; class Bacilli; order Lactobacillales; family Lactobacillaceae; genus Levilactobacillus; species Levilactobacillus fuyuanensis. The sequence goes on along the minus strand of NZ_RHNZ01000011.1, from coordinate 66,876 downwards.
TTAAACTGAAATTTAACCTAAAAATAAGGGAACAATTTAGAGCGAGGGAAGGCTTTTATTTTATGGCAGACAAACCAAGTTTTTATATTACCACGCCGATCTACTACCCATCTGGGCGGCTGCACATCGGGAATTCTTACACCACGATTGCGTGTGACACGGAAGCCCGTTACAAGCGGAGCAACGGTTACGACGTCTTTTTCTTAACTGGGACCGATGAACATGGTCTGAAGATTGAGGACAAGGCGAAGTCCCAAGGCCAATCACCACAAGAATACGTGGATGGCATGGCTGACGGCATCAAGCAACTCTGGAAGACGTTGGAGATCTCCAACGACAAATTCATCCGGACGACCGACAAGGAACACGTGGCGGCCGTGCAGGAAGTCTTTGAACGCCTGTTAAAGCAAGGCGACATCTACCTGGGCGAATACGAAGGCTGGTACTCTGAGGATGACGAAGAATACTTCACCGAAACGCAATTGGCCGAAGTCTACCATGATGACAACGGCAAAGTAATTGGTGGGAAGGCACCTTCTGGCCACGAAGTTTCCCTGGTCAAGGAACAGTCGTACTTCTTCAAGATGAGCAAGTATGCTGACTGGCTGCTGGACTTCTATCACAGCCACCCCCACTTCATCCAACCAGAATCTCGGATGACTGAAATGATCAACAACTTCATCAAGCCGGGTCTGGAAGACCTCGCCGTTTCTCGGACGACCTTCACTTGGGGTGTGCCCGTCAAGAGTAACCCCAAGCACGTGGTCTATGTGTGGATCGATGCGTTGCTCAACTATATCACGGCATTGGGTTACACCAGTGACGATGAAAGCTTGTTCAACAAGTTCTGGCCTGCCAATGTTCAAATGGTCGGAAAGGAAATCGTCCGTTTCCACTCCATTTACTGGCCAATCGTGTTGCACGCGCTGGGTATCAAAGCCCCAGACGAATTGTTTGCGCACGGCTGGTTATTGATGAAGGATGGCAAGATGTCCAAGTCTAAGGGGAACGTCATTTACCCTGAAACGTTAGTTGACCGATATGGCCTTGACGCCTTGCGTTACTATTTGATGCGGGCAATGCCTTACGGAAACGACGGGACCTTTACGCCCGAAGACTTCGTTGACCGGTTGAACTACGACTTGGCTAACGACCTGGGGAACCTGTTGAACCGGACCGTTGCCATGATCAACAAGTACGAAGATGGCAAGCTGCCTGAATTCAAGGCCGGCGTGACTGAGTTTGACGCGGACCTCGAAGCGACATCTGAATCCGTCATTGCCAACTACCATGACTTGATGGACAAGATGCACTTCGCCGATGCCCTTTCCGAAATCTGGAAGTTAGTTTCCCGGACGAACAAGTACATTGACGAAACGGCGCCTTGGCAATTAGCTAAGGATGACAGTAAGGCCACCGAATTGGCCGCTGTTATGGCGCACTTGGCTGCCAGCCTGCGGGTGATCGCAACCTTGATCAGCCCAGTCATGACGCATGCGCCTAAGGAAATCTTTGCCCAACTCGGCTTAGATCCAGCTACTATTGACATGGTCGACTTGAAGATGGCTGATTTACCAGCCGGCAAGCAGGTCGTTGCCAAGGGGACCCCAATCTTCCCACGGATCGATGTGAAGGAAGAAGTCGACTTCATTCAAGGCCAGATGACCAAGTCTGAAAAGACGAAGGGCCGGGCCGCAATGGCTGCCAAGGCTCAGGCACAGCAGGAAGCTGCTAAGTCCGAAGCTGAGAGTGACTCTGAATTAACCTTAAACAAGCCGGAAATTCGGTTTGATAAATTTGAAAAGATTGAACTGCGGGTCGCCGAAGTTAAAGCGGTCGATCACGTAGAAGGTGCCGACAAGCTCCTGAAGTTCCAGTTGGACGCCGGCGACCAAGGTAACCGCCAGATTCTGTCTGGGATTGCCCAATGGTATCCAGAACCACAATCACTCGTGGGTAAAAAGGTGGTCATCGTGGCCAACTTGAAGCCTCGCAAGATGCGTGGTCAGGTCAGCCAAGGGATGTTACTGTCCGCAGAACACGACGGTAAGGTCCAGTTAATCACCGTACCAAGTGAGTTGGTCAACGGTTCATCAGTCGAATAATGTTCGCATAAGCGTGGGCGGCGGGTCGATGAGACGCCAAACCCGCGTTTTTATGTCAAAAGAGTGTGGTAAAAAATTGTCGCCTACGGCAACCAGGGATTCCGCCGCTGTGGGGAACGCCTGCAGCCAAAGAGCGGGCTTCCGGCTCGGTTTGAAACCTCGCTGAGAATCGCGAGTTTCCAAACACGTCCCGCGATGTAAGGCCGGGAAGAAACAATCGCCCGGTCTAACATCGCTGTCACGGCTGACTCCATCCCTGGTTGCCTCCGGCTAGGCTAACTTTTAACCACGAGTCTCAATTGGCCGATAACTACTCGTGTGGACAGCATGGAGAGTTATCCACTTACGAACTTATCCACCGGTGCAAAAAGATATTATAAAAATTAAGAATTCCGGTAAAATGTGGACAACTTCCATCACCTATAAACGAATAGGTGCATAAGTCGGTTGATAATTCGGCGAATTGTGGATGAAATTGTTCATAAGGTCTGCGATAATGGCGGTAGGCAGTGAAATTGGTGAATAAGTGCTGATTTCGTTGTTGATAACCGCTGATTTTAAATAGTTATCCACCTGTGAACAACTATTTTATGTGTCATTTTAGTTGAATCCACTGAAGTTAGGTTCTAAATTAATCCTGTGTGAGTCGCAGGGCTGGTGAAAATGGACTCAGCCGTGGGAATTGACTTAGCGGCAGGATTCTTGCCGCTTAGCCAATTGGTGCCTTTGAAACTCGGTCCTTAGAGGTTCAAAGGCAAGTCCAGAGACCGCTCTTTGGCTCTGGGCGTCCGCCCACAGCGAACCGGTTCATTTTCACCAGCCCGGAGACGCAGGTCAGGGTAATGAAGTATCATAAGGAAAGTGTTTCACGGAAATAGGAGGATCATGATGAAAATCTTTGATTCACATACCCATTTAAATAGCGAAGAATTTATTAAAGAAGTCCCCCGTTACCTCAAACAGGCAGCGGACTTAGGCGTCGTCAAGATGGTCAACATCGGCTCCAACACGCAGTTGAACGCCGATGCCATCAAGCTGGCGCACCAGTATCCACAGCTGTACGCGGCCGTGGGCTGGCACCCTGAAGATTCTAAGAATTACGATGCGGCTGCCGAAAAGCTTATGGAAGAACAACTCGCCGACGACCGGGTCGTTGCGCTCGGCGAAATTGGCTTGGACTATCACTGGGACAGTTCGCCACAGGACGTGCAACGCAAGGTGTTTGCTCGGCAAGTTGCGATTGCTAAAGAAGTCGGGAAGCCCGTTGCCATTCATAACCGAGATGCCTTTGAAGATACCTACCGGATTCTCAAGGAGGGCGGTATCAGCGACATTGGTGGTGTTATGCACAGCTTTAACGGTGATCCCGAGTGGCTCAAGAAGTTCTTGGACCTGGGGATGCACATTTCCTATTCCGGTGTGGCCAGCTTCAAGAACGCCCACGAAGTCCACGACTCCGTACGAGCCACGCCACTCGACGTGATGATGGTCGAGACCGACGCACCGTACCTGTCACCGGAGCCCCACCGTGGGGAACAGAACGAGCCGGCCTTTACCCGTTATACGGTTGAAGCCATCGCCAAGGAACGTGACACGACGCCGGAAGAAATTGCTGCCGCCACTTACCACAACGCAGAGGAGTTTTATCAAATCAATGAAGAAGATTAAAGAAGTCCTCGTGGTGGAGGGCAAAGACGATACCAAATCAATCAACAGAGCGGTCAATGCCGATACCATCGAAACGCGGGGCTCCGCTATCGATGAGGACACACTGGCCCTTATTGAAAAGTTAGCCGATCAGCGGGGCGTGATAATTTTTACCGATCCTGATTTCTCCGGCGAAAAGATTCGTAAGATTGTAGCCGAGGCCGTACCGAATGCAAAGCACGCCTTTTTACCTAAAGCAGAGGGCCGTCCGGACAAGGCCGGCGGGTCACTCGGTGTGGAACATGCCAGTCCGGAGGCCATCCGGGCCGCGCTCGACCACGTGTATACCGAAACGACGGCAGCGCCCACGTTGATTACCCACGAAGATTTAATGGCCGCGGGCTTGATCGGCGGGGCCGGTGCCAAGGCCCGGCGTGAACAGCTCGGCGAACTCCTTCAGATTGGTTACGTGAATGGTAAGCAACTGGAGAAGCGTTTGCGGATGTTTAGCATCCAACCTGCAGACTTCGCCGCCGCAGTGCAACAGATTCGTCAAAAGGAGGATTTCCATGAATAATAGCGTACCCGAAATTGGCTCACCAGCTCGCACCAAGGCCATCCTATCCCGTTACCGGTTAGTGGCCAAGAAGAGCCTGGGACAAAACTTTCTCTCGGACTTAAATATCCTTCGCAACATCGTTAACGCTGCGGATGTGACCGATAACGACAACGTCATTGAAATCGGCCCTGGGATTGGGGCGTTGACAGAGCAGATCGCCAAGCGAGCACGGAAGGTCGTAGCCTTTGAAATTGACGAAAACCTGTTGCCAGTTCTCGACGAAACGCTGATGGATTACGACAACGTTAAGGTGATCAATCAGGATATTCTGAAGGCTAATCTGCCGGCTGTGATTAAAAATGAATTCGAACCGGGTCATCCTGTCAAAATCGTGGCTAATCTGCCTTACTACATCACGACACCAATTCTGATGGGCGTGCTGCAGAGCGGCGTGAGTTTCGATGAGATTGTGGTCATGATGCAGCGGGAAGTGGCCGATCGTTTGGTCGCTGAGCCTGGTACCAAGGCCTACGGGTCGCTCTCCGTGGTCATGCAGTACCGCGCTCACGTGGAGGTTGCCTTTGAGGTGCCGCGCACGGCCTTTATCCCACAACCGAACGTTGACTCCGCCATCATTCGGTTGACACCACGGGAACCGTTACCGGTTAAACCGTACGACGACCAAGCTTTGTACAAGTTCGTTAAGGGTTGCTTCGCGCATCGTCGCAAGACACTGTGGAACAATCTGCAAGGGATTTTTGGGAAACAACCAGAAGTTCGTGAACGGATCGAAGCGGTCTTGAAAGACGTTGGTATTTCACAACAGTTACGGCCAGAACGGCTAACCTTGGTAAATTTCATTGAATTAACCAATGCTTTTCACAATGAAGGCCTTGTGTAACCCTTTTCAATTGCGGATTCTTGCGGATTGTGGGCTAGTGTGGTATAATTTGCGTTTTTTGTGAAACCATGGTATCATGTTTCACAGAGGTGAAGTGCATGCCAACAAGTTTAGCGAACATTAAGAACAAACTGGACGAGCGCATTGGTGAAAAGCTAATGGTGATCGCACAGGCCGGGCGTAAGAAGACAACAGAACGGCATGGAATTCTTCGAGAAACCTATCCAGCTGTATTCGTTGTGGATTTAGACCAGGACGAAAATTCGTTTGAACGGGTTTCATATAGCTATACCGATATTTTAACCAAAAACATCGAAGTCGACTTTGATGAATAGATAATTGGGCCAGTAAGGCCTTTTTATTTTGGAAAAAAATGAGAATGAGGGGTTCGCAGGCGCCAGCTGATTAGGAATTAGCGTGGGGCTTGGAGAACCCTTTTTATTTTGGCGGTAACCATAGTATAATAGGCTTAATCAGATTCAGGAGAACGGTAGGCAGTGGCCTATCTGGAATTAAGGTGAGCTCATGCAACTGATTGAAAAGGCGCCTGCCAAGATAAACCTCGGGCTCGACACCCCGTACCATCATCAGGATGGTGCGGAGGAGTGGAATATGGTCATGACGTCCGTGGACTTGGCTGACTATGTCGAAATTCAAACGTTAACCAAACATAAACGCATCCGGGTTGCCTCGGATAGTGGCTTTTTGCCAAATGATCAGCGAAACTTGGCCTATCAGGCCGCCCATTTACTCCAAACGACATTCAACGTGGGTGAGGGGGTCAATATTCGAATCAAAAAGAATATTCCTGTCGCTGCGGGATTAGGCGGTGGGTCATCCGATGCTGCCGCCGTTTTGCGGGGGCTCAATCAATTGTGGGACCTGGGATTGAGTTGGCAGGAGCTGGCCGAACTCGGCTTGCAGATTGATTCGGATGTGCCGTACTGCGTGTACGGTCGGACGGCCCACGTACGCGGTCGCGGCGAGCGAATCACGCCGCTGTCGAAGCTACCGGCTGCGTGGGTGGTCTTGGCCAAGCCCAAGGTGAGCGTCTCCACGCCCAGCATCCTTCAGCAGATTCGTTACGATGATCTGGAACATCCGGATATCGATAGCTTATTGAAAGCGGTGCGTGATCAAGACATCGAGGAGATGTGTGCGGTTATGGGTAACGTGTTGGAGCCGTTGACGGCGCACCGGTACCCGGAGATTACGCAACTCAAACAACAGATGATGAAGTTCGGAGCCGACGTCGCTCAGATGAGTGGAACCGGACCAACCGTCTTTGGCTTGTGCAGTAAGCAATCGCGGGCCCAGCGCGTCTTTAATGGGATGAAGGGTTTCTGTCGCGAGGTGTATTTGGTACGGCCATTGCCGTAAGCCTGAGGAGGAAGCGTTGATGCAGACAGCAGCACAGATTTTTCAGGCGATTCAGGACGATCCACAGAATCAAGGCTTTACCGAACAGGGGATTCAGCCGCTCTACCACGTTGAAGCCGGAGCGGAGATTTTGCTGGTCAGTCAGGCGCCGAGTCGTCGGGCTCAGGCATCGATGACCTTCTGGGATGATGCTAGCGGAAATCGCTTGCGGGATTGGATGGGCGTGACTAAAGATCAGTTCTATCATTCGGGAAAAGTGGCTGTGTTGCCATTGGACTTCTACTATCCTGGTAAACATGCCCATGGGGGTGATCTGCCACCGCGTAAGGGGTTTGCGGACAAGTGGCACGCCCCGCTGTTGGCATTAATGCCCAACATAAAGCTGATCCTGTTGATCGGGCAGTACGCGCAGAAATACTACCTACCCCAGCGTGAGCAGACGTTGACGGCAACGGTGGCGCACTATCAGGACTATTTACCGGAGTACTTTCCATTGGTGCATCCGTCACCGCTGAACTATGGGTGGCTGCACCAGCATCCGTGGTTCTTAGACAATGTGGTGCCTGAGTTGCAGGCACGCGTCAAACAAATTATTCACTAAAATTATGAGGTGTCGAGTCAGCAAAAACGTTGACCTGACGCCTTTTTGCATATAACAAAATTTGTAAGACGTTTGGCTGGCGTTGCCCAGTGAAAACAGTCATGATAGCTAGGTGAGGTGAAGGCATTGGAGAGAGAAAATATTCCCGTAGATCCCCGGATGGTCGCCGAAGTTGGGGCTATCTTGAAGGGGCAACTGACGCAGTTGGAATTGATTCAGTTGTTATATAGTAAGCATCAAGATGAGCGGGCGAAATAGACCCCGTGTAATAGGCGAAAACCGGGATTATCTATCAGATAGAGAACATTAGCACCACAGATTATGAAAATTGCCATGAATTTCAAGCAAAGAGTGGAAAACGCTCTCATTTTTAGCTAGAGTATAGGTGATAAGCCTAAAGTGAACGTTGTGTCAGTCTGGTTTAACGTGTTCAAAGCAGAGACTAATTTTCTTGCGCGCTGAATCCGATACAACGTTGAAAATAACTAGAAATGGGGTAGTCAATATGAAAACTTGGCAAAAAATTCTGGGTGGCACCGCCGCTGCGGCTGCCGTTAGTGCTGTCAGTGTTTTGGGTGGCGCTGCGGTGGTTTACCAGGCTGCCACAAAATCCTTCAGTCGTAATCGACTTAAAACGAAGAAGCGCGCGATTGCAGAGAATACCGCGGACGATAATGCTTGGTATCTCCGGCATGATCCGGCTGAATGGACGCAGACTAGCTTAGACGGACTGATTCTGCGAGCCAGCTTGGTAGAGGCCGAGAAGCCAACGAAACGGGTAGCAATCTTGGCCCACGGCTTGGGTCACGCCCGTGAACAAATGATTCCGTTCGCCCGGGTCTTCCACAACTGGGGGTACGCCACGCTGATGCCCGATGCACGGGCTCACGGCGATAGTGAGGGGCACACGATTGGGTATGGCTGGCCCGACCGATTAGATTATACCGGCTGGATCAATCAAGTCGTTGCCAAATATGGGGATGACTGTGAGATTGTGCTAATGGGGATTTCGATGGGGGCCGCTACGGTGATGGCGACTGCTGGCGAAGACCTGCCCCACAACGTTAAGGCTGTGATTGCCGACTCGGGGTATGCGTCCGTCTTGGCGGAAGCCCGCTATCGGATTCGTCACAAATATCACTTACCCACGTATCCAATCGTACCAATTGCCGATCAGTATTCCCGGCTGGCCGAGGGCTATCGCCTATCCGATGGTAATATTGCTAACCAATTGCGACACACACACTTACCTTTATTGTTGATTCAGGGTGCCAACGACCAGACAGTTCCTGTGGAGAACTTGGACGTGCTCTACCGGGCTGCAGCGGGACCAAAGGAAAAGTACCGTGATCCTAGTGCTGCACACATTGCCACGCGGGCAACAGACCCGGTCAAGTATGATCAGCTAGTGGAAGATTTTCTGAAAAAATATGTTGATTAAGGAAGACTTAAGCGTGGTTGACAAGTTTTCATTATCTGGTAAGATATTAAACGGTAATCATTACTGTTTACATATTTAGCGGAGAAATGGGATGAGTCGATTGCAGCTTGGAAAACGAAAATTTTGGCAGCGAGGTCTCCTGACCCTACTGGCCATCTTAATGGTGGGAGTTACCCTGAGTGCATGCTCGGCGGCGCCCACCACTAAGCATGCCGACAATCAGATTCATGTGGTCGCAACCTTGGGCTTCTACGGTGAGGCGGCCAAGGCCATTCTGGGCGATCGTGGTCAGGTGACGACAGTCATTAATAGCCCTAGCATCGATGCCGAGAGCTATGAGCCAGACGTGAAGACGGCTAAGAAGGTCGCTAAGGCCGATGTGGTCATTGCGAATGGCCTGGGCTACGATAGTTGGATGGACCGGGTCGTAGCGGCTAACGATGACGCTCAGACAAAGAAGCTAACGATTGGCACCCTTATGGGCAAGAAAACGGGGGATAATCCCCACTTGTGGACGGACCCGACGACTATGGTCAAGGTGACCCGTCACTTGGTGACCCAGTTCAGTAAGCTTGAACCGAGTCATGCGGCTGAGTTCAAACGCCGGGGAACCGCCTACGAGAAACAATTAGCGGCTCTACCGCAACTTGCTAAGCAATTGGCGAAGCACAGTGATCGGCAGAAGGTCGCGGTGAGCGAACCCGTCTTTGACTTAGCATTGAGCGCAATGGGCTATCGCATCAGCGATGGTCACTTTGCACAGTCAATCGAAGAGGACAGCGATCCCACGCCGGCTGATATTACCAAGCTTCAAAATCAAATTAAACAACGTAAAATTCCCTTTTTTGTAGAGAACACGCAGAATACGAGTAAAAACGTGACGGCAATGGTCAACCTTGCCAAAAAATACGATATCCCCATCGTCAAGGTGACTGAGACGATGCCGGTCAATCAAAGCTACCGGACCTGGATGCTGAAACAGTATCAACAGGTCCAACGAATTCAAGCGAAGGAGGGACAGTCCTAATGGAAAGTGCACCCATATTAAAATTAGAACATCTCGGCGTGACTTTTCCCAATCATCCAGTATTTGACGACCTTAACCTGACGATTCGCCAGGGAGAAATGTGGAGTATCATCGGAAAAAACGGGGTCGGCAAGACGACGTTGATGCGGACCATCCTCCATCAATTGCATCCAACGCATGGAAAAATCTCGTACCTACCCAGTCAGGGTGACGTCACGATTGGCTACGTGCCACAGTTTCGGAATATCGATGCCGACTATCCGTTGACAATCAAGGACTTCGTGGGGCTGAATCTGACCGGCTGGAAGCTACCCTGGCTCTCTGCCAAGGAACGCGCTAAGGTTCAAAAGATTCTGGACCAGACTGGTCTGAAGCAGTTGGCTAAACGGCCCATCGGTCAAGCCTCGGGTGGGGAAAAGCAGAAGGCTTACCTCGCACAGGCTTTGGTGGAAGCGCCCAACTTGTTGATCCTGGACGAATCGACGGCTAGTCTGGACCCTGTGACCAAGACGGAACTACTGGATCTAGTGACGGAGCTGAATCAACGCTTGAAATTGACGGTCCTCTTTGTGACCCATGATATTCCGATGGCCCAGAAGTATACGCAACACTACTTAATGATGACGCCTGGTAAAGTGGAACAGGGGCCCATCACGAATTTGACGACTGAAAAGGTGTGGGAGGGCGAAAATGTTTAGTTATGAATTTATGCGCAACGCCTTCGCGGCCGGCACCATCATCGCCATCATCTGTGGCATCATGGGCGTCTTCGTGATTGCCCGCAACATGTCTTTCTTGACGCATACGCTCTCTGAAATTGGCTTCTCTGGGGCAGCCTTTGGGGTCTTCGCTGGCTGGGCACCGTTAAACGGGATGCTCCTGTTTACGGTGGTGAGTTCGGTTATCGTGGGGCAGCTCTCGGCGCGCTCTGAACGACGGGAAGCGGCAACCAGTGCCATCTCGGCGCTGTTCATTGGGTTAGGAATTTTGTTTCTTTCGCTGGCTAATAAGAATGCCAGTTATGCCACTAGTATCCTATTCGGGAGTGTTATTGGGATTAGTGCCAGCGACGTGCAACAGATGTTATGGCTGTCATTGCTCGTATTGATTGTGGTCTTCGTGATCTACCGGTTTCTGAAGTTTGATTCGTTCGATCACACTGGGGCCCGGGTCAAGGGGCTTTGGACCAATGCTTTGTCGATTACCTTCCTGGTTCTGCTGGCGCTGAGTGTCAGTGTGGCTGCGCAAATCGTGGGGTCACTGTTGATCTTTATCCTGCTGACGCTGCCGGCGGCTACCGCCAAGTACTTCGCTCACACAGTGGGAGGAATGATGGTCCTCGCTATTACATTGGCCCTGGTCGGCGTCTGGAGCGGCTTGGTTCTGAGCTACGTGACGAACTTCCCCGTGTCATTCTTCATCGCGGCCATCGAAGCCATCTTCTATTTCATTGCTTTAGGTTGGCAACGACTACAGACTGCAGAATAAATAATGATTGTTACATGTAGAATCAAAAGAAGATTTATTGGTTCATTGACGCGGCTAACGTTTGAGGTGAAGAGTTATGTTAGCCGCAGGCGGTAACTGTTCACTAGCAATTAATTAAATAAAAAGTGGTCTGAAGCTGCGGTGAATCAATGATTAGTGTTGGTTCGCCGCAGCTTTTGTGCATGTTGTGATGGCAATCAGTTGAAAGTGACGTGGGAAACCTATAGGCTGATAACTGGAAGTGATGGGATTGGTTAGAAACAAGGCTGGTTAATCGTAAATGGTTCAGACCTTTTCCGGCTTTCATAATCAAATAATCTCGGATTATGCTTTCATTTTGATAAAAGTTCCAAAAAATTATTAATTCTAACCGAAATGTAACGAAAAACCCGAACATTTATGCTAAAATTGGGCTTACAATTAACTCTAAAGAAATAGATGAGGTGAAGAGGTTGAAAGTCAGAAGAAGTGACCGTTTGGTCGATATGACTCGGTATTTATTAGAACGCCCGCACCAATTGGTGTCTTTGACATTTTTTGCAGCGCGGTATGAATCGGCCAAGTCTTCCATCAGTGAAGATCTGACTATTTTGAAGCGAACGCTCCAAGCTCGTGGTACCGGTCTACTGGAGACCGTCCCCGGCGCCGCTGGTGGTGCCCGGTTTATCCCTTATATTTTAAGAGAAGAAGCTGAACAATTTGTTGGTGAAATGATTACTGAATTATCCGAAGCCGACCGGTATTTGCCCGGTGGCTATGTTTATATGTCAGACATCCTGGGTCGGCCCGCAGCTTTGCGGCAAATCGGCCGGATCTTGGCGACGCAGTACTTGAACCAGTCTGTCGACGTTGTGGTGACGGTGGCGACTAAGGGAATTCCGTTAGCCGAGAGTGTTGCCAGTTATCTGAATGTGCCGTTTGTCATTGTGCGACATGACTCTCAGATTACCGAAGGCTCAACGGTGAGTGTGAACTACGTCTCCGGCTCGACCAAGCGGATCGAACGGATGGCGCTGTCCAAGCGTAGTGTGAAGCCAAATTCACGCGTGTTAATTGTTGATGATTACATGAAGGGTGGCGGGACCGTTGGTGGTTTGCGCTCTCTGGTCGATGAGTTTGATTCACAACTCGCCGGCGTGGCAGTCTTTGCCGAAGGTGATTTTGACGGCCAACGGACTGTTAGCAAGTACACCTCGTTACTGAAAATTCAGACCGCGGACGAACAGATCCGTGTGGCGCCAGGGAATTACCTGACTCAGATTTTTGGCGATGAAAATAATTCATTAAATTAGGAGATATCGGAATGAGCACGAGAAATACGATTATCCTCGCAGCCGGTAAGGGTACGCGGATGAAGTCAAAGCTGTATAAGGTTCTACACAAGGTTTGTGGCAAGGCCATGGTCGACCACGTGCTGACCCAAGTTGAAAAGACCAACATGGATAAGGTTGTCACGATTGTCGGCTACGGTGCCGATGACGTGAAAGCTACGCTAGGTGACCGGACGCAATACGCCCTGCAAGCCAAACAACTCGGGACTGGGGATGCCGTTTTACAAGCAGAACCCATTTTGAAGGATGAAGAGGGGACGACGCTGATTGTAAGTGGTGATACGCCTCTGTTCCAAGCACAGACGTTTGAAGACCTCTTCGCCTATCACGAGGCCAAGCATGCGGCCGCTACGATCTTAACGTCCGTTGCTCCGGATCCTACCGGTTACGGTCGAATTGTGCGGAACAATATCGGTATCGTGGAAAAAATCGTAGAACAAAAGGATGCTAACTCCGAAGAACAAGAAATTCACGAAATCAACACGGGAGTTTACGTGTTTGACAACAAGAAGCTCTTCGCAGCATTACACAAGACCTCTAACGACAACGCGCAAGGCGAATATTATCTGACCGACGTCGTTGAAATTTTGAAGCATGACGGGGACATCGTAGCAGCGTACAAGATGGCTGACTTCGATGAATCCATGGGGGTTAACGACCGGGTTGCTCTGGCCAACGCCACTAGGATCATGCGCGAACGGATCAACGAACAACACATGCGTGATGGTGTGACCCTGGTTGATCCCGCTACGACGTACATCGACGCCGGTGTGAAGATTGGTGCCGACACCATTATTGAACCGGGTGTTCAATTAAAGGGCAACACGGTTATCGGTGACGACTGCTACATCGGGTCTCACTCCGAATTACGGAATGCCACATTGGCTGACCACGTGACCGTGACGTCTTCCTTACTTGAAGACTCCGACATGGCCAGTGGCTCTAACATCGGGCCTAACAGTCATTTACGTCCGGAATCTCATATCGGGCCCAAAGTGCACCTCGGTAACTTTGTCGAAGTGAAGAAGGCCACGATTGGTGAGGGAACTAAGGTTGGCCATTTGACCTACGTTGGGAATGCTAAATTAGGCAAGAACATCAACGTTGGCTGTGGGGTCGTCTTCGTCAACTACGACGGTAAGAACAAGCACGAAACTGTTGTGGGTGACGATGCCTTCATCGGTTCTAACTCAAACTTAGTGGCACCACTGGATGTGGCTGATCACAGCTTTATCGCAGCGGGCTCTACCATTACCGACGCCGTCAATCAATATGACATGGCAATCGCTCGGGAACGGCAGACCAACAAGCCAAATTATTACCAGAAACTGCCTTATCGCGGTGAAGATTAAGCTGAAGGTCTTGTGTTTCGAGACCCGATAGCATAAAATTATTGTAGTGAATTCTGGCAGATAACTTGCTATTGGAGGAAATTATGGCTACGCAATATTTTGACCCTAAATTAAAGATCTTTGCGTTGAACTCCAACAAACCGTTAGCCCGTAAGATTGCTAACGAAGTTGGTGTTGAATTGGGGAAAACTTCGGTGGACCGGTTCAGCGACGGTGAAATTCGCATTAACATCGAACAGAGTGTGCGGGGCTGCCACGTCTACGTTATTCAGTCGACGTCGGCTCCCGTCAACGACAATTTGATGGAACTGTTGATCATGATCGATGCTTTGCGGCGCGCGAGTGCGGCTACCATCAACGTGGTCATTCCGTACTACGGCTATGCTCGTCAAGACCGGAAAGCCCGGTCACGGGAACCAATCACGGCGAAATTAGTGGCAAACATGTTACAAACGGCAGGCGTTACGCGGGTCTTGGCTTTAGACTTGCATGCTGCCCAAATTCAAGGGTTCTTCGACGTTCCTGTTGATCATTTGATGGGCGCACCATTGTTGGCCGATTACTTCTTGACCAACCACTTGGATGAAGATGCCGTTGTCGTTTCACCTGACCATGGTGGGGTGACGCGTGCACGAGCATTGGCTGAATTCCTGAAGGCACCGATTGCCATTATTGACAAGCGGCGGCCACGGGCCAATGTTGCGGAAATCATGAATATTATTGGGGACGTCAAGGGCAAGCGTTGTATCATGATCGATGATATGATTGATACCGCTGGGACTATTACATTGGGGTCGAAAGCCTTGATGGAAGCTGGCGCCAAGGAAGTCTACGCTAGCTGTACCCACCCGGTATTATCCGGTCCCGCAATCGAACGAATCAAGGACTCACCAATTAAGAAGTTAGTGGTGACGGACTCGATTCAATTGACTGCCGACAAGCAGATTGAAAAGATTCAACAAATTTCCGTCGGTCCCCTGATTGGCCAAGCCATCAAGCGGATTAACGAAAACCGGCCGGTCAGCCCATTGTTCAAGAACCGTTTCCGGAGTCACGAACAATAAAACAGACAAAAAAACTTGAGCGGCGCTGGGCGTTGGCTCAAGTTTTTTTCTTATATCATTTTTGAAATAAAACCCGTTAGTTGCTGGGCTAACGCTGAAGGGAGTTTAGGTAATGAAAAGTTGGCAGAGATGGACCACGGGCTGGGTTGCCGGTGGTCTGCTAGTTGCCCTAGCCATGCGTATCTTGGGGCAACCCTTGATGGTAATTGGTAACCTGTTATTTATGGTGGGGCTAGCTTTGGTGCTCTTTGGCTTGATCTGTGTGTTGGCCAAGGGACATATGTTTACTGGCTGGCGGCACAAGCGTAAGAAGGGGCAGGAACCACTGCCCGGAGAAAAGGTTGACGTGCGGCACGTGGCGAGCGTGAAAAATTCACCGATTGTAGTGAATGGCGGCGCGCGTTTCGGGCTGTTAGCTGGCGCCATTTACATCGTTTTTGGGGTTATCTTGACCTTGTTTTAGGGATTGAGAAGCTTGCTGGCGATGCTGAAAATTAAATCAGTGTAGTGACGGGGATGTTGGCCAAGTGGCGAACATCCTTTTTGTCGTGGCGACAAAGTGAAATGATTTTTGACGATGGTGGTGCGTCAGCTTAACTAATTCGACCCCCAATACGATTGCGGCTGGTTTTTCTATCAATCGGACAGGGAGTCGTGTAGTATGAGGGGCACCGGATTGCATAGAAAAAATTTTAAAAAGTTTGGAAATCTCACGTTTATTTCGACCGCAATTACGTAGTTAGTCCTTAGGAGCTCACAGGAGTTGCCTAGGGGGAGCGAATTGATGGAGATTCGATTTGAGCAGGGACGGTTAGAAAAACATTTTAAAAGTATGGCAGCTTTGACGGGTCATTTCGGACCAAAAGAAGCCATTAACTTAGGAAAACGGATTAAGGAATTGGAAGCCGCTGATGATCTTAGTCAAATCGCGTATGTACCGCCACCGCGGTTGCATGCATTGACTGGAAATCGAAAGGGATGCTTTGCCGTTGCGGTTACCGCAAACATGCGCCTGGTCTTTCGAGGCTTAGATCGGTTTGGCGGACCGTGTGTCGTTAAAACAGAAGTTGTTGGGATTGTTATCAAGGAGGTTGTTGATTACCATGCTTCATAAAAAATTAGCTTATAAGTCAAATTTCCCAGTTGCCCCAGGTGGAACGCTATCAGAAGCCATTGATTATTTGAAGATATCACCAGCCGATTTGGCTCGAATAACCCATACCACGGTATCCTATGTGGAAGGCGTCTTGGACGGGACGGCTGTCATTACGACCGATTTTGCCGAAGGACTTACAAAAATCATGAAAGTGCCAGCAGATTTTTGGCTACGTTACGATGCGGATTACTGGCGATTGAAGGCGTTGGAAGAAAGTCACGCAAAAAAATTGACCGACTAAGTTGCCATCGGTCAATCCTAAAATCAAATTCAGCTTACTTTAAAGCGTATTTCCGGATAGCTGCTGCCACACCATCTTCGGCGTTGGTCAGCGTTACAGCTTGGGCGGCGTCCTTGACTTCGTCGATGGCGTTACCCATGGCGACACCGAGGCCGGCGTACTGAATCATGGTCAGGTCGTTACCTTGATCACCCAAGGCCATGACTTCATCAGCCGTGAAGCCCAGCTTAGTAGCCAGTTCACCTAGCGTATTCCCCTTGCTAGCCTTCTTGTTCATGACTTCAATGAAGAATGGTGTGCTTTGAACCACGTAGTACCGTTCACGAACGTCTTGGGAGATTTCCTTGTTGACCCGGTTGATAATCTCGGGTTCATCCACGAACATGGCCTTGGAAATGGTTAAATCGCGGTCCATTTCACCGACTTCACGGTAACGAATCAGCATGCGTACCAGGTAACTTTCGAAGATCGTGTAGCCGCTGAGATCCTTATTTGCCGTGTAAATGAAGTCTGGTGTTTCAATCTGGAAGTGCACCTGCATCTTGCGGGCCAGGGCCTCGAGGTCGATGTAATCATCGAAACTCAGGGAGTGGTTGGTCATCATCTTGCCGGAGACCGTCTGGGACACCGAACCATTGTAGGTGATGGCGTATTGGTCATCGCCACTGATGCCGAGGGCGTCCAGGTAAGGTTGCACCCCAGTTAATGGGCGGCCGGTACACAGAACGACCTTGATACCCTGATCCTTGGCTGCTTGGACAGCGTCAATCGTGGCCGGTGCCAGTTCGTTCTTTTCGTTCAGTAAGGTCCCGTCAATATCAATCGCAATCATTTTAATTGTCATGTTGTTCGCAATTCTCCTTTTATGCTAAGTCTGAGTTCAATGCGTATTTATAAATGGCCGCCGCCAAGTCATTGTCGTTGCTGGTCCGAGTGGTCACGTCGATAACCGCTGCGACACGGTCGTTAGCGTTTCCCATGATCACTCTCCATCCGGCAGTGATAATGATTTAATCAGATTTATTCTGGTCAATGAGTTGGTCATTTTGGATGTACCCGCCGAATTCGTCAAAGACCGGTTGGAAGATCTCCGGCGCATCGTTGCCCGGATTCAACATTTCCTTCGGGAAGAAGAACCGTTGATCCCCGGTAAACTTCCCGCGGATGGCATTAACCAAGTCGGACACCGTCGAGAGCTCATGCAGACTGCCATCCGGTTCCTGCAGCTCAATTTGCGTCAGCGGATGTGTGACCTTAGGATCGTAAGCATCGTCGTAGGGCAGGTCGTAGCTGTTGTCGGTGGCCGTGTAATATTCAGTGTTAAAGCCAACCGAGCGAATCATATCACGCAGATGCGGTAGCTGTTGTTGCGTATGCTCATCGAAAATGGCACTTTTTAGCGGTTTCCGATCCAAGAAGCGGTGTGCCAGATCGGCTAAAATTTTATCCGGGGACTGCCGCCAGTGCGTAAAGTAAGTCGTCAACACACCGTCGTCTAGATTGAGGTAATCTTCTAGGTCAAATTCATGGTTGAAGAATGGCAACAACAAGTGGGGGATGAAGCTTTCATCGCTTTCACCCGCCTGATACAATTCGTTGGCGCGACCGAGCAGATGATCCAGCACGACTTCCATTGACCGGGAGACTGGGTGGAAGTAGACCTGTTGATACATCTGGAAGCGGCTCACGATATAGTCTTCAACCGCGTGCATGCCATTCATGGCAAAGGCGATACCGTCCTTGTACGGCCGCATGACCCGCAGAATCCGTGTCAGGTCAAAGGTCCCATATTCGGTCCCAGTGAAGTAGGCATCCCGCAACAGGTAGTCCATCCGATCGGCGTCAATTTGACTGGAAATCATCTGGACCACTTGTGGATTTGGATAGGTCTTTTGAATCACACTGGCGACTTCTTGTGGGAAGGTTGGACTGACCCGCCGTAAGATTTGGTTGACTTCGGTCTTGGGCGAAGTCAGAATCTCGGCAGTAATCGCCTCATGATCCGTGTGGAAAATGTGCTCAAACGTGTGTGAGTATGGGCCGTGCCCGATGTCGTGAAGCAAGGCCGCACACAGCGCGGTCAGCCGCTCGTTGTCGTCCCAGCCGCCGTCACCCGGCGTCTTCGTCGGATAATTGCGTTGGAAATTATCACAGATTCGGCGCGTCACTTCATAGACGCCCAATGAGTGGGTGAAACGTGAATGTTCCGCACCGTGGAAGATCAGCGAGGCCGTCCCCAACTGCTTGATGCGGCGGAGTCGTTGAAATTCTCGGGAATTGATCAGGTCTAAAATAACTTGATGTTGCACGTAAATGTAATTATGCACGGGGTCCCGGAAAACTTTCTCACGGGGCAGTCGCGCGGTTGCGTAGCTCACAGTGATTCCTCCTGACAATTTTAAATTTATTTTTATGGCGTCGTTGTCGTTCTTGCTGGGCCTAGTGTACCAGTTCAAGGGATGAAACCAGAACGAAACGACTCTGATTAAGCAAGGTTTACATAGCGGTCAACCGCGGTTGGCGACGGGCCATCTGGGCGGTCTCTCGCTCTAGGATGGTCGTAAATTGTGGCTCGGCCATCATCGCCGTCAATTTGGCGCGACCAACTCGGAGACCAGCCGTCGAACAGGCGGTGAGGAAGCGCTCCTGGGCATCGCCCACGGTCAGCGGTTGATTGAGTAAGGTAGCTGTGGTGGTCATCACGTTAGGATCGACGTCAGGAAAATCCCAGTCGTTGGTATGGTCACCCAGACCCGCTCGATAGAAGCTGCGAATTAGTTCGCCACGCATGGGCTGATCACCGGTCACACTGAGATAGAGCATGGTGACTAGGGCGTTGGTGCTTCGACGCTGGGCAATTCCAGCAATCTTCAGACCATCAACGCTCAGATCATAGTCGCCGGGACAGTAGGAACGTGTGATCTCATAGTTTTGTAGGGCCAGTTCCGGCCAGGCGGCGTCCACGAGACTGGTCATCTGGGCGTAAGCCGCTTCAATACTGGGGATCGGTGTGGTCAGCGGGGAGAAGAGGGAGACGTTCAGGACGCCACCATCGGCGACTACGGCCAAGCCTCCGGAATTTCGGAGAACATAATCATAGCCATACCGCTGAACGGTCCTGATAGCCGCTGTCAGCTCGGGAAGTCGTTTATCCTTCAGTCCCATGATAACCGTGGGCTGCATGGTCCAGAAGTGCAATATGGGCTGTTTAAGCGTCGGTACCAGGTCCAGCAGAGCATTGGTGTAACCAAAGGCCAGATTTTTCTGGTCGGCCGGGATCGGTGTGGTCACGGTCTGAATGCTGTCGCCGGGTAAATCGAAGGGTCCCATCATCTCACCTACTTTCGTGAAGTCGTTTCAATGCTCTCATTATACTAGAAAACTGGGGCCACGTCATGGTCTGGACCAATTTTGCGTGATGTTGCAGGAGAAGGCGATTAAAGGTGATTCCTGATTGAGGCATGAAACGTAACGTACATCATGGAACATTAAATTAGAGGTATGCAAAAAACTACCCTCTAGATGGTATTAATCCAACTAGAAAGTAGTTTTTCTATGGCTCACTTATAGCTCCATACCAATTTTCATTTCTTCGGCTTTTTTAACAATACGGTCCGCTACAACAACGTCGAGTGCTGCGGTTCCGACAGTTTTGAAGAAAGTGATATCTTTTTCAGAGGATCGACCAGCAATATTTTGATTGATCACTTGTCCAAGCTCACCGCTTATTTCTTGTTTGCTGATATCTCCACGCTTAAGTGGCTGAATGATGTCCCCGGCTTCTGACAAGACGCCGTCCATAGTGTCGAAAACTATATGATTTGCTTGTTTGAGCAGTTCAACTGGTATTTCACACATTTCTGGTGTGTAAGCACCAACGCCATTGACGTGGACTCCTTGTTTGACTAGAGTTCCATCAAAAGTGGGGCGCTTAGAAGTAGTGACAGAAGTAATGATATCAACCTCAGATACAACAGAATTTGGATTAGCTACAGGTTCAAATATCGTTGAGAACACTTCAGAAAAGTTAAGTGTTGCTGTTTCGCAGAACTTCTTTGCACGATCCATATCTAGGTCGGAGACAAATACTTTGTCGAGATTACGCACTGTTAGCATAGCTTCCAATTGTGCCATTCCTTGACCACCGGTTCCGATCAGAAGAGCAGTTTTACTATTTTCATTAGATAGTAATTCAGTGGCCGCACCTTGGACAGCACCTGTACGGAGTTGCGTGAGGTAGGTGCCGTCCAAAATTGCGTTCACAATTCCAGTCTGTGCATCCAAAGTAATCATTGTTGCTGGAACACTGGGTAACTTCTTGTCAATGTTGTCAGGATAAACGGAGACAATCTTTACACCTAACGAGGGGTCTGCACCGCTGACATATCCAGGCATGTAAAGACTCTGTCCATTATATTCGGGGATGTTGATATTAGTCCGTAAGGGAATGTCAGCACGGCCCGAAGAGTAAAGAGAGAGCGCCTCAGTGTCTGCGTCGATGGCATTACGCATGGAGAAGAAAGTTTTGATATCATTTGCAGATAAATATCGCATAGTTAAAGTCCTTTCCTAAACGGCTTCGGTTGATTTACGACTATCAAGATAGAGGCTAATTGCGGAGTAGAGTAAGACAACAATCACAATCCATTGAATGACGGAAGTATTTAAACTCTTAACCAGGTAAACCGCGATTAGCACACCAATGATCCCGAATACCGAGAACATGGTAATTTTACGTGAGTAGTCGTTAAGCTTGATAAATTGCATGCTTCCAATGGAAACGGAAAATGTGCAACCACCCATCATAATTGGAAAGGCAGCTACGGGGTTCATTCCCATGGCATATACGGTTGCCATGGTTAGGGCATAAGAACCAATACCAATGTTGTTTAAAGCACCGTAGACGAACATCAAGAGACCGGTTGTCCAAAGTTTCCATCCGTAAAGCTCAGTTGCTGTCCCGTTTGAAGGAATCCAACCAAACTTACCAGCTAAGATCAGACCAGTTGCAACTAACAAGCCGATAATAACGAAGACACGGATGATATGTTCTGGTAATTTTACGACAAAGCGAGGTCCTAGGTAGGCACCGATTACTTGGCAGATAATAGCGACTAATAAGGTTTTGACGCCGACCGTGATTGTGGAGATGTAGGCAAGGGACATGACGAATACAGGAATCACACATTGTGTGTTTAAAGTTCCAGGAAGCTTTTTCATAGTGACCCATTTGGCCTTGGGATAGAGGGCTGTTGAAATTGCAAAATCTGAAATCCCAAATGTGGATAGGAAATAGATAACAATTTGTGAAAGCGGTGTCCAGATGGGACTCGCCGGTTCTTCCATAATTTCGTGACGATGTTTAAGGAGGTCACGAACAAGAACGAATATGAATAGAAAGTTGATTGCAATAATAGCGATGATTAGAATTTTTTGCATAATAATTTCCCTTCTTTATTTATCGAAGTATATATTACGAACGCCTTCCAAATTAGTGCCGAATTTTTCTTCAGCCTCGTCATGCAAAATGGTCAACGTCCGAAGGTTATAAGCATCATGGAGGACATACTCTTGTGCCAGAAAAACCATTGAACTATTTTTAGTCCAAATTACATCAGTATTGCCGGAATCATTCGGCAACTTTCCGTAGGTAACGGTATCGGCATCACTCACCACATTTATCCAGCGACCACCATAGTCTAGAACCTTATCTGCTTCAAAAAAGTGCTTATAAAAGCGTCTAAAGGGCAGATTATACCGATGGTGATTGCTGAATAAGATGACAACGAATTTGTGGAGGCGGTTTTCAGCCTCTGCAAGCGCCTGGGTTAATTCGTCAGTTAGATCCTCAGAGTAGATCTGAACGTACAGGCTTTCTTTAGAATTTCGAATTTGAAATAACGCTTTTTCGAAGACTTGATCGTAGGAGTCAACAGACCAAATCAAACTAGAATTATCATCAGGGCGTAAATTTTTAAGAGACTTGTGAATGCCATCAATATCTTGTTTGCTATCCCGTTGTAGTTTGGCAACTAATTCTTCAACTGGTAAAGCAGTGTAAAGTGATTTTTCATCTTTAGACTGAAGAACTAGCCCTTTGCTAGTTAGTGAGGAAAGTACATTGTAAACTTTCGAACGAGCTATGCCAGCCTTGCCGCTAATTTTGTATCCCGTGGATGCGTCCATCTGCAGGAGAGAAACGTATACCTTGGCTTCACTACTAGTTAAGCCAAATTTGCTGAGCAGTTCAGTGACTGATTCCATGATTATACCTCTCTTTTAATAGTAGCTACCATTGGGTACTATTATATCCGGATATTCTTAAAAGTCTATACTTTGTGATGAAATATATAAACATTCACAAGCTTAGTTGAAAGATATAAAAAAAGACAATGTCATGTACCTGTTGCTACGTAAGCACTCGTTATATAGTTGCTTGGGTAAATAGGATTTTCTATTTAGTTTGTATTTTCACAATTATAGTATTGAAAGCTGCTTAATATTCGTTGATTAGCCGATGTTGTTTTAAACGATAGTAGTTCCAGCAGATTCCGGCACGATAGCTTTTCCCAATCTCGGACGGATTCAGAAGTTAGTTAAAAGAGCATAATAAGTAGGTTTTCCGCGGGAAATGAACTATAATTAACCCAGACAATTCGCGGAAAGGAAGTGTGCAGATGGATCAACTATCAGCGGGGGTGCCCGTAATGATTCACTTGGAGACCCATATCAAGCAAAATGATGACGTTTCCGACTACCAGTTAGACGTTGATGGTCAGCTGGTCCAGATGGGAGCCAACATGTACTTGCGGTACCTGGAACCCAACAATGATACTGGGGAACAGACGCCGGTGACGATGAAATTTACGCCAGAGGGTGAAGTTCACCTGACGCGGAATTCCGAGGCGGAACTGCGCCTGCATTTCATTAGTGGCAAGCGCGTGACTGCCCGGTACAACACCCCTTATGGCGTGATGCCGATTGAAACGGTCACGCCATATCTGGAGACCAGCTTCAAGGAAAAGCCGTTTAGTGGAAACGTGAAGATCGACTATCTCCTCTATGCCGGGGAAGAATTAGTCGGGAACTACAAGATTAGATTGCAATTTACGGCATAAGCGAGTATCATATTTCGTAGACTGTGGAAAGGACGTGCACCAGTTTGGAATTAAAAGTCTTTGAGGGCCAGAATAAAAAGGAATTATCAATGATCGAAGTTGCTCACGCCATTTTGTCACAACATGGCGATGTGATGGCTTTTGCCGACTTGGCAAACGCCGTCCAAGCATATTTGGGTGACAGCGACGCGGAAGTTCGTGACCGGCTGTCCCAATTCTATACGGATTTAAATGTCGATGGTAGTTTCATTTCTCTGGGTGATAACCTTTGGGGACTGCGAACTTGGTATCCGTTTGAATCCATCGATGAAGCAACGGTTCACGCTGAGGAAGATGAAGATCAACCTAAGCGTAAGAAGCGTAAGAAGGTTAACGCCTTCTTGGCTGACACGACCGATGACGATGATGTGATCGATTACGATGACGACGATCCAGAAGACGACGATACCACCACCTACGTCACTGATGACGACGATGATGATAGCGCCACTGGGTCAGGGCCAGATCTGGGTAAGTTACAGACCGGTTTAGGCATCGATGACGATGACGAAGAAGACGATACAGAAGACATCCCTGATGGTATCGAAGATCAGCTTTCTCAAATGGAAGCACCAGATGATGACGATACTGACAATCTCGACTTTTCCGCCGATGACGACGAAGCCGACGATGACGATGATGATGACGAAGAACAGAAATAAATTTTTTCTGTTTGCTTGACCTCCAGTCCAAAAACAGGTACTATATTTTTTGGGCTCCCTGCTACTTGTAGCAAGGACAACTGGACGGTGAAGTGCTCCCTATTCCGAATGAATAGGGAGTTTTTTTATAGTTTGAAACCCTAAATAATCTTACAAGGAGTTTGCACATGACCAAATATATTTTTGTGACTGGCGGCGTGGTTTCATCACTAGGTAAGGGGATCGTTGCTGCTTCCCTAGGACGGCTGTTGAAGAACCGTGGGTTAAACGTAACCATTCAGAAATTCGATCCGTACATTAACGTGGATCCCGGCACGATGAACCCTTATCAACATGGGGAAGTCTTCGTGACCGACGATGGGACCGAAACGGATTTGGACTTAGGTCATTACGAACGTTTCATCGATAACAATCTGAACAAGTACTCAAACGTGACGACTGGTAAGATTTATTCAGAAGTTTTGGAAAAAGAACGGCGTGGCGACTATCTGGGAGCAACTGTGCAAGTGATCCCTCACATCACCGGCATGATCAAGGAAAAAATCATGCGCGCCGGCAAGACGTTGGGTGCTGATTTCGTCATCACTGAAATTGGTGGGACCGTTGGAGATATTGAATCCCAACCCTTCCTGGAAGCCATTCGGCAAATGAAATCCGAAGTGGGCGATGAAAATGTCGTTTACATCCACACGACGTTAGTCCCAACGCTGCACGCGGCTCACGAAATGAAGACGAAGCCAACGCAACATTCCGTCCGGGAACTTCGGAGTATTGGGATTCAACCCAACATTCTGGTTGTCCGGACTGAAAACCATATTACCGATGACATGCGGCAAAAGATTGCGTTATTCTGTGATGTGCAACCTTCCGCGGTCATTGAATCCATGGATGTACCAACCATTTACTCCATTCCATTGCTTTTACAAAAGCAGGGCTTAGATCAAATCGTCCTGGATCACTTCAAGGTCGACGCACCGAAGTCCGACATGACGAAGTGGGCCCAGATGGTCGATCACATGCAGAACTTAAAGCGGACCATCAAGATTGCTTTGGTCGGCAAGTACGTGGGCTTACACGATGCTTATATTTCCGTCGCCGAAGCCTTACAACACGCCGGCTATCCGGTCGATGCTCAGATTGATCTGGACATGATTGATGCCGAAAAGATTACCGACGACAACGTTGCCGACATCTTAGGTGCTGCCGATGGGATCATCGTTCCCGGTGGTTTCGGTGACCGGGGGATTGAAGGCATGATTACCGCCATCAAGTACGCTCGTGAACAAGACGTGCCATTTCTCGGGATTTGCCTGGGGATGCAAGTGGCCAGCATCGAATTTGCTCGCGACGTTCTCGGCTACAAGGATGCCAACTCCACCGAAATGGACTCCGAGACCAGCCACAAGATCATTGACCTGATGGCCGATCAGACCGACGTCCACGAGATGGGTGGGACCCAACGGTTGGGCCTGTACCCTTGCAAGCTGTTGCCAGGAAGCAAAGCCGCTGCGGCTTACGACAACCAGGCAATGGTCCAAGAGCGTCACCGCCACCGTTACGAATTCAACAACCAATACCGGGCCGAAATGGCCGCCAAGGGCCTGGTCTTCTCCGGGACGTCTCCTGACGATCACCTGGTCGAAGTCATTGAATTGCCAGAAAAGAAGTTCTTCGTGGCTTCCCAATACCACCCAGAATTCCTCTCACGGCCAAACCGTCCCGAAGGCTTGTTCCGCGACTTTATCGCCGCTGCTAGCAAGGAAGTTAAGGACTAGGTTAGAAAACGGTTTGAATATTGCTAAATAAAACAACGCCACATCATCCATATTTTTGGAAGATGTGGCGTTGTTTTACGTGCGGGTATTTTTACGAAAATAGGTCGCTATGAGTGCCGATCGCTAACAGCGTCGTCACATCTGTACTATCGAAAAAAACTAGTAAATGATTTCCATTGTGACCGTCGAAATGTAGCTCAAGGACTTGAATCGTGACGTGTTCGCTCGTATGCAGCCGACGTTTGATTTGCTTCTCTAATGATTTTGGAAAATGTAGAGGATGAACATAGAAATAATCAGGGATCTCGCTCCCGGTAAGTAGACAATCAGTGACATAATCCCAAGGAGATCTGTCATCATCATCGAAGGGAACGTGCCCCTCAAAAATAGGACGCCAACGAGGACTCTTCCTGACGCGTCTCAATTGATGTTTGAACTGCGAAGTCTCATTAAGAGTGTGGCTCATTCACGCAATGACCGTTCAAACTCTTCTTTGGAGGTGCCACCAGATAATGATTTATTATTGGCCATAGCGTCAGTCATTTCCATAACTGAATCGATAACTTCCTGTTTAGGTTGTGCAAAGTGTTCAGGAAGACCGTTGTTAGCGACTGAAGTTAAAACAATCCGCAAATACTCTGAAATTGTGAGTCCGTTTTTTTCAAGCTCAATTTGTGCACGAACCTTAACGTCATGCTGAACTCTAGCGTTGATACGATCTGTCTCTTTAGTTTGCATAAAACCACCTCCAAAATACAGTGTACACCATACGTCGTACACGTCAACTGATCTTACTCGCCGATTAATCCACCTCAATAATATTCGTCACCACTGCCTCAATCGCTGGAATCAGCGGACTATTGGCATCGATACCGGTTTGGTCGAAGCGATCCTGCCACCAGCTGCGGCGAATCGTTTGGACCTGGTTGACCACGTCCTCACCGGCAGGGGTCAGCGTCAGCAATTGGGTCTTGCCCGTGCCGGCGGTCTTGGTCAGGTAGCCGAGGCCGAGAATCTTGTTGACCTCGCGGGTAGTCAGCCCCTTGTCGATGACCAGCGTCTTAGCGACTTGATTTTGATTAATGTCGGGGTGTTCGTGGACCGTCAATAAAACGCAAGCGGCCGTAGGGTTAAGCCCCAATTTGGCAAACGCCTCACGCGTGTCCTTATAGTATTTACGGTGCAGAATCGAAATGTCCTGCGCCAAATAACCGAGATCTTTCATGGCTAACTCCTTCCCCGAAATCTTCTGTGTTGACAAAACAACTTAATGCCATTATGATGAATCTAAGTTGACTTGTCAACACAATCAAATGACTGAATAAACTTAAAAAAAAGGCGGGGTAACGGTGAAAGATACGAAAACTGGTGCACAAGCACTGATTCAAAGCATGATTAATCAAGGTATTAAGTATGTTTTTGGTATTCCAGGAGCCAAGGTCGACCAACTATTTGAGGGCATTGAATATAGCAAGGACCCTCGAGCACCCAAGTTAATTATTACGCGGCATGAGCAGAACGCGGCGTTGATTGCTTCTGGGATTGGCCGACTGACCGGCAAGCCTGGCGTGGTTGCCACGACTTCCGGCCCCGGGGTATCAAACCTGACGACCAGTCTCATCACGGCCACAGCTGAAGGGGACCCCGTCATCGCACTCGGTGGGCAAGTTCCACAGGACGATATTGGTCGACTGACCCATCAGAGTATTCCTAGCAAGGAACTGATGAGCTCAGCCACCAAGTCCAGCGTGGAAGTCCAGAATGCCAATAGTCTTTCTGAAGCGTTTGCAAACGCTTACCAGACGGCAGTTGCACCCAAGGCGGGCGCTACTTTTATTTCCCTGCCACAAAACGTCCTGAATGGGGCCGTTGACCGACCAGAAATCAAGGCTGTGCCAACGGTCGACCAGGGTGTTGCAGACGCCGCAACTGTTGACGCCATCGTGGAAAAGATTCAACACGCTAAGTTGCCTGTTATCTTAGCTGGGATGCGGGCCTCGGCCAGCGACGTGACGGCCGCCATTCGCGAACTCTTGCAACACGCGGCCATTCCCGTTGTGGAAACATTCCAAGGGGCCGGTGTGGTTTCTCGCGACTTGGTCACCAACTACTTTGGTCGGGTTGGTCTCTTCCGGAATCAGGTTGGCGATAACCTGCTGAAGCAGAGTGATTTGGTCATCACCGTTGGCTACGATCCCGTAGAATATGAAGCGCGGATTTGGAATGCCGATCGGACCGGTGACGTGATCAGCTTGGACAGCGTGGTACCTGAAATCACCACGGACTATCAACCTGAAATGGTCGTCCACGCCGACATTGCCAAGACGTTACGGGCTATCGTTCAGAAATTGCCGGCTGATTGGGCCTTGTCCGAAGAGGTTCAAGCACAACTCGACAAGTCCGGTAAGACGTTAGCCGCTCAGGCGGAAGCACCCGCAGCTGACGACCAGCATGGAATTCACCCATTGGCAATCATCCAAGCCCTACAGAATAAGGTGAACGATGAAACCACGGTCACCGTGGATGTCGGTAGTTTCTACATTTGGATGGCGCGATATTTCCGGAGCTATCAACCACGGCACCTTCTGTTCAGTAACGGGATGCAGACGCTGGGGGTTGCCTTTCCATGGGCTATCGCCGCTGCGTTGGAACGTCCCGGCCAACCAATTGTTTCGGTTGCCGGTGACGGGGGCTTCCTGTTCTCCAGCCAAGAGTTGGAAACGGCGGTTCGCCTGAAGTTACCGATCGTCCAACTGATCTGGGACGATGGGGCCTACGACATGGTGAAGTTCCAAGAAATTGCCAAATACGGCCACGAAGCCGGGGTCAGCTTTGGCCCAGTCGACTACGTCAAGTATGCCGAAAGCTTTGGTGCTACTGGCTTACACGTCGATCACGCCAAGGATTTGGCAGCGACCTTAGACCAAGCCTTCCAGACTGAGGGACCCGTGGTCGTTCAGATTCCGGTTGACTATCGGGACAATTTAAAACTAAAATCATTATTGTTGAAAGATGTTTTAAGCTAAAGGGAGTAATGATATGAACGAAGCAACACTCTATCAACATGGGACCTTGGCCTTACTGGTCCCAGGACTATTGACCGGAACCTTGACGATGAAAGAGTTACTGGCTCACGGCGATACCGGAATCGGTACCGGTGAGGGCTTAGACGGCGAATTGATTATTCTCGACGGCAAGCCTTACCAAGTGAATAGTTGTGGTGAGGTCAATGTGGTACCAGAAAGCTTCACGCTGCCATTTGCCAACAGCCACTTCGCCGCTTACCGGCCACTGATGACGGTGGAAAATGCCACCAAGGAAGAGCTGCACGACCAAGTGCTGGGTTTGACGCACAAGGCTAATACCTTCTTTTCCATCCTGGTCACCGGGACCTTTACGGACGTGAAGACCCGGGCCGTGGCGAAATCTGAACGGCCATTCAAGTCATTAGCAGAAACGGCCAAGCAACAGAGTATCTTCACCCGCGACAAGGTGGAGGGGACCCTGCTGGGTTACTACTCACCACAAGTGTTTGACGGTGTTGCGGTGGGTGGTTATCACGACCACTTTCTGTCGGCGGCTCACGACTTTGGCGGACACCTGCTGGACTTCGGTACGGTAACTGGGGATGTTCAGGTTCAAGTGTTCTCGACGTTGGAACAGCATCTGCCGGCGGATGACCAGGAATACTGCGAACATGATTTCTCTAAGGATGACATTCAAGGCGCCATCCACGAAGCAGAAGGCTAACTGTGCCTTACCAGCACGCCTTACCGGGTGGCAGAAATCGGCCGTGACGCTGTGGGCGGACGTCTGGAGCCACAGTGCGGTCTCCAGACTTGGCCATGAACCTCTGAGAAACGAGTTTCACAGCCACCAATTCTCTAAGTGGCGTTGCCACCTAGAGAATTCCCACGGCTGAGCCGATTTCTGTCACCCTCACGGCTTACATGGTAGGTCACCGGACAACGGCGGTGGAAATCGCTATTGGATGAAATCCAAGCTTTTAGTCGATATAACGCAACTATTAGTAAAAGGTCCCGCAAATCAATTTCGATTTGCGGGACCTTTCTGTTAGGTTAAGTTTGAGAAGTGTGAGGACCTGTCGTCATTATCGTAACGAATGTCCATAGGTTAAAAACTAGTCTAGCCGGAGGAGGTCAGGATGCAGTCAGCCGTGGCAGCGATGTTAGGCCGGGCGTTTGTTTCTTCCCGGTCTTACATCGCAGGACGTGTTTGGAAACTCGCGTGAATTTCGCGAGGTTTCAAACCGAGACGGAAGCCTGACAGCCGCAGGCGATGGATTTTAACCTATTCTGAACGCAGTGCCGTGGCCGCGTCCTTCTTGGCTGCCATCCGTGCTGGGATGTGACCACCCAACATGGTCAGGACGGTACTGATGATAATCAATACAATCCCATGGACGGGGTTCAAGTGCGCGACGTTGCTCAGGTCAGTAATGTTCTTCAAGACGATATTGATTGGGAAGGTCAGGAGCCAGGCGATGACGACTCCGAGGACCCCAGAACCTACACCGAGGATGAACGTTTCAGCATCGAATACGCGGGTGATGTCCTTCTTCCGGGCCCCTAAGGCCTTGAGAATTCCGATTTCCTTGGTCCGTTCGAGGACGGAGGTGTACGTGATGATGGCGATCATGATCATACTGGTAACCAGTGAGATCCCGGCGAAGGCGACGAGGACGTAAGTGATGGCGTCCATCAAGCCTCCGGTCAGGTCGGAAACGGTCCCGGCCATATCCGTGTAGATCACCTTGTCGGATTTGCTCTTACCCTTGTTGTACTTGTCCAGGTAGTGCAGGACCTTATCCTTGTTCTTGAAGGTGTTCGGGTAGATCAGGATACTTGCTGGCGTGGTGGAGCCACCGAGGTAGCTGACCAGGTTCGTCTTGGTATCCTTATTGACGGTTTGCCCCGTCATCACGTTGCTGTCGGCCTTTTTTTGGGCCTTTACAATATCAGAGTTCTTGTTGGCCTTGATAATGTTTTGCGTCAGCTTGTCGCTGTAGACAATCCCGGAAGACAGGACGTTTTCGGAGGATTTCGACTTGACCCGCAGAATGCCGGCAATCTTGATAGTCGTGTTGTTCTTGTTATTGTAGAGTGAATTCGTGGCCTTGTTTGGCACGTAATTGCCAGTAGGTAGGCTTTGGTAGTAGTTATTGTTGTTGACAACTTTGATTTTTGTCCCGACAATCTTATCGTAGTTCAACTTTTGATTGTCCTTAACGTCGAAGTTTAGATTCTTCAGGGCATTGATGTTTGTTGAGTTGTCGCGGTCGACGAGTAGGATCACATCGTTGGCGCTCTTGGGATAAGTCCCGGCAATAACCTTGTAGTGCTTCTTCAGGAAGTTCGTGCCACCATCACTAGCGCTCGGGTAGACGGAACCGCCAACCCCAGTCGAAGCGGACATGGCAGACTGCATGGCACTCGAACTGCTAGAACTACTACTGTCGGCGTTTGAGAAGGAGACGGTCTTGGCCTTCCCGTCCGTTTGCCGCAGGAGGTTCATCCCGGTGGAGTAGGTGTAGGTGATGTTCTTGCTTAAGTCACCGTTAATGTTTTTAACATATTTTAAGTAACTCTTGGTAATCTTGTTCTGGTGGACGGATTTGTCGGCGTCACTGATCTTGGCCACGACCTTGTTAGACTTGGTCGTCTTCTTATTGTTCTGTGGACCAGTGGTCGAGCTATCCTGAGCCGTTTGTGAAATGGTGATGGGAAACTGAGCCAGCGTATTGGACTGGGTTTTGTTGATCTGTGTCTGGAACCCATTGGAGAGGGCCAAGACGATGGCAATCCCGATGATCCCGATACTGGAGGCAAACGCCGTCAGAGCGGTCCGGCCCTTCTTCGTCCGAATGTTGTTAAAGGACAGCTTCAATGCGGTCCAGAAGGTCATTTTGGTCTTCTTGAGCTTGAACTGTTCAGCATCGGCATGATCGTCATAAGGATCGGAGTCGCGTTGAATCTTCCCATCGGCGAACTCGATGATCCGGTCAGCATATTCGTGGGCCAGATCGGGGTTATGGGTAACCATAATGACCAGTCGTTCTGCGGAGAGCTCCTTGATCAGCTTCATAATTTCTTCGCTGGTCTCGGTATCGAGAGCCCCAGTTGGTTCGTCACACAACAGAATTTCTGGTTCGTTGGCGATAGCCCGCGCGATGGCGACCCGTTGGAGTTGTCCCCCGGACAATTGGTTAGGTTTCTTGTTGATGTGGTCGGTCAGGCCAACGCGGTCAAGCGCTTTGAGGGCCTTTTCCTTCTTTTCGGCATTGGAGACACCACTTAGGGTCATCCCCATTTCCACGTTATCAAGGATGCTCAGGTGGCTGATGATATTGTAGCTCTGGAAGATGAAGCCCACGGAGTTGTTCCGGTAGGCGTCCCAGTCGGCGGCGGAGAAGTCCTTGGTCGACTTACCTTCGATGGCTAAGTCCCCCGAATCGTAAATATCCAGGCCGCCGATGCCGTTCAGCATGGTCGTCTTCCCGGAACCACTAGGGCCGAGGATGGCGACGAATTCTTGGGAACGGAATGCGACAGAAACATCGTCGAGGGCCTTCGTCACGGAGTCCCCCACGTAGTAATATTTCTTGATGTGTTTTAGTTCCAGCATTTAAAATAATCCTTCCATTTTCTGAATTCGGCTGTTGTTTGCGGTGTATTTCTGATAAAATATACATTAATGCAACACCGTGTCTAACATGATAAAAATAAATAACTTAATTGGCAAGCGCCAATGTCAACAGAACTGTTGTAAAAACGACACTTTCAATAAGAGTGTTGCATTCATAATGGCTCTGCGCTGGCGTCAATGGTCTAAGAATTTAGGCCATTTTAGCGCTAAAGCCATGTCACTTACCTAACTTAGGTGATTTGCGTGACTAAATCACGCGTACATTAGACAATGACGCAAGAATGAAACCTGCGCGTTGATCGGCTTTAACTTTACCATGAAGTGGGGGTCGGCGGCACGTAATGACGCTTACAATTATTCTGTTAGTCAGCCGTGACAGCAATAAGACAGCTGATGATTGCACGATGTGAGTAAGCTTAATAGTAAGTTTGACGGCAAATAGGAGTGAAATCTATGGTTGGTGTTAAGAATAATCGGCGTGCCCAGTATACCCAGCGGGTGATTCAAGAAACCGTGCTGTCTTTACTTGAGAGTAAACCGATTAACGCCATTTCAGTCACGGAGGTCTGTACGCAGGCCGATGTGAACCGGACAACGTTTTACCGGTATTACACCGACATCTATGATTGCGTGGAGAGCATTGAGAAGGCCTTTGTGGCCGCTCTGCACCCGTTAGAGGGGGCAACGCCCAGTCAGGCCTTAGAACACCTTCTGACGGCTTTTTATGAAGACAAGAAGTTAAGCAATCTGGTCTTCATCGAGGGGCGGACCGACCTGTTGAAACGCATGCAGGAGCTGGTCGCCCACATGGGGCCCAAACCACCACATATCGCAGACTATCAAGGCGCGTACATCGGTGCGGGTCTACAGAATATTTTAAAAAAATGGGTGAAGGACGGCATGCCCGAATCCCCGCATAAATTAACACAAATTATTATCGACACCATACTCGCCAAGAACCTAGATGACCTCCGAGACGAGGTATTGTAGTCGGCTAATATTACATTTTGGCCAGAATCCCGGGAAAGTGTTGTCTTTTTGCCCGGCATTATTTATCATGGTATCTGACTGTATGGAATTATAAAGGAAGATTATTAAGTGAGGATAGCTTCATAATGAAAAAAATGATAATTCACGGCGGCCGTCGTCTTTCCGGAGAAGTGACGATTGGTGGCGCCAAAAACAGCACAGTGGCTTTAATTCCGGCAGCGATTCTCGCTGATACACCGGTCCGTTTTGATATGGTACCGGATATCCTTGACGTGCACAATTTAATGTTAATTCTAAAATCAATGAACGTGCACTCAACGTTTGAAGATGGGGTCTTGACCATTGACCCAACTGAAATCGTTGAGGCACCGCTACCTAGTAAGGCTATCAAGAGCTTACGGGCATCGTACTATTTTATGGGGTCCTTGTTGGGGCGGTTCCAACGGGCCACGCTGAGTTTCCCTGGTGGCGATAACATTGGTCCACGGCCAATCGACCAGCATATCAAGGCATTCGAAGCCTTGGGTGCTTCGGTGGAAGAACATGACGGCACGGTACGCATCACGACCGGTCCCGAAGGTTTGCACGGCGCCCGGATCTTCTTGGACATGGTCTCAGTTGGGGCCACGATCAATTCGATTCTCGCGGCGGTCAAAGCCGTGGGGACGACGGTGATCGAGAATGCTGCTAAGGAGCCCGAAATCATCGATGTTGCGACGTTCCTGAACAACATGGGTGCGCATATTCGTGGGGCTGGTACCGATGTGATTCGCATCGAGGGTGTGCCAACACTACGGGCGATGAACACCCACACGATTATTCCGGATCGGATCGAGGCCGGGACTTACCTGTCGATGGCTGCGGCCGTCGGGGATGGCGTGGTCATTAAGAACGTGATTCCAGAACATCTCGAAGCCTTTACGGCCAAGATGATTGAAATGGGAGTTCCACTAGAGATCAACGAAGATAGCATTTACGTGCCACGTTCGGAGAACTTAAAGCCGATTCGTATCAAGACGATCCCATTTCCTGGATTTGCGACGGACCTGCAGCAGCCATTAACACCGCTACTGTTCCGGGCGAATGGGAGTAGCGTGGTTATTGATACCATCTATCCTAAGCGAATCATGCACATTGCAGAATTGCGGAAGATGGGCGCCAACATTCGTTCAGAAGACGACATGATTGTGGTCGATCCGAGTGAGGAGCTGACTGGCAGTCAGGTCCAAGCCGGTGAAATCCGGGCGGGAGCCGCACTGGTCATCACGGGACTCATGGCCGATGGCGATACTGAAATCGAAGAGGCCGACAATATTCTGCGGGGTTACGACCGCATCGTGGCTAAGCTGACGGCGTTGAACGCGGATGTTGAGATTGTGAGTAAAGAAAGTTTGGTAGAAAACGGCCAAGATTAGCCATTGCTCGTAATTGGGTTTCATGGTATAATTCAACGGTTGACGATTAAATCAATCTCTGGCTCAGTAGATGAACCAGGGCAAAGGAGCGTAATACATTATGAAGCAAGGAATTCACCCAGATTACCACGAAGTTGTGTTCCAAGACTCAAGTACTGGCTTCCAGTTCTTGTCTGGTTCAACGGCAACTTCAGCCGAAACGGTTGAATGGGAAGATGGCAACACCTACCCATTGATCCGTGTCGAAATTTCTTCAGATTCACACCCATTCTACACTGGTAAGCAAAAGTTTACTCAGGCCGATGGTGCCGTGGACCGTTTCAACAAGAAGTACGGCTTGGCAAACGACTAATTATAATAAATATGATTTGTCGCCGGTGGCAGTGTATAACTGCTACCGGTTTTTTGTACACATTTTTCGGTGAGAATCAGGAAGACTATCTGTTTTCGCCGAGACAACACGCGCCGTTAAAAAAGTTTCTAGTGGCTATATCATCAGCAATCCCCAGTTTGTAAAAGCCATTAAGTAAGCAAAATCACAGCATTAATCATGTACACTATGCGTTAGGCTAGAGCCTACTTGTCTTAGCTTTTTGGTTGGCGAACCCCCGATAGAATGCGGACTTCGATAATTGTGAAGGGATTTGTTTTGACAAATTAAGTTAATTGGGTTAGAATACACTATCAGTACTGAAATAGGCCGCTTAACGCCCGATATATCAATAATCGCAGTAATATCAGTGGTTAATATTTAATGGGTAATTCAACCCTTGGATGATTAGCCGTCTTTTGAGGGGAAAAGCTGGCGGACTGTCATAAAGTAGATAATTGGATTTAAAATGGGCCTTACAAGTTGCCCGATTTTTGTGTGCTCGCCGAAGGACACAGCTAGATTTATACGTTGTAGAATATGAGGGGGAACTATGATGAAGGTCATTATTGTTGGAAGCACCCATGCGGGGACGAACGCTGCGATTCAAATCCTAAAGGATCATCCCGACACGGAAGTTACCATTTATGAACGACACACCAATGTATCATTCCTGTCGACGGGAATTTCGCTCTTCTTGGATGGCCAGGTTAAACACCTGGAGGACATGTTCTATTCATCCCCGGAAGAGTTAATGGAGCTGGGTGCCAACGTCCTCACGCGACACAATGTCTTGAAGGTCGATGCGGCCGCTAAGACAGTGGAAGTTGTCGACATGGACTCCGGCGAGCTGACCAACGACACTTACGATAAGCTTATCGTGGCTACCGGTTCGACGGTCAACGTGCCACCGATCTTCGGTATCGATGAAGACATGGTTCTGTTGTGTAAAAATTACGAACAGGCGAAGGCGGTCTATCAGGCGGCCAAGGATCATAAGCGTATCGCCATCATTGGTGGGGGCTATATTGGGACCGAACTGGCGGAAAGCTACGCACGGACCGGCCACGAAGTTCTATTGATTCAATCGCAGGATATTCTGTTGGACCACTACGTTGATCAGAACTTATCAGACAAGGTCGTTGCTATTTTACGGGAACAAGGCGTCAAGGTGGCCCTGAATAGCCGAGTGACGTCGTTCGCTCAGGATGATAAGGGACTCGCCATTGAGACCGATGATGAGACGTATCGCGCGGATGTAGCGATTGTCAGCACGGGCTTTGTCCCCAACACGGGGCTCTTACGCGGGCAAGTGAAGATGGATCGTCACGGGGCCATCATCATCAATGATTACATTCAATCCTCAAATCCAGACATTTTTGCCTGTGGGGATGCCAGTGTGGTCAACTTCAATCCGACGGGGCAACCCGCTTATACGCCGCTGGCAACGAACGCCGTGCGGCAGGGGATGTTAGCCGGTATCAACGTCTTTGGTAACCTGCAACGCTACATGGGGACTCAGGCGACCTCGGCCATCAACATCTTTGGCTGGACGCTGGCTTCATCCGGGCTGACGTTGCGTCATGCGGCTTCAGCGGGACTGAATGCAGATAGCGTGACCTTTGAGGGCACCTGGCGGCCGGACTACATGCCAACGACGGATAAGCTGCTGATCAACCTGGTCTATGACCGTGATAATCGACGGGTGTTAGGAGCCCAGCTCTTCAGTAAGCACGAGGTGGCCCAGTCAGCTAATGCGATTTCGATTGCGATTCAGAACCGGAATACGATCGATGACCTGGCCTTTGTGGATATGCTGTTCAATCCGAACTTCGACGATACCTTTAATTTCCTGAATCTAGTCGCGCAAAAGGCGGTGGCTCAGGAAGCGGCACGGGGAAATCGGCAGCCACGGGTTACGGCAGGGGTTAAGCCGGATAAGAAAAGTAAAAAATAAATGACGATGTGGCGGGAGGCTGATGGGCTTCTCGCCTTTACTGTCTTTTCAAGTCTTGTCAGAATGCGAAGACTAAGCGGTGAAAGCTGCTGGTCACGGTGCGTGGTGGAATGATTTCACTTTGTTTTTAACAGTAAATGGGGTAAAATTTGCCAGTGAAGATAACGAAAAGCTGGGGGGAGTGGCAGTAACTATGGCAGATAAACAGCAACAACAGCCCAAGCATCGCTGGCGGTGGTTCTGGACGACAATTTTTATCATTTTAATTATCATCTCACTCGGGCTGATCTTTAACGAACAGATTAAAAATTGGCTGATTTCTTCCTATCAACCGCGGATCTCCAAAAAGACCGTGCAGAAGAACGAGAAGAAAAAGGCGTCATACGACTTCAGTAAGGTTAAATCTCTGGACTTCTCAACTGTGGCCAACGCGCGTTGGAATACGGCTAATATCCATGTGGTGGGTGAAATCTATATGCCGCAGTCAAAGATTCATTTGCCGATTGCCAAGGGTCTCAGTAATGATGTCTTGGCACTGACGGCTGGTACCATGCGGCCGGACCAACAGATGGGTCAGGGAAATTATCCGTTGGCGGGGCATCACATGAGTTCACAAACGATTTTATTCAGTCCGCTATACTGGAAGACGCGGGTCGGTCAGCCAATTTACTTAACAAACGCTAAGAAGGTCTTCGTCTACAAGGTCAGTGTACGAAAGTTCATTCCGGCAACGGATGTTAAGGTGGTCGACCAGACCAAGAAGACCATGGTGACGCTGATTACCTGTG
Source organism: Levilactobacillus fuyuanensis (assembly GCF_003946395.1). Taxonomy (GTDB): domain Bacteria; phylum Bacillota; class Bacilli; order Lactobacillales; family Lactobacillaceae; genus Levilactobacillus; species Levilactobacillus fuyuanensis. The sequence goes on along the minus strand of NZ_RHNZ01000011.1, from coordinate 28,803 downwards.
ACGCGACCGGGGCCAATCGGTTGATGATTCGTGGCAATTACGTGAAGCAGATGGCCTATAAGGATGCACCAGTCTCGGTTCAAAAAGGATTCCACAGTGGATTTAACAATAAAAACTAAGAAAATCATGACATTTTTTGCGAAATTGCAAAAAATGTTATTTTTTTTGAAATTTTTTTGCTTGTGAAATTTTGAAAGGGGTTACATGGAGTCGGAATGCTGGGGGCATTGATAAATAAGGAATCCTTAAAGTTGGTTCGATTGCTCAACTAAATCCCATGGTGAGCAAACACCCTGTTAACGATAATGAAAAATAGCTTATCACGTGACAATTTTTATTGAATTGAGCTAATAAAATGAATCGTACCATGAAGATTGACTCTTGACAAATGCTGATATACCAGCGATTACGTCACTTATCTGTGTATACTGTAAACATAATCATATACTATTAAACAGTTTTGAGAAAAACAATCCTCCCCACACATAATTAATTGTGGACAGAAGACAAAATCCGTGCTATTATAACTTATGTAATCAGATGAGTTCATCAGATGGTTCAATAAAGCGCCTTTAGTTGGGGCAGGTTCATAAAATAGAGTCGTCGCTTTGGACAAGAAGTTTAGAAGAGTAAAGAACAAAGACAATCAAGTTGAGGGAGATAAATATCATGACTAAAAAAACTTTACAATTAATCGCTACTGTTGCACTTGCTGCTGGATTTGGGTTCACTACTGTTACTGCTAACGCGGATGACACTAATAGTCAATCAACTGACGCCTCTGTTACGTTGACTCCAGGTGATGGTACTGGTACTCATGATGGGGCCGTATCATTAACTGCTGCCCCAGATTTGGCTTTCGGTACTCATAAAGTTACTGGTAAGGCTGACAATTTCGATATTAGTTCAGGTGCCGGAATTACAACAAATGGTGATTCGACTAATAAAGATGCTAAGGGCGGGGCCGTTGAAGTTGTTAATAGTGGTAGTGATGCTGGTTGGAACGTAACGGTTGCTGCGTCTACTTTCACTGATACAACCTCGAAAAAGACGTTATTGGGTGCTACTATTGATTTGAAGGGTACACCAGAAACTGATAATGCTGATATCGATGGGAAGACTGACAACACTTTAAAGCCTGCTACTATTGGTAGCGCTGCTGCGGGTGCTGGTGCCACAACGACTGTTACTCCTGGTGAGACCAACGCAGTTCCTGTCTTGACCGCTGCTGCTGGTAACGGTTATGGTACTTGGAGAAATCAAATCAATGATGCAACCTTAAATATTGCTGGTGGTAACGCTGCTGGTACTTACTCCTCAAGTTTGACCTGGACAATTGCTAATACTCCTTACGCTGGCTAATTAACCAAATAGTTAAAAAACAAGCTGAATTACCATAAATATTAAATTCGGAATGCGGTAGCGACAGCTACCGCATTCTTTGTTACAATGAAGAAAACGGTTTATAAAATGATGGAGGCAGGTTGACCATGAAACGTTGGTTGAGGGTATTAGTAACGTTAGGGACGTTGTTAGTAGCGTTTGGTTGGATGCAGCAGACTAAGACTGCGAAGGCGGAAAGTGTTGGATACTCAGTTAGCACGATAACGCCAAAAAATCAGGATGATAAGAAAGTGACTTACTTTGCACTTCGCGTAAAGCCCAATGAACAACAAAAACTAACGATTGTTATTCATAACTCAAGCAAGTCAGCAAAGAAGTTCCAGGTTGGTGTTAATCAAGCAATGACCAATACCAACGGGGTTATCGATTATAGTCAAAGCAATCCCAAACTGGATAGTTCTCTAAAAGTTGGTATCAAGGACGTATTTGGCAAAAATGATACGCAGAAAGTTACCGTTAATGCAAAGAGTTCTAAGAAAGTTTCTGTAAATTACAAAATGCCAGCCAAGAAGATCGACGGTATGATCTTGGGCGGTGTTTATGTCAAAGAGCTTAAAGATAACAACACGGGTAGCAAGAAGAATGGTGTGACGATTAGCAATGCTTTTGCTTACGTAGTGGGTGTTCGTTTGCGTGAGAGCGGTATTGATGTTGCGCCTGATATGCGATTGAATGCGGTTAAAGCCGGATCAATCAATGGCTTTAGTCAAGTTCAAGCCAATTTACAAAATCCTCGTCCAGGTTTGATGAAGGCGTTGAAGGTGGTTTCTAAGGTCACAAAGCAAGGTAGTTCAAAGACTGTCTTGAGTCAGACTAAGGAAGGTATGGCAATGGCACCTAATTCGAACTTCAATTACTCCATTCCTTGGGGTGACAAGCAGTTAACTGCGGGTGATTACACATTGAAACTTGATGCGTATGCCAAGGGTGGTTATCACTGGCAGTTCACTAAGAACTTTACGATTACCCAAAAGGATATTAGTTCACTGAAGAACCGGATCAATACACCACAGAAGAGTTATCTTTGGTGGTTCGTTGGTGGTGGGATTTTAATTGTCCTGCTGTTAGCCATTATCGTTTACTTACTGATGAAGAATCGGAAGAAAGATGATGACACGGACGAAACTGAATAGATTATAAAATAACGCTCTGATGAAGATTAGCAGAAATGCCGATCGTCATCAGAGTGTTTTTGTTTTGGACTGAATTCTTGATAACGTGTTAATGAAAATGACGGTGTATGACGTTAAGAAAAATCTATGCGGTATTGGCAATGGAAAGGGTATGATTCTCTTTTTGGTATAACGTATATTTAGTTGAACAATTGCAAAAATTGAGCACGTTATAAAGCAAATGATGTGTAACTAAAATCAGCATACAATTATAACGCGGCAAAACTAGTGCTAAATGTTTAAAGCCTAATAATCCTTTAAATGGCGGTACCTTAAAGCAATCTTAAAACCAACAATCAATCCCCTGAAACGTCGAACAAAATCCGTCTCATGATGGTATACTATATTTACTAGGATGACTAACAAACAGCCATGGGAGAGCACATCTTCATAGCCAAAGTTAGTTTTCCACGAATGAGTGAATGGATAGTGTCATACGTCGAGTTGAGGAAATTAGAGTGAGCCGGTCGACTACCGGGCAAGGGGGTTCGTGCGATGAATATCAAGAAGAGCATGTTGGGAATGGCCGTACTGACCATAGCTGGATTGGGTGGGTGGTCGACGATATCGGCTAGCGCCAATTCTACAATTTTTAATACCGGCCAAGCAGCTTTAGATGGCGCGCCTCAGGGGGTTGACCTGCAGAACGGCTTGGATGCGAACTACTTTACCATTGATAAATCAGTGGACTCGGCGACTGGGAACAACGCGGCCGAACTGGTCAAGGCCGGGAGTCCGGCTGGCACTGGAAACTCAGCCATTCAGATTTCTCAAGCCGGCGTGCAGGATAGTTGGGGGACAATCTGGTCGACGGATGAATCGTTTGACTTGAGTAAGAGTGAAACGGCCTCGATGTGGATCTATGCGAGTGGTGAAAATACGGCAAACGTTGGTGACGGGATGGCCTTCGTTCTCCAGAATGGCGGAACCGATGCCTATTCCGGGCCCGGCCAGTCTATGGGCGTTTGGGGTGTCGCGAATCAGTATTTCAACAATACCAACCCAGCTTCGTCGGCAATCCAAAATAGTTGGGCACTTGAATTTGACACGTTCCCGAATAATGAAATGCCGCAACGGGGGACTTACTGGGGCTCCTTAATTGGGTGGACGAATAGCTCGTATGATTTTGCGGACAGTGATCCTTCATCCTACGATATCAGTGGACCGGCTGATACACCGTCCAGCCAGTCTAAGATTACGGACACCCACATCGCGTCTAATTATCCCGGGGATACCGACACGTATACTGGGACTAGTGTTGTCGGCAAAGGAAAAATTAAAAATCCATTGACGGGAAACATGATCAATGGGAGTGGGACGTTCTACTACTACAATCTCCAACATGAAGGCCTCTTAGATGAAGGGGCCACGGGCGGTATTGGGAAACTTTCCGATCACCGGTGGCATCATATCACCGTGACCTATACGCCACCGACAACTTCCGGTGGTAAGGGGTCCATGACCTACACGTATAACGATAAAAATCCTGATACGGGTCTGCCGCAGAAGTCGACGGACTATGCGACGGTTCCAATTGATTTGAGTGAGTTTAATCTAAGTTCCGGTCAGACCAAGGTTCGCTGGGGATTTACCGGATCAACTGGATTATATTCAGAAAATAACTTGGTTGTCTTTGATCAGATCCCTGGTGAGGCACAGACTGCCGCATCGGCAACGATGACTACTAAGGATAATGCCGGTGACTACACTAATGATGTCAGCGATGGCGATTCCGTTTCCGGTGACAGCGATGTTAAGCTAACGTATACGTTGGAACGGACTGGCGGAGATGAAGATTGGAAGTCGGTCAATGGGGATCTCACGATTCCGGATGATATTGACGTGACTTCGGGGTCGATTGCGTACCCGGATGCCAGCTACACGGATAGCAACGATAACAAAGTCGATGTGTCGAAGATTGAGGCACCAACTTCTGCAGGCGACGGTCAGAAGCTGTCAGTGCCACTGGCGGATAGTGGGTTGACCTTGAGTGGTACGCAGAAGGCCACGGTGACCTTATACGGAAAAGTCAAGGATGTGGCATCTACCAGTGATGTTAGTGAAGCGTCGCAAACGAGTTACTTCGTGGGAAGCAACGCGACCTCGACGGCGAAGACACCGAGCTTCACCATTACCAAGAAGGTTAATCCAGCACTAGCGATGGCATTGGATGAGGACAGTAGTACTTTAGCTGTTAACGCTGGCAGTTCTGACGACGCTACTGTTGTAGGGGTGGCCGTGCCGTCTGATACGACGATGAATAATGATGACATTACACTTCATCCGACGATTAATGGTGAGGCACAAGATACTGTAGATTTAAATGATGTGACCAACGGAATCATGTATGGTTTCAAATATCCCATCGCTAATAGTAAGTTAACTGCCGGAGACAATACCGTTAGTTTCTACGCGACCGATACAGCCGGTGACAAATCAGCGACGGTATCGACCACGGTGACTGCCGGAACGGTGGGCTTTGGTCACACAAGTGGTGATTTGGTCTTTGAACCCACGACGTTGACTGGTAGTGGGAGTATCCTCGTTGACCGCTCGGACGATTGGAGCCTGAACGTGGATGACAGCCAGACCAAGAATAGTACCTGGGCAGTTACGGCCAATACTGATGGTATGTACCTTAACGGGACGGCAACGAGTACGCCACTGGATGGCGCGCTTGTCTACACGGATAAGGCTGGGACTACCACGACCCTGAATAGTAGCGACTCACCGGTGATTGCAAGTGGCACTTCAGATGGTACGGCCAGCTCAACCAACATTGCGGCTGATTGGACGGCTGATACTGGTATCCGGCTAAAGGTCAACAGTGGTGCGGTTGAGGGCGCTTATTCTGGAACGATTAATTGGTCATTTGTTAATTCAGTTGAATAGTTTAAAAGAGAGAGGTGTCGCCCGTGATGATTACGGGCGGCACCTTTTTTAGGCCGAAATGCTAAAACTCGCGAAAAATTGGATTGTTTTTGGTGTCCTATTTTTAGGCAAATTTAATGTTACATAAGTGATTTCTTGTGAACAAATCAGCTACGAACAAGACTAGTGATAGCAATACAGCTAAAGCGGAGATGTCTCTTGTGAAAACGGCTTAAATGCTGATATTAAAGCGATTGTTGTACTTGCTGTTAACTATAATATTATCAATATTTACTCTTATATTTATGAGCCGCTGATGGTATACTATATTTATTAGGGCGGTTAAATGTTCTTAACAGGATTCGTTAGCGGGTATCAAGTAAATTTAGTTAAAATACATACGTTGAATGAGTCGCTTGGCTTGATAAGGGGCCAAATTGGATAGTTAGCCACTATAAAACGAAAAAATAATGCACTTTTAAAAAGTTGAGGATGCACGAAAAGCCCGAAAATATTCGGACGAGGGGGTTATTTAGATGCAAATGAAGAAGGGAATATTAGGCGTGGCTGTGACTTTGGCTGTGGCCGGACTAGGGCTGTGGTCAAACAAGATTAACGCCCAAGCTGTAGATGCGCCAACGTATGAGACTAACGCCGCAGCATTAGCAGGCGCACCACAAGGTGTAGATTTATCAAGTGCAGAATATAAAGACTACTTTAAAATTAGTAATGACGTTAGTGGGGTTACAGGGAAAAATGTCGCAGAGGTGATGGGCAGCAACGAGGGTGTTGGAAGCCCTGCTGGAACTGGGAATTCAGTGATTCAGATTTCTAAGGCTGGTAGTACTAATAAGAACACTTGGGGGTCTATCTGGTCTGTTGACAAAACTTTTGATCTGACACAACCTGAAACGGCCTCAATGTGGATTTATACGAGTGGTGAAGGTGATAATAAGTCTGAGTCTATTGGTGATGGTATGGCCTTTGTACTTCAGAATGATGACGATGGTGTAAACGCTTTTTCTGGGACTAAAACGTGGGGGAAGAGCAGTAGTACAGATCGGACTGTAGATGTGCCAGGTAAAGGTGAGAGCATGGGAGTCTGGGGTGTGGATCCTGAAGAATATACAGCGAATGATTTGGCAACTTCGGCAATTCAGAAAAGTTGGGCCTTAGAGTTTGATACACATAGCAATGTGGATACGCCACCAGCTACTGGTACTGCACTAGCACTTATAGGTCAGGTTCAATGGAATCTGGATGATGTGAGTCCTGCATCTTTTGATTTGGGAAATTACTATAACAGTTTTGATTCTTCAGGAAATCCAAGTGGTAGCGGGACTGCAATCCCTAGTAATATCAATCATATTGCTTCAAATTATCCTGGGCAGACTGAGACTTATTCGTCAGCGACGCAGACAGGTGTAAAGACAACATGGAGTACAATTTCAGGACTATTTGGAAAAACTTGGCAAAAATCACCAACAGACTATTATTACTATAAAATGCAGCATTTGGGTTACTTAGGTGAAAGTGCTACAGGATATGGAATGAGCGATCGTCGGTGGCATCATATTACGCTTGATTATACGCCGCCAGTAAATGGGGATGTTAATGGCAAGATGAAATATACGTTTAACGACAAAGATCCTGAAACGGGATTAGCTAAGGCCTCCACAGATAGTGCCACGGTGCCCATTAAGCTTAGTGCGTTTGGAGACACTACAAAAGTTAGATGGGGCTTCACGGGTTCAACCGGCGAAGCAACTGAAAATAATCTGGTTGCTTTTGATCAAATTCCAGGCGAAGCTGAAACGAGTGCAACGGCTAAATTGAGTACAAAAGACGATTCAGGAAACTACACTGCGGTAGACGGTAGTACTTCAACACCTACGATTTCTGGTGGAACGCCAGTCAAGCTTGAGTATACATTTAAGCGTGATGGTGGTTTGAAGGATTGGAAGAACGTTAATGCTTCATTGACTATTCCTAAGAGTATTCAACTCTCCTCTGGAAGGATAACAAGTCCTGACGGCTCAGATGGTGGTAGTGTTGATATTTCAAAGCTAAATGGTACAGAACTTCCAGTTGCGTTGGGCAGTGATGGTAATGGTGTGACACTGACTGATACACAAGAAGAAAAGATTACACTCTATGGGACGACATCAAATGTTGCTACGACTGAAGACAGTACAACGAGTTACTTCCAGGGGACTAATGCGTCTTCTACTGCTAAGCTAACAGGCTTCAATATTGGGAAGTCCAAGTTGTCTATGGATATAGACACGGAAACCTCCGATAGAGTGTGGCATGTGAATTATGGGGGGGGAGCAGATGCTAAGGTTATTGGTGTGGTCGTCCCAGATGACAAAAATGTGATGCCAGCAGATATAACCATTCATCCGACGTTGAATGGCGTTGCACAAGATACTTTCAAACAGGGTGACGACGATTATTATGATGGAAACTATGGAACGACTGGATTCCATTATACGATACCTAACTCTAAGTTGAAGGCGGGCTCTAATACCGTGAGTTTTTATGCAACGGATAATAATCCAGACGATGGACGGTCACCAGTCGTTTCTACTGAGATTATTGCTGGGACGGTAGATTTAGGTGATACAAGTGAAGATATGTCGTTCGGAAATATGACTCTGACTGGTTCGGGGGCAGACACGACACTCAAGCGAGACAACGATTGGGGGTTAGATGTGGTTGATTCTAGGGCCCCAGGAAGTGGTAATTGGCAACTCTACGCGTATGCTGATCCATTAACGACTGATCCTAAGCAGACTGCCGTCACGACGACTCTGGATGGCAACTTGGTCTATCCGGAGGCGGATGGTACAGATAAGGCTTTGGGAACCTCACCAGCTACAGCTACACCGATTGCTAGTGGCGCGCCGAGTGGCGATGACACGACTAAGACGACTAACATTGCGCAGAATTGGACAGATAATTCTGGAATTAGATTACTTATAAGAGGTGGCGCATCGGCTGGTAATTATAGTGGCACCATCCATTGGACATTTGTTAATTCGGCTGTTTAATGTTTGAAACAGAAATCATTCGCGGAAACGTGGGTGATTTTTTTGTTTTGAGGTGTAAGCAGCTATGCTTGGTTGAAATGAAATAAGTAGGTAGGTCACTTTAATTTATTAATGTAGGTGCTATACTTTATTTGATAGAAATTAAGTTGAAATTGAACGAATCTGGCGAAATTCATTGCCAGGTTCTTTGACGTGAAATAAGCTTATCACCAGGCCTGTAGCTGGTCGGTACACCGAGTAATCCAAGACGATTACTCCTGAAATTCAAAAGGGAAGCATAGCAATGAAGCTACGAAATAAAATCTTATTGAGCGTCATGACAATTGTGGCGCTAAGCCTGTGGCAGGGGGTAACGTCAGCCGCCGCATCAACGGCACCTAGTGATGTGATGCAGACGGCACCGCAGGGACTTAAAGTCGATGGCAAGGGATACTTTGACGTGCCCGGGTCGTTAGGCACTAATAACGTGGCGAATGCGGCAAAAATTCTGCCAGATTCCGGCCGATCCTCGCTAGCTCCCATGGACGGCGTCGAGCTTTCTTCATATGGGGCCCATGATACTGGGGGTGCCGTGTGGTCACATGACAAGTCGTTTGACATGTATCAGAATCAACGAGCCTCTATGTGGATCTACGTGAGTGGCGTCACGGGTGAACAGGTCGGCGACGGCATGGCCTTTGTCTTGCAGAATGACACGCGAACTAATGAGGGCAATCGAGCCTTCTCCGGGCCTGGCGAGTCGTTAGGTGTCTGGGGTGTTGATCCCAGGTCAGCGACGAATAATGCGATTGCTGGCACCGCAATTCAGAATAGTTGGGCGTTGGAATTCGACACACGGCTGAATAAGACCGTGCCCGCTTCTGGATGGAATATTAGCAGTACAGTCCCCAGTGACTTCGACAATGGCCAAGGCATTGGGTATAGCGGCACTGATGCTGCGACCCCTACTGAAGATATTAAGAGCCAGCACTTGGCATCGGGCTATCCCGCTCAGGATGATACCTACACTGGAACGGGTCAGGCGGCAACATTCCCGGGATTCTCGCTTTTCCCACGAACGGGCTACTACTATACGCAGAAGCATATCGGATTGATTCAAGACCCGGGTGGTACTGATATCATCAGTGATGCTGCTTGGCACCACGTGGTCATTGACTACAAGGCACCCACATCGGGAAGTACCAATGGTCAGATGACCTACACCTATGACAATGAGGACCCGACGACGGGTGGGCCTAATCGCGATGCAGAGTCAGTGACGGAGGATATCGACTTAAACAAACTAAATGTCAGCGAGAATAATCCCGATGTTTACTGGGGCTTTACCGGTTCTACGGGTGATACACCGGACACTGATCTTGCCAATGAAGGGACTGAAACCAGCCTGGTCGTTTTCGAACAAGTACCCACGCAGGTTGAGGCCAAGTCAGATGTGACAATGACCGACAAGACGCAGAACAAGGTCATTACTACGGGGTCTTCGTTTGTTAAGGGTAATGATCGCGTACAGCTGATCTATAATCTTAGTGATCAGAGTAACAATCGTGATTGGAAGGGGATTAACGCCAAACTGAAAGTACCTGACGGTGTTACGCTCAATAGTGGGAGTTATCAAATTGATAACGACGGTGCTAACCATAGCTTCAGCACGACGCCGGCTAGCGATGGCTATGTCGACGTTAACTTGGGCGACTTGTCCGCAGCCACCAATGGCACGGCTACCGTGACGCTGGATGGCACGGTGACTAACACAGCTGGATCGCGGGCTGTGGCGACGAGTGAATTTATCGGGAGTAACGCGATTACTACGGCCACGACGCCAAGTTTTAACGTGACCAAATCCGCGCTGACACTGAATCTCGCTGCCAATAGTCAAACGCAGTCAATCAATGCGGGCGCGACGAGTGGGGCCAAGGTAACGGGGACGATTGGCGTGCCCGCCACGAGTACGGCTAATGCCGATGTGACACTGCATGCCATTTGGGATGGTAACGACTATACTTTACCCGCTGCTGATGCGCACCCGACTGGCAGTGGGACGACGCGGACATTTAGCGTCACGGTTCCCAGCAGTAAGTTGACGACCACGCCCAATCCCCATCAGCTTGAACTCTATGCCACAGACGGTACGGAGAATTCTGCTACGGCTACGGCGACCGTGACGATTGGCCAGATCAAGCTTGGCGATACGTCATCCAAGCTGACCTTCACGCCAACCTTCCTCACGGGGAGTGACCAGACCGTCAAACGGGATGGTGGTTGGACCTTAGATGTGGATGATACGCTGACTAAGGGCAGTACCTGGTCGCTGAGCGCACAGACAAACGGACTTTACCGCAATGACGTGGATGCCCCCGGCAATGAGCTGGATGGGGCACTGATCTATAAGAGTACGCCGACAGCTAAACCACAGACGCTGGGGACGACGGCCGTCGCCGTTGATACTGGTAGCTCGGACGGGACTGCCGAGACGACGAATGTGGCAAATGATTGGAGTGGTGACACCGGACTACTATTGAACATTGATGGTGGCGCCACCCAAGGGACCTATAGTGGTGAGATCTTGTGGACGCTGACTTCTGCACCATAGACCATATGCCTGATAATTACGGTTAAAATGAATTAACCACCTGCAGAAATGTGGGTGGTTTTTTATTTACAAATTAAATAATACTTTTCGTTGTGGAAACGCTTTCTGATGTGATATCATGGGCATAACGAAACTAGTAACCCGTGAAAATAACGTTTCGGTGAATATATTCTTCTTTTATCCTTTTTCGAAAAGTAAGTTTAATATATTTACCATAAGACCGCTGTATCGTTAAAACAATGATTGACGCAATGACTAGTGAGGTTAATCGGTCTGAACGGTGGTTCGCCATGGGGTTACGCCAATGACTAAATGCCACAGCATGCGGCGTGGCAATAAAATTGAGAGTTGAGGTACTAGTAGGTTCAAGCTGCTTTTGAACCGTAGGGGGAAATGATATGAAAATTAACAAGCGTTTGGGACTAATCATTGGTGTGGTTGTGGCCGCCACAATGGGGCTACTTCACGCACCGATAGCACAAGCGGCACCAATCGACAGTGTGCCACAGGGAATCCCGGTTGGGGGTCAGCCGTACTTTGATGTGCCTTCAGTGTTGGGGAAGACTGGAAAAGAAAATTCCGCAAAGGTCGTCAACGTTCCTGATAGTGCTAATCACTTGCCGATGGATGCCGTTCAGCTCACTGCGCAAGGGACACATGACGCTGGCGGCGCGATTTGGTCGAAGAAACCATCTTTTGACTTGAGTAAGAATCAGACATTCTCTATGTGGATTTACAGCAGTGCTGATGTTACGACGAGCCCGGGTGAGGGAATGGCTTTTGTTCTACACAATAACAACGAGGGCAATCAATTCTCAGGCACCGGTGAAGCCTTGGGGGTCTGGGGCGCTGACCCCAAGTCGACCAAGGGTGGGGCCGATATAATTGCTGGTCAGGCGATTCCCAACAGTTGGGCGTTGGAATTTGATACGGAGCTGAATAATGTGGACCCATCTAAAAAATGGGATACAGGAAGTTTTTTGCCGACACTGAATTATTGGGATTTGTCAGCGAACCAGCCTTCTGCTTTTGACCTAGGTCAGTCGTTGGGCTACAGTAATTCTACTGGAAATACGACTAGTCAAGGTCTAACACGCGAGCATATCTCCTCTGGATATCCTGCAGATGGGGCGACTTATGAGGCGGATAAGGGCTATGGAAAAAATGGCCTTTTATCAAGCAGGCAACAATACTATTACTATAAACAAACGCATTTTGGACTGATTACTGATGGGAATGGTACACTCCTATCTGACAGAGCCTGGCACCATGTGACTTTGAATTACACAGCACCCGCTGCGGGAAGCACAGTTGGGACGATGGATTATCGTTATGATGACAAGAACCCAACGACCGGGGCTAAGCAGTCGTCTAATAGGTATGTAATTACAAATTTAGATATTTCAAAATTAGGATTAACCGGATCAAGTAGTAGGGTTTACTGGGGAATGACTGGCTCGACTGGGCAGACTTGGTCGAGCGATTCCGTAGACAAAGACGATGGTACCCAGGATAGTCTGGTTGCTTTCGAACATGTTCCGGGGCAAGCCAATGGGTCGGCAACAGCTAAGCTCACGGATACGACGGATAACCGTGTGGTAGCGTCTGGCGATACGATTAAGGGTGGCGATGCAGTCAAACTGGATTACACCGTTAAGTACGATTCTGGTGATACAGACTGGACAAACGTCATGGCGCAGCTGCATGTGCCCAAGGGCATTCGGGTAACTTCGGGTCATGTGACAGCAGCGGATGGTAGTACCAGTCGGAGTATTGATATGAGCAAGCTGCAAGGAGCAGCCACTACCGGACAAAGTATTGAAGAAAGCGTGGGCACACTGAGTTCAGGTAGTCAGACGGCGACGATTACATTAACCGGTAAAATGCTAAACGATAAGGCTTATTCCGTTCCCGACACGACGAGTAACTTCGTCGGGAGCGGAACGATGGCGAGTGCCAGTGTTAGCCGCTTCTCCAGTACAGTGCAGGACTTACCGGCGTTTTCCCTGATTCCAGATCAGACAACGATTCACGTGAATAAAGGTGAAACCCCAGTGGTGACTGGCAGAATTGAACGAGGCGATGGGTTGCCGATTATAAGCAGTAACATTCAACTTTCGGGTTGGCTAGTGAATAAAGAAACGGGGGTTAATGCTAAAATTAAAACGATTACCTTAGACGATAAAGATAATCCAGCATCTGGATTTAAGTATACAGCGGTACCTGAAATTGGCACATTTGCACCCGGTTCCTATGAGTTAAAGCTTCAGGCGGTGGACGGGAAGAATGGTTATATAGAAGATGTCACTTTAACCATCATTATCGGGGATGTTGACTTTGGCAGCACCTCTGGAAATCTCACCTATACGGCTGACCTCACCGGCTCGGATCAGACTGTCAGCCGTTCTGACCCGAACTGGTCGTTTAACATTGATGATACTGCCAAGAAGGGGACAACATGGCAGCTGTATGCTCAGGCGTCGACACTGACTTCAAAGACAGCAGCGCTGGACGGCGAGCTGGTCTATAGTGATGGTCAGAATAGTCAGCCCCAGCCACTGTCGGCAAAGACGTTAATTACCGATCACGGTTCGGACGGGACCACGACACCGTTCAATATTGCCAGCGATTGGACTGACCAGTCGGGGATTCTTCTCAAGGTGCATGGTGGTGCGATGAAAGGTGACTATGAGGGCACGATTACTTGGACATTGGAGGATTCGATTGATGCTAATCATTAAAGCATGTTGAATAATTGCGTAAATTAAGCGGGGGGCGTCTTCAGAGATGAGGATGCCCCCTTTTAATTTGGCCAGTGTCCTTTCAAATTAGGGGGCTAAAAAGCCTTGAAAAGTGATAGTAAGTTTGGTTAACAACGCAACCTAAATTATATTGTCAAATCACCCCATTTATAGGGCTTGTAGAATTATTTTGCTATAACGATATCAGTTATCATCGTATAATTAACTTAGATATTGAGCCCAGAACCAATCAACGAACCAATCTAATTACACTTAAAATCATCATCTGAAAACAATACTTAAAGAGGAGGCCAAAGTGGTCTTATTTGGGCAAAATCGTTTTGCGGACGGAAATTTTGCCGGTTTAGCTGTAAATACAAAGTTAAAAGTTGAGGAATAAGTTTACGTAGTCACGCCCAAGTGAATTGGGCAACGGGGGGCTATCACATGCGATTTAGAAAGGGATTAGTGACATTACTAGGAGCGGCGGCTTTTGTCGGGCTGGGGCTGTTTGTGGCTCCAGAGACGGCACAGGCAGACCCGATAGATGCTGCGCCACAGGGAATTAAAGTTCAGGGTAATCCCTATTTCACTATGCCAGGGACACTGGGGACTACTGGCATTAAAAACAGTGCCAAGCTTTTGGAGCCAACCCAGACCACCAATAGATTACCAATGGATGGTGTTGAGATTAGTAGTTACGGCGGGAAAAATACAGGTGGTACAATTTGGTCGAATAATCGCTCATTTGATCTGTATAAGAATCAGCGCTTGTCGATGTGGATCTACATGAGTGCTGATAACTCCACTTGGACTAAGCCAGGTGAAGGCATGGCCTTCGTTTTGCAGAATGATAGTAATAATGAATTTTCTGGTACAGGTGAAGCATTGGGTGTTTGGGGTGTTGATCCACAGTCCAAGGATGGGAGTGCATTGACGATTGCAAGTAAGGCAATCCCCAATAGCTGGGCTGTGGAATTTGATACACATATGAATAATACGGATCCATCGGACTCATCATCGAATTGGATTATGGGAAAGCAGGCGCCAAGTGCATTTGACCTAGGTGATGGCTTTGGTTACGCAAATATGTCTGACAACACGGAAGTCTCACGAACTTATAATGGCGAGCATATTGCGTCTGGTTATCCTGGCGATGAAGGGACGTATTCAGATTTTAAAACTTTTGGAACAATACAGACTGGACTACTTCCATCAATTGGTAATTACCACTATTACAAGCAAATCCATCGTGGCTTAATTACCGATACTAGCACTCTTTTGACCGATGGGGCTTGGCATCATGTGACACTTGATTATACGAAACCCGCAGCTGGTAGCACGATTGGGACAATGCAGTATTATTTAGATGACAGGAGTACCAGTACAGGGGCTCCAGTGACAGTGGACAATAAAAAGACGAAAGCTTATATTGACACGAAGAAATTGAGTGCTGATAGTACTAACAGTAAGGTCTTCTGGGGAATTACAGGATCAACGGGCGTCTCAACTGACAGCGATTTTCCTAAAAATGATTCACAAGATAGCTTAGTTGTTTTTGAACATGTTCCAGGCCTGATTGACTCGAGTGCCAGTGCAAGCGTCATTGATGAAGCGACAAATAGTGAGGTTGGCACAGCTGGTATTAGCGGCAATAGTAAGGTGAAAGTTCAATATAAAGTCAATTATGATTCTGGTTCGGATTCGTGGGACAGTATCATGGCAAACCTGCGTATCCCGAAAGGCATCCAAATAACGTCCGGAACGATGCAAAAGACTAACGACGCGGTGGCATCAAGTGTTGACGTTAGTGGGCTCTCTGGTAAGGCAACTGATGGACAAAGTCTGAATGTCAATGTAGGGGCATTAACGGCTGCGAATAAGACGGCAACCATCACATTGGAGGGGAAAACCCTTAACGATCAGTCCTATACAACCAGCGACGTGACGTCTAACTTTGTTGGGACGGGTGAAATGACTAGTGCAACCATTAGGAGCTTTAAGATTACGCAACAGGCATTGATGCTGAACTTGGATCAAGATAAGATCAATGTTAACCAAGGTAATGATCTTGATATTACAGGGAAAGTAGTCAAAGCTGATAATACCGTCTTGGCGAATTCGAAAGCGACATTGCATCCGACGCTTTATGATGCTCAGAATAATGGGACGCCATTACCGGCAGTGACGCCGAGTGATCTCGATGCCAACGACCCTGCTAAGGGGTTCACCTACCATGTGGCGGCCAATAGTCTATCTGCAGGGAC
Source organism: Levilactobacillus fuyuanensis (assembly GCF_003946395.1). Lineage (GTDB taxonomy): Bacteria > Bacillota > Bacilli > Lactobacillales > Lactobacillaceae > Levilactobacillus > Levilactobacillus fuyuanensis. The sequence goes on along the minus strand of NZ_RHNZ01000011.1, from coordinate 12,705 downwards.
CTATAAATTAAGTATTATCGCGTCGGACGGTAGCGGAAATTATACGAATCCACAAACGGTAGATATTGTCATTGGTAACGTTGACTTTGGTAGTTCCTCTGGTGACTTGAACTACGATGCAACCATTAGTGGTGCTGGTCAATTAGTCAGTCGCTCTGACCCAAACTGGTCGTTCAATATTAACGATACGGTGACGAGTGGGACCAAGTGGAAACTAGGTGTCGAAGCCACGCCGTTGACGTTGAAGCCTACTCCGGGGGCGAATACTCCGGAAACAAATGACACGGGAACGCCACTGGACGGTCAACTGGTTTACAGTGATAAGACCGGGATCCATCCGCTAACGGCAGATGCACAAACACCGATTACCAATCATGTTTCAGATGGTTCCAACACACCCGTTAATATTGCTAGTGATTGGGACGATAATTCTGGAATTTTGTTGCAACTGAATGGCGGTGCGGTTCAGGGTCATTACAAAGGAACGGTAACCTGGATACTGACCAATGGTGAGTAAGGTGAAAGTTGAATAGAGATCTATAAGGATGCAGCCGCTGGCTGCATCCTTTTTTTCTTGTTGGTCAGACGAGATGGTATTAAGCAAATTATACGAAGCTTCATAATTTTTCGATATTAGCTGGTAAGGTGCTATGTTGATAATAATGTTACGCTTTTTTTGAAATGTGGAGATTCTATGTATTTGTATTGGGTGGTATAGGTTGTCTCAATTTAGCTAGTGTGTGGGTAATGACTAGCGTACAGGTATTCGTGCCAAGAGTAGTTAGAATGGTTTAACCCTTGGTATAGCTGAATTCTCGGCGAAACGTTTCTTTTGAGAGCACATTAATCAGATAACTTATATTATTTTAGTTGTGTTCCGCCCCTAAACAGAATATAATGAATTTTGTTAATAGGAGAACCAATATAGGGGAGTCGGGTTCTTGGGGAAGAATGCGACTTGCGTTGATTCTACGAGTATTCAATCGGTTGCGCACTTTTGATCGCTGAGATTGAAAGTTAACTGAATTTAGGTCGAAACTGCTGATGTGGATAAAGCATTGGCGAACGATGCGGCGTGATTGAATGGAGAGAAAGTTCGCCATTACTGACTAATGATGGCGAGTTTTAGTTTCAGGAGGAGCGGGTATTTTGAAGATTAGATCGATTTTATTGAGTGTTATGGCCGTTGGGTTAGGGATTGTGATTTGGGGATGGGGAACGACGGCACAGGCGGATTTAGCTAGTGCTTTAAACCAGGCGCCACAAGGGGTTAATCTGGACAGTTACTTTCAGGCGGGAAGCATTTCGCCAAACTCGGCAAAAAAGGTCGCAACTGATTTTGGGGAAAGTCAAGCAGTACAATTAACAGATAATAGGAGTCAGTTAGGAACAATCTGGACCAAAGATGATACTAAAATGAGCTTGAATTCTGACGAGACGGCCTCCATGTGGATGTATTTTGGTGACAAGAATTCTAGTTCCGGTGATGGTATGGCATTCGTCATGCAAAATGATGATCGATATGATCATGGAATGGGTGCCAGTACCAGGGGTGCAAATGGCAATCCAGTTGCAGGAGAAACTTTGGGCGTTTGGGGAACTGATCAGGATAAAAATATGTCTACAGCTGGTGAAGTTGCGGCAACAGGTATCCAAAATAGTTGGGCATTAGAGTTTGATACCTTTCATAACGGAACAACGGGTGAGGATGCTTTAGGGCGCGGAAGTTCATTCGATACTGATAGTTCCTTAACCTCTAATACGACCAATTCTCACATTGCTTCTGGATTTCCTGGCAAAGCCGAAACTTACAACATGCATCAGGTGCCAGTGACAACGAAGACTCAGGTGCAAACCGGTACTGGGCTCTTTGGGGTTCCTATATACAGTAACGTTAGCACAACAAAAGATTACTACTATGCTTCCATGAATCATACCAAACCAATCGAAGGTAGATCAGCTGGCTGGTTAGTCGACGGTAGCTGGTACCACGTGACCTTAAAGTGGAATGCGACTGACCAAACAATGACGTATATCTTTGACGATAAAAATCCGAAGACCGGACAACCGAAGGCCAATCCGACAAGCAAAACGGTCAGTGTACCGAAGTCATCCATCGATCCAGATGGTACCGGGCAAGTTCGCTGGGGTTTCACCGGATCTACTGGTACTAACTGGGAACCCAATGCGGTTGTGTTTGAACAAGTTCCGGGAATCGTCAATTCGAATGCCACTGCCAGCTTGAAGGATGAAACAACCCAGAGAACGGTTGCCAGTGGGGACAGTGTTGGTGGTGGACACCACATGCGGTTGACTTACAACTTGGCTTACACAGGTGGCAGTCAGAACTGGAAAGATATTCAAGCTAAGCTTAACTTACCAAACAATATGACATTTTCTGGCGGGACGGTTACGTACGGCGATTCGTCGTTAGCTAAGACGTCGCTTTCAGCGGCTGATCTGAACACCAAGACTCTGACAGTGCCAATTTCTGAGATGTCAAAAACCAATCCGACGGCGACAATCACACTGGATGGTGTCGCAGCTCCTGGTGATTCCGCGTTAACGATGAGTAAGTTTGTTGGATCAAACGCGTTAGCTGATGCCACAGTTCCAGCATTCGCTGTGACGGCACCGACTAAAACGAGTGCCTTGAGTATGGCATTAACTGGTGACAGTGCCAGTGGTGAAACAAAAACGATGCCAGATACGGATGTACCGGTGACGGGACAACTGAAATATGATGATAATAGTGCAGTAGATAAGGGCTCGATGACGTTGCACCCAGTGCTTAATGGTGAATCACTACCTACTGAGTTGCTGCGTTCGTCTGATACCGCTGGGTCGTTTACGTATGATGTGCCACAAGCGAAGTTACTATCGGGGCAAGCTAATGATCTCAAATTATACGCTGAAGATACAGATGGGCGTATTTCAAATGAGGTCACCGAAACAATTACAGTAAAGTCAGGTTCTTTGGATCTGTCAGTACCGACCACGGCTAGTTTTGAGCCAACGACGTTGAACGGGAAAGAACAATTGATTCGGCCAAGTTCAGACTTAAAGGTAGCTGTCAGTGATACTCGTGGGAAGGGCAATGACTGGACGCTTTATGCCAAGTCAACGCCATTTATGTCTAGACTTAGAGGTACCTTACCAGCTAGTCTTGTGTACAAGTCAGGTGCGACTAAAGATGACTTAAGTGCGGGCTACGTTAAGTTGCAGTCTGCGACGAGCACTAGTGACAATGATGTCACAGACGTGTCTGGCGATTGGACCGCTGATAGTGGGTTACTATTGGATGTTCAAGGCGATGCAGTTGGCGGAATCAATAACGCACCAATGGCATATACTGGCGTAATAACCTGGAGCTTTACGAATGCACCAACTTAATAGAAGAAATCAAGTCAGTCGAAAATCGGCTGGCTTTTTTGGTGTTTCAGCAAGTGTACCAGATACGTTACAAATTTACTATCTTTATCTGCAAAAAGTGGGGTGAAAAATAACAGCGACTATCGGTTATAAATATTATTATATGGGCATTTTGTGACAATAAATGTAATTGCTATGTTATACTATTTCAAAATGGTACTGGGTGTTATTATTAAATGTGTAATACTATATTTTTAATCAGAAGTATGGGGACGCTCCTTTAGCCTAATTACACAGGCTTTTAGGCATGACCAGTGCCAAGATTTTGAAGGGAGTAAGAAATATGATTGTTAAGGGACTAATTCTTTGGCTAGTAGGTTTGGCGCTAGGAGGAGTATTGCTGAGCAGAAATATTTCGGCACAGGCTAATGCAGATTTGACATATGCTCTAGAACATACGCCGCAGGGGATTCCACTACAACAATATTTTAAAATCGGAACATCACTTAATAATCACGCCAGAATTGTTGATTCGAATACGCAGGCAACTGTGAATACGCAGTCTGTGGAATTGACTAACAGTACTAGCCAAGTGGGCAGTATCTGGTCGACCGACAACAATACATTCGATCTGGACAATGAACAGGTAGCTTCAATGTGGTTATACTTTGGTGATGGCGGAAGCGACTCAACCGACGATGAAAGTAGTAAAAATAATACCGCTGGTGATGGCATGGCATTTGTATTGCAAAATGATTCTCGGGGAACAGCTGCTACTACTAATATGCACAAGATTTATGGAGAAACACTGGGGGTTTGGGGATACGATGATGAAAATAATCAAAAAGAGTCTCCGACTAGTGTGGCTCAGAGTGCTATTCAAAATAGTTGGGCTCTAGAATTTGATACACATATGAATCTTCGTAGTCAATATGATTCTTTGATAGGGCCAGGAAACTCTTATGATATCGATGCCAGTGCAGGAAAACTTAAATTTCCACATATAGCATCGAATTATCCAGGGAATGTTAATAGTTACCATGTAGAAAAAGTCTATCATACCGCAGATGGCAAACCAGGTTGGTGGCCAGGAAATGACTGGCGTTCATACGTTTCCCTCAACCATAATGGCTTGATTATGGGACAAAACTTTAACTTCTTGTCGAACAAGAATTGGCACCATCTAACCTTAAAGTATGAACCACAGCGAAATGGTGATTCCAAGATAGGAGACATGACGTATACGTTTAACGATAAGGACCCGGAGACAGGAGCACCGCTTGCTGGTCGTTCGCAGAACGTGCCAATCGATAAGTCAAAAATTACGGATAAAGATCACCCGCACACGGCACGTTGGGGATTTACTGGAGCCACAGGGAGTAGCTATGAAAATAATTTGGTAGTCTTTGAACAGATTCCAGATTTAGTCGATGTTTCAGCTGATGCCCAATTAACTAGTCTTACGCAGAATAAAAAGATTCAGGAAAATGATACGGTCAAGGAACATGACAGCGTTCAGCTGGACTACATGATTAAGTACTTAGGTGGTAAGTCGGAGTGGCATGATGTTGTTGCTAACTTAGAGCTACCCAAACATATTAAGTATCTTGGCGGAAAAATCACTTATTCGGGACAGGACAATGCTACGGAGACAATCACATTCAAAGATTTTTCGGCGGCAACGTTGATTAGGAAACTAAGCCATATTTTCAATCGAAACAGAAGCCACGTTAAGATTTCGCTGAACGGTGAAGTTGCGGAGGGGGCGGGTAAAGTCTCAGCAGCGACGAGTAGCTTCAAAGGAACAGAAGCGGTCGCTGAAGCAACGGTTCCAAGCTTCAGAGTGGCACCCTTAAAGTTCTTAGAGTTGCGGTTGACGAATGAATCAACACAGGATGTTGATGAAGGACAATTCGTTAAGATTGCTGGAAACGTGGCTGTTCAGGACGAAAACTTAAAGAATCCAGATCTAAGACTACATGTTAAATCGAACGGTCAGGAGGTCTACAATCAACCGCTATCTGGTTCGGACGCCTTTGGTGCAATTAATCAGAAGCTACAGTCGTCCCTCTTTACTGAGAACAAAAATGACGTTACTGTCTGGGTCACAGACAATCAGGGACATACCTCAGATCCAATCGCGTTGACAGTTTATTTGGGGAGATTGGCTTTGAAGTCGGTGACGGGGAATCTTAACTTTAGCGGCCAATTGAACGGTCGTACGCAGTTGTTGAAGAGTCAGGAACCTTTCAGTGTTAATGTGGAAGATACACGTAAAGCAAGCGGCAGCGGTTGGCATCTTGAAGCAACTGCAACAGCTTTAGACAAAGATGATGCCGCGGGTCAACCACTTGCTGGACAGTTACTCTATAAAGCCAATGGTCTGACAACAGTGCTTTCAGACAGTGCTCAGAATGTGATTAGTCATACTAACAGTGAACGGGTGATTCCAAATAAGCTGACGACTGATCCGGATCAAGGATTCTATCTACAGGTTGATGGTGGCGCAGTTGGAGGAACGTATACGGGAAGGATAACCTGGACGTTGAGCAATACACCCTAAGCGGTATTTTACAAATCAAAAAGCAATGCCCGTCTTCACCAACACTAGCTGGTTCAAAACGGGCATTGTTTTTCATTTACGCGAGTTCGTCTAGCCAAGCGGGCAGGGCGGTCGCGAGTTCTTGATAGGTTAATTCAAATTTGTGCGTGTACCACGGGTCGTCAATAGCTTCACCTTCACGTCCGGGGAGAATGTCGAGACATAGCTTGACCTTGGCAGTATCTGCTGCGCTGGGTGCCATGCGTTGTAGATTAGCCATATTGGCATGATCCATCGTGATGATGGTATCGGCCCAATCGAAGTCTTCTGATGTGATGGGGCGGGAACGGTGCTGACTTGCATCGAGCCCGTGGGCCCGCATCGTTTTGAGCACACCGGGATGGGGATGATTTCCTTCTTCTTCGGGACTCGTGGCAACCGAAGCTACCTCGAATTGGTCCGTCAAATGACGTTGGTCTAGCAGATCGTTGAAGATAGCTTCAGCCATGGGAGAACGACAGATATTGCCTAAGCAAACAAAGAGCACGTGTTGCATGGAAAACCTCCTAATTATTGGTAAAGCCAGGCTTACTTACTGGAGTCTGGTTTTAGCCTTTGTTATGATGAGTGTACCAGAAATTTTGAGAAGGAGTGATAGATATGGCCTGGATTATTTTAATTATCGTGTTAGCCATTTTGGTTATTTGGTACGTGAGCGCCTACAATGGTCTGATCAAGACCCGGACGTACGTGCAAGAATCTTGGAGTCAGATTGATGTGCAGTTAAAGCGGCGGAATGATTTAATTCCCAACTTGGTTTCCACGACCAAGGGTTACGCCAATTATGAACAGGGAACTTTAAAAAAGGTAGTCGAGTTGCGGAACCAATTAACCGCGATTCCCGCCGATGATCACCAACAGACAATGGAAGTTTCCAATCAACTGTCCACCACGTTGCGGTCACTGTTTGCTTTATCCGAAAACTACCCGGATTTAAAAGCTAACACGCAGTTCACGCAGTTAATGGAAGAATTGACCAACACTGAAAATAAAATTGCGTACTCACGGCAACTGTATAACAGCTCCGTGGCTAAGCTGACAGTGATGATTCAATCATTCCCAAGCAACATTGTCGCCAAAGTTCACCACTTCCAGATGGGTGAATACCTGCAAGTACCTGAAGAGGAAAAGACGGCTCCCAAGGTCAACTTTGACGACTTCAATCAATCCGATAAGTAGGCGATAACATGTTATATGACCAAATTGCCATGAATAAGCGGCGCACCGGCTATGTAATGTTTGGCTTTGGCCTCTTGGTTCTGTTGATCGGCGCCGCGTTGGGTTACCTCTTCTTGAGTAACTGGCAGTCGGGTGCCGTGATTGCGGCCGTCGTTGCCGGCATTTACATGCTGATTATGATTAGTCAGTCGACGAACGTGGTTATGAGCATGAACCACGCCCGTGAAATTACCGACGTGAGCCAAGCTCCACAACTGTGGCATTTAATTGAAGACATGGCGATGGTCGGGAAAGTTCCCATGCCCCGTGTTTTCATCATTGATGATCCCAGTCCCAACGCCTTTGCGACCGGAAATAGTCCCGAAAAGTCGGCCGTTGCCGTGACTACTGGGATTCTTCAGCGGTTGAATCGTGAAGAACTTGAAGGGGTCATCGGCCATGAGATTTCTCACGTCCGGAATTACGACATCCGCCTGCAGACGATTGCCTTGGCATTGTCCGCGGCAATCGGTATGCTGGTCAACTTTGCCAGCAACTGGTTGTGGTGGGGTGGGGGTCGTCGGCGCGACAACGATCGTGACTCCGGCGGTAACGTCATTGTTCTCGTGATTTCAATCGTTCTGATCATTTTAGCGCCACTGGCTGCAAGCATTGCCCAGATGGCGTTGTCCCGTAATCGGGAGTACCTCGCGGACGCTTCCAGCGTTGAGCTGACTCGGAATCCGCAAGGCTTGATTAGTGCCCTGCAGAAAATCGATAACAGCGAGCCAATGGAGGCGGCGGACCCCAATAGTTCCGCCCTCTACATCGGCGATCCCTTCAAAAATAAACACCGGTTGGGTGACTTATTTGCTACCCATCCCCCAATTGCAGATCGCATTGCGCGTCTCGAAAAAATGTAAAAATAAAGGTGCAGTTTTTACGTGAGTTTCGTAGTACAATTAACAATGAGACTAGGGGAAAGAGTGTAAGGCTATGCGCGGAAATTTTGTGTATTTAAGTTTAGAGCCCGTGACGAATATGATCTATTCGTTAGGGATATCACCGGCTGATTTTTTAAATGGGATCCCAGCGATACCCAATCAGCTCCTTTTGTTGAACGATGAATCTGGGAGCGACGTTGAGATCAATCCCCACACGCGTTTGCAGACGCTTACGGGGCAGACGCAGATTCGGCGCTACTTGTTGGCGAAGCACGAGCACGCTGTGAAGTGGCTAGACTACGCGCACGGTGATGACTTGGATTTCTTATTGCCCGCTGAGATTGCTGAACTGCTCTACCTGGCTCATATGGAAACGCATATTCGGACACCATTCTATGCCAAATTACAGAACGACTACGCGTATTTAACGTTACGCGATGGCTTCTACAAGACGTATTACCGTAACTTGCCGAATTTCGATCACGTGTTGGAAGTTAGCATCAAGCGACACTTGCGCGCCATGCACAACAACCGCTGGGTATTTGCCCGGCCGTTGGCAATCAGTGACGTGCCCCATGAGATCTTGACACAACTGATCCAAGGCTTAATGGATGGCACAATCATTGCCTTTGACCAGTTAGTCGAACGGCACCGCACGTATGTTATTCCAGTGCGGGCGATTACTCATCCAGAGCGGCAAAACACCTGGTATTCACAAGAAGAGGTGTATGCCGATTCTCGTGAGGTGGCGAGCCTGCGTTACGATTTGACGACACGTGAATGGGCATTAAGCATTCATGATAATCAGGTGTTCAGTGATATTAAAGACTTAATCTGAAGACGTAAGAACCACCGATGGCTTAGCGGCTGTCGGTGGTTTTGTACGTTGAGGCTTGCCAAATTCTGACGAGTTTTAAGCTAGTCCGTGAGAATTCATGGTATAATGAGTCTCAGTATTTCATTTCGACATTAACCGGGGAGCAGACTAACTTCCCAGAAACTAACTTAAGGCGGAAGGGCGTTACGCTCTGCCCGTTACATAGGAGCATAAAACATGAAGATGCAGCTTGCTGAAATTGCCCATGCAGTTGGGGCAATCAATGATTTTGAACAATGGCGGAGTGTCAGCGTCACCAGTGTGGCGTTTGACAGTCGGCACCTCCAACCCGGAGGCCTCTTTATTCCGCTAACGGGTGAACAGGACGGCCACCAGTTTATTCAGTCGGCCATCGATCATGGCGCTGCCGCAACGCTCTGGGCCAGAGACCTGGCGACGGCTCCTGCTGGTTTTCCCGTGATTCAAGTCGCTGATTCATTGAAGGCCCTTCAAGCCTTGGCACAGTACTATCTGACTAAGATCAATCCCCGGGTGGTCGCCATTACCGGGAGTAACGGGAAGACCACGACCAAGGATATGATTGCCAGCATTCTGGCGACTCAGTTCAACGTGACCAAGACCCATGCCAACTTTAACAATGAGATTGGCGTCCCAATGACCGTTCTCTCCATGGAGCCCAACACCGAAATGTTGGTCGTGGAAATGGGGATGGATCGACCAGGACAACTCGATTTCCTGAGTAATTTAGTGGCACCCGATATCGCCGTGATCACGATGATCGGTGAGGCCCACATCGAGTTCTTCGGGACCCGGGACAAGATTGCCGATGCCAAGATGGAGATTACCCACGGTCTTAGTGAAGATGGCATTATCGTCTACAATGGTGATGAACCACTGTTGCGTGACCGGACGGCCGATTTGAATCTTCGCAAACGGACCTTTGGACAGAGCGAAACGACCGACCTTTTTGCGACTAATATTGAAGCAACATCGACGGCGACTAGTTTTACCACGAACCTCTGGCCTGACAACCCCTTCACGATTCCGATGATTGGAACCTACAACGTGAACAATGCGTTGGCAGCCTTGTCAGTTGCCAATGTCTATCGGATTCGGCCTGAAAATGCGCAGAAGGCTCTGGCTACCGTTAGCTTGACCGAGAACCGGGCTGAATGGGTCAAGGGGGCCGCCGGTGAGGATATTCTCAGCGACGTTTATAACGCCAATCCCACGGCTGTGAAGCAGGTCCTAGGGGCCTTCTCGCAGACGCCAGTCGTTGGCAAACGGTACGCCGTTCTCGGCGATATGCTAGAACTCGGGACCCAAGCGGACACGATGCACGCTGATGTTGCCACGGCCATTGATCCCGATAAGCTGAGTCATGTCTATCTAGTGGGATCACATATGGTGGCGCTACAGAAGCGTTTAGCTCGGGAAAAACCAGACTTGCCTGTGACCCATTTTGCCGCGGATGCCTTGCCAGCGCTTACATCAGTGCTTCAAGATGTCCTGACGTCTGACGATCAGATTTTATTAAAAGGATCTCACGGGATCCATTTAGAGCAAGTATTAGCGGCCTTACAGGATTCTCCAAAAAAATAACAATTCATGTAAGCAGTTTCCACGAGTCGTGGGAGTTGCTTATTTTGTTTCACCGTTGTATGATGGCTTAGTTGCTTATTTAGAGAAACAAACTTACCCCGCTTTAGCCAATCATTAATCGCACCAAGGAAAACGGATTTTTTCCAAGATTTATGAGGCACTGAGGCGATGCACCTATTAGGAGGAAATTATTTTTGAAGTTTAAAGAACTGGGTCTTTCGGAAGACCTACTGAAGGCTGTTACGACAGCAGGTTACGAAGAAGCGACCCCAATTCAAGCCGAGACAATCCCCATGGTTTTGGCTGGTCAAGACGTTATTGGACAAGCCCAAACCGGGACAGGGAAGACTGCGGCATTCGCCTTACCAATTCTTGAAAAGATTGATAAGAAGAACGAAAACGTACAAGCGCTAGTTGTTTCCCCAACACGGGAACTGGCCATTCAAACCCAAGAAGAAATTTATAAATTAGGCCGTAACGAACGGGCAAACGTCCAAGTCGTTTACGGTGGTGCTGACATTCGTCGGCAAATCAAATCCTTAAAGAACCATCCTCAAGTCGTTGTTGGGACGCCAGGTCGTTTACTTGACCATATCCGTCGCCACACCTTGAAGTTGGACCATGTTCAAATGTTAGTCTTGGATGAAGCCGATGAAATGTTAAACATGGGTTTCTTGGACGACATTGAAGACATCATCAAGCAATTGCCTGAAGAACGTCAAACGATGCTCTTCTCCGCAACGATGCCACCAGAAATCAAGCGGGTTGGGGTGCAATTCATGCACGATCCTAAACACGTGAAGATTAAGGCCAAGGAATTAACGACCGACTTGATCGATCAATTCTACGTCCGTTCTCGTGACTTCGAGAAGTTTGACGTGATGACACGTTTCTTCGACGTTCAAAACCCAGATTTGACTATCGTCTTCACTCGGACGAAGCGTCGGGTTGACGAACTTTCCAGTGGACTCCAAGCCCGTGGCTACAACGCCGCTGGGATTCATGGTGATTTGACGCAAAAGCGCCGGACCCAAATCATGAACGAGTTCCGTCATGGTAAGTTGGATATCCTGGTTGCGACCGATGTTGCTGCTCGTGGGATTGACATCAACGATGTTACCCACGTGTACAACTACGATATTCCACAAGATCCAGATAGTTACGTTCACCGTGTCGGCCGTACCGGTCGTGCCGGGAAGCATGGGGTTTCCATGACTTTCGTAACGCCTAATGAAATGGATTACCTGCGTGAAATCGAAAAGCTGACCAAGGTGCGTATGCTTCCATTGAAGCCACCTTCGGATGAAGAAGCACTTGTGAGCCAATTAGGTGCTGCTAAAGAAGCAGTTGCTGACTTGGTTAGCAAGACGGATACTGACAAGTTCTCAGAAATTGCTAAGAGCCTGTTGGCAGAATACGATGCCGAAGACTTAGTTGCTGCGTTGTTAAACGACGTGACTAAGGATGACAGCAGTCAGGTACCCGTAAAGATTACGCCAGAACGGCCATTACCTAAGCGCGGTAGCAAGGGTCATGGTGGTTACCACCACGGTGGCGGCAACCGTCGTGGCGGTAATGGTGGCGGTGGCTACCGTCATCGTCAAGACCGTCGTGGTAACGGTGGCGAACATCGCGGTGGCTCACGTGGTGGACATGATTCTCGTAATCATGACTCCCGCAACCACGATTCCCGTAACCATGGTGGCGATCGTAATCGTCGCAGTAACAATGGTGGTCGGCATTCTGAAGGTGGACGTGGGTTCACTATTCGGAAAAAAGACTAAATTAAAGATAATTGATTAGAAGGAAGCAACGCTCGGTTAGGCAGACCGGGGGTTGCTTTTTCTTATGCACTGAGCTTTTGCGTTAGCTCAGCTGAAGTGAGTGCCCAACTGATAACCATGCAAAGTGTAAAACATTATCCTAGATGAACTGATAAGCACTGATAGGGAAGTGGTGATTGGATTTCAAAAGCTACCGTTTAGATATGAATGCTTCGAAAGTCGGTAATTATGGGAGTTGTAGTGCCATTTACAAATAAAAATCAAAAAATCGCAGAAAATTCTTAAAGCCGTTGGTGCCCCGTGCCACGGCTTTTTTGATTATATTGTGGGTTCTATGTCAACTGTTGTTGGTAATTCTATTTATAAAGTTGTCTAATCCATTGAGATTAGGCAATTTTTTTGAGT
>NZ_RHNZ01000010.1 GCF_003946395.1 Levilactobacillus fuyuanensis | reverse complement strand
ACTCAAAAAAATTGCCTAATCTCAATGGATTAGACAACTTTATAAATAGAATTACCAACAACAGTTGACATAGAACCAAAATTTACAATTCTTGTAGGGTCGACAGTTCGCTGTTGACCCTATTTATGTTGAATTTATATGCATGCAACAGGATAACGAACAATCCAGTATACCAACGACCCCAGATGTTGGTCACGCCTTGGCACGGGCTAAATCCACCCCACCCGGTAAGGCGCTGCCAAAACACTATTTACTCCCTGCCAAACGCGTGGGGCAAACATTGGGGGAAAGTTTGGTATACTGGAACAAACTTGAAACGAAAGAGGGACCCTTTCCCGTGACCCGACTCAAACAAAGTGGCATCGATTTTTCCGTAGGCACGCTGAACTTTCTGGCAAACATCGGTATCATCCTACCCTACGTCCTCATCCTGGCCAAGTGGCAACAGACCCAGAGTGAGACCTATCTGATCGCCCTCGTAGCCTTCTACATCTCCCGGGCGGCCAGTATCTTCTACACCAAGCGCCTGAACCTGCGCGCGAGCACCTACCTGATTCTCAGCCTGACCCTTGGCGCGGCCGGCAGCCTGATCTTCGCCATCACCGCCCATCTCGGCTGGTTGATTATCGGTAGCTTATTGTGGGGCTACAGCGCCGCCACCATCTGGCCGTATTTTCTAACCGTCAAGCTCCACCTGACCCACACCGCTGACTTTAAAATGAAACACCTCTACTGGTTGATTTTTGCTATTCTAGCCCTGATCGTTGGTGCCGATGTGCTGGCTAAATTCAACTACACACTGACCTTTGTCCTGCTGGGTCTGCTTTACCTGATAGCGTTACCCGGCGGCCTCCTGTTAAATAACTTCACCAGCGACTTCTATCAAGAATCGCCGCACCACGTTCACGGTCTCTCGCAGACTTGGCGCTGGGTGCTCTCCGTGATCTTCTTCGGCGTCATCGCCGTCCTGACCACGCTACGTAAGGCATCCGTCAACATTTCCAGCTGGCTGATTCTGACCATCATCGGCATCGCACTGGTGATTCTAATCATCGAGCTGATTGCCGACTGGCACGTCCTGCCGAGCTACAAGATGCGGCTCCTCAACCGGGGCTTTCTCGTCAGTATGGTCCTGCTGTTCAACAGTTTCTTCGCTTATTTCTACCTGGGAAAGGCCGGGATGTACGCCGTCTTTGCCGTGTACCTGCTGGGATTCGAAACGGGCTTCACCCTCTTCAACCTGCTCGGCCACCACGATGCTCGCCGCGCCCGCCACGACAGCCTGATCAGCCTGATGGTCGGCCAAATTCTCCTGTTGATTCCATGGGTCGGCAGCTACCTGCTGGGCCTGCTGCTGATCACCCTCTACGTGGGCTACGACAACCCCACGCTCAACGAAACGCTCTACGGCCTCGACAGCATCGACACCGACAGCGCCATCATCCACAAGTACCGTTTCTCCACGTACGGCGGTCTACTCTGCCAATTGGCCATGTTTGGCCTGCTCGTGGCTATCAGTACCGTAGCCGGGCTATCGATCCTCGACTTCTTTAAACCGAGCGACACCGGCAATTTTGCCCTGTATTTCTACGGTCTGAGTTGGCCGCTCGTCATCGTTTCCCTCATCATCTCCGTGGGTAGTCTGCGGTCAAAATCACCCGTCACAGTGGAAACCCAGTCTGAATAAGGCTGGGCTTTTTTACTGGCCACTATTGCCCCCCCTATTACTACTAATGTAAAAATATCGGATTCTGTCTCACAATTTTGCTAAATCCCCAAGACTTTCGTTTTAGCTGCTCATGGATGAACTCTCAAAACTGTGATGATCGCTCATCAGTCTACTAAAAAAGTCAGGCCCCTCATCATAACGAGAAACCTGACGATTGTCTTCTATTTCGCTGATCATGCTAAATTAGTTGGGTGTCGTTTCGACCCATTTTTTCAGAATAAAGATGTTCAGGACGGCTTCAATCGCGGCCACCACCAGGACACCCAGAATGTTAATCAGGAAGTGGGTGGTCCCACCGCCGTCGATCAGCTGGCCAAAGTTATTGAATTCATAGAACAGGAAGCCAATGACCCGTACGACCAGGTAGATCACGATGATGTAGAGAACCACGTTGATCAACCGCCGACTCGCATTTGGCAGGAAGTTATTGGTCGCACTGATGACCAGGTGAACCAACGAAATAGTCGTCCATCCCAGGATCACCAGCGACAAGCCCATAATCAACATCCCCACACAGATCTTAGCAGCCTCCATCGTGGTGTAACTGGGGCCACTCATAATCCGCAACATACCTGTCAGATAGGTGTTATCCACGGCCTCCGTGATCAGGTAGATAATCAGTTGGATAATCCCAAAGTAGATGAACATCACGAACGATGAGAACAGGTTCGTCAGATAAAGCTTGGTGTCGCCCAGCGGCAAAAGCCGGTATGTATCCCGCGTGTAGACTCGTTCGATCCGGACGGACAACAGGACAAAGGCGATGGCGAAGGCCACCATGGACCAGGCCAGAGCCACGCCGAAGGTTTCCCCCGGTTGGATTCCCTGCCGCACAAAGCTCCATAGTAGGGTGGCGGCCACCACAGCAATGTCTGCCACGAGTAGCCAGTTAATCAGGCGGAAACGGTCGCGGCTCATCACCTTCAATAATGCTGTAAATTTAGTCACGGTCGGCACCTCCTTCTGTTTCTGTATACAAGCTCTCGTAGTAGTCCTCGATGCTCAGGCCAAACTCCTCACGGATTGCGTCGCTTTCCTTGTGGGCGTAGACGGTCTGGTCCTTCACGATAACGACCTCGTCTAAAATCGGTGCGATCTCGGAAACGTAGTGGTCGCTGATGACCATCGTGGCATCGGCCGGTTTCCATTTCAAAATACTACTGATGATCCGCTTACGACTCATACTATCGATGCCGCTGAACGGTTCGTCCAACAGATACAGGTTGACCTGCCGGGCGAGGGTCAAGGCGATGATCACCTTTTCCTTCATCCCCTTGGACAGGGCGGCCAGCTTCAGGCTGGTATCGATCTGAAGGAAAGTTACCATCTCTTCAAAACGGGCGCCGTCGAAGTCCGGGTAGACCGTGCGGTAGAAGTCCGCCACGCGATCCACCCGCGTGCTAGCCGCAAAGCCTCGGAGCTGTTCGGTGAAGCTAACGTGGCTCTTGTGATGGGCGGTGGACGTGTCACCACAAACGGCGATGGTTCCGGAGCCCTTGGCACTCCCCGTGATCAACCGCATCAGCGTCGTCTTACCGGCGCCATTTTCACCCAGTAGACCGATGATCTTACCGGTTTCAAGGGTCAGGTCAACGTCGTGTAGAATCGTCTTAAAATTGTGCTTGTAACCGACTTGATTGATTGCTAAAACATTAGTCATCCTGTTGCCCCCTTTGTGCAATGTATTGTTTCAGACTCGCAATGATTTCTTCATCCGATAAATTCAAAGCGTGTAACTGCTCATAGGCCCGTTCCAATTGCTCCATGATTAAGTGCTCCTTTAACTGTGTAATGCGTGGCGTCTCCGTCGTGACGAAGTTGCCTTTCCCCCGCTGGGACGTGATAATCCCCTCCGTGATCATTTCCCCGAGTGCGCGCTGAACGGTGTTGACGTTGACCGTCAAGTCCACTGCTAGTTGGCGAACGGCTGGCAATTTCTCCCCTGGCGCCAGCTGACCGGTCATCATTTCGTGGTACAGGTGATTCTTGATTTGATAGTAAATGGGGACCTTATCGTCAAATTTCACGTTCGGTCGCCTCCCTAGTGTTATATTTTACTAGTACACTGTAACATTAAAACTAGAACTTGGCAAGTCTTGGTGGCGGCAAGTGGCTGGCTGTGATCGTGAGGCTACCCGCTAAACACCACCAAAGCACGGTTAGTCCACCATTCCCCGTCAAAAAAAGTCGTCAGAATCCGGTGGGGATTTCTGACGACACAACACGTTATTCTTGAATTAAGGTAATCTGGCGACCGTCGATCTGTAACAGACCGTCCGCCACTAACTGCTTGAGTTGCCGGCTCAAGGTTTCCGGCGTGATACCTAAGAAGCTGGCGAGTTCTTTCTTCTTTTCCGGTAACGTGAATTGGGTGGCCCGCTGTTCCTGACCGACTTGCTGGAGATACGCCAACACGCGGTTCTTGGCCTTTAGATTACCGGTGAGCGCACTGACGGACTCCAATGCCGTCAGCCGGTCCCCCAGAATATTCAGGAGATTGAAGGCCACGGTCGGCACCCGGTGAAGTAACGCCTGGAAGTCCGCGCGGCCAATCGAACAGATCTTAGTATCCGCAACGGCTTCAGCGTAGTTGAAATGTGGACGTTGGGTAAACAGCGCGGCTTCGCTGTCAATTGCCCCGTCGCGTAGCATATAAAGGACCTTTTCCTTACCGTTCTCGTTAAGCTGGTAGACCTTAACGCGGCCTTCATCAATAATCAGCATGCGGTCTAACGGCTGGGTCGGATCGTAGAGGACACTCCCCCGCTTGAAGACCTGTTGGTGAACGGAGATCTTGGCGAGCTCGGCAATGTCGGCATCGGCCAGCCCCTTGAAGATGGGCGCGTTCTGAACGCATTTAAACGGATCATGAGTCATCTTTTTCTCCTTTCTTGACAATTATCAATTTTTTTATTTTGCCTTTTATTATACACTAGACTCATCACTTCGAGGAGGTCATTACATCATGAAAATCTATCAAGCAAACATCGTGCCACTTAACGAACAGGCCATTGGCACGGCGGCTCACGGGTCAGCGCTCTTCACCATCAACGGTGATCAGTTGACTATCAATATTGAAATGTTCGATACGCCCGCCAATCTCCAACACTGGGAACATTTCCACGGCTTCCCAGATGGCAAGGACGCCGCCATCGCCACGAGTGCCCAGGACGTCAACCACGATGGTTTCGTTGACCTCCCCGAGACTGGCGCCGTTTCTGGGACGACCATGGTGCCCTTCGATGCGGCACCCCACGAGATGAACATTCCCAACGATAACTACCCCGTTTCGGACGCGAATGGCTACTTCGCCTACACGAAGGTCGTGCCGTTAGCCGCCCTCGATGCCCAATTCAAGGCAACCTTTGACGATAGCGAGTTGGCCCTGGACAAGCGGGTCATCTACATTCACGGCGTAACCGACGACGTTGCCCTGCCAGATACGGTGGCTGGTGCGGTCGGCCACTACTCCACCCACGTGACCTTACCAATCGCTGTAGGAAAGATTGTCGCCCTGTAATGCAGCATAAATATTGGCGCATGCTTGCCGTCATCTTCTACCTAATCGTATTGTTGCTAGTCGTCTTTCATCAAGATATGTTGGCCATGTACGGCATGGCAGTGGGGATGTTATTAGAAGCCATTATGGCTCTGCTATCCAAGGCCTAAGTCTCACTTCAAAAGACCGATACCTTGCTTAGCTTACTATAGGAATACACAAACGGGACTACCTGCGGGCGGCCCCGTTTTTTCAGGTTCATTCGACAAAAAACGGCGTCGCCCGCAGACAACACCGTTATGGTCAAAAATCAATTTTATTTGTTCTCACGGAGCAACCGTGCTTGCCACCGAACGACGGCCAACAAGGTGATTGCAATCAACAGGAACAAGCCAAAGACGCTGGCTAAGAACACCTGTGATTCACCAGTTTGTGGCAACCGTCCCGCAACGAGATCAGCTGTACCGGAGTGAACGACACTTGCAACGGCCCCAGCCGGTTTATTGGCTGCGCTATGGCCGCTGGTGACACTGGTCGTGGGATTGTGACCGCTGGGGATATCTTCATTGACTGTATCTCCGTCGCCACCATTGGTAACTGCTGGCTGCTTGCCAGGACTATTTGGATCCACAGCATCACCATTACCGCCACTGTCCGTGCCAGTGCTGGTGTTCCCACCAGATCCATTGTCATGGGGATTGTTATTCACAATCGTAATCCCCATGCTGGTACTACCCATGTTCCCACTGTCTGTAGACTCGGCAAACGCCGTGGTTCCAAAACCAAGACCTAGTGCTACCGCAACCACTGCCACAAGTCGCCTAATGATCTTCTTCATGACCGCCGCCTCCCTTCGAGACTGCCTCTGTTACTTCTCTTCCTCTTCTTCATCCTTACGTCGCTTACGCCGAATCAGGTAAATAATCAACAGAATCAGGAGTACCAAGATTAACATTGCTAATGCACCGAGTCCGACTAGTAACCAGATATTAGGGCCCTGATTATCTACTGAATTCTTGTTATACTTGTTGGCTTGGGCCTTAGTAATTGTAAAGTCACGATCGAATACCCACTCATGATCCGTATTCTTCACAACCATGTGGAGATGGTAATGCCCTGCTTCCAGCGCCGTCTTCCCGTAAAGCATTGGGTAAGCGTACGTTGTGTTAGGCGCCATCTGAACATTTTCTTGTTTAGCCTTTTGCACAACCTTACCACCGTCACGATTGGTAATTGTTGTAGTCGTCTTGAGGTTAGGAATCATCACTGCAGTTGTATTACGAACATCTGCAATAACCCCTCGGTGATAGTTACTTAACCCCGCGCCAACCTTACCCAAACTCATTGATGGGTTGGGAACTTTACCCAACGTATACTTCATCCCAATAACATAGGAGTATTGACTCTTCATATTGCCTGCACCCTTAACGGTACCGGTAACCTTGCTGTCGGTCCGTTGGAAATACCAACCACCGAGAATTACGCCATTAAAGTTAGTCTTGGGAATCTTAACGTTAGCCGTAACTGTCTTGGAACTCTTAGCAGGAACAGTGATTGTGCTCTTCCCTTGGATCTTTGTAATGTCACTCATTTTATAGCGTAATGAGGGATCAAAAGTCTTGGTCGATGTCACATAGTTGATTGTACCAGCTGAACTGGTCCAAGCTGTATGAATTGCCGTCTTAACAGTGATATCCTCATTTGTAACGTTATAAACCTTAACCTGAAGCTTTTCCGTCTGATTAGAATTCATTCTCAAATCGAAGAAAGAATTCTGTTTATTGATTTGATTACTTGGTAACTTTGCGGAAACACTGTAACCAACATTATTCGAAGCTGCTTTTACGTTATCCCCTAATGAAAATAACCCGCCACAAATAAGTCCCACTACTGCCAGCAAAATTAACCGAATCCGCTTAAGTCCTAACATCCCTACACCTCTGCCTTACCCTAGTTAATGCAACGCCTATAATATCCTTATAATACTACATTCATAAGCAAAAAGGTGTTCATTCGCACAGAATGGACACCTTTCATCGCATTTTGATAATTAAGCACCTGGGGTGTCGCTCAAGGTCCAGTTTAATTTACCAGTGTAAGTACCAGTTGCTACGTTGGTAGGAACGCTCAAAGTAACTTTAGAAGGATCCAATTGCATAGTAGTCACACCAGCACCGTTACCGGTCTTAGCAGAGTAAATAGTACCTGGCGTACCATCGAGTGCCAACGCACCTGTATCGGCCTTGTCAATCGTTGAACCGTCTGCAACAGCCGAGTTCCTAACATCAGCTCCGACACCGTTTAAATCAAGCGTAGCGCCTTTAAGGTCACCAACTTTGGAATCAGTTAATGGTGAACTGTTCACTTGAACCGTCCAACCAGCGTTATTACCACGCGTATCAGAAACTTCAGAAATCAGGTTTTTGTTAGTAGCAAAGGCTTCATTAGATACTGTCACAACGTTAGTAGAACCATCGGCGTTCTTGCTGCCATCGTTGATAGTTTGAGTTGTACCGTCAGTTTGTGCCTTCAGTGGTGTTGCAGCTGAACCGAAGTCAATGCTGTTAGATACATACAGGAAAGTTAAATCCCCTGATACGGTAGCACCACCGTTACCACCAGGATTGCTTGGATCAACTGGCGTACCAGGATTGTCTGGGTCAACTGGCTTAGTGTTGGGATCTGGCTTGTCGAAGTGGACGGTACTCGTCGTTACACCTGAACCTGTAGTTGCCGCGTTGGCCGTAACTGGTGCAATGGCCCCCAATAATAATGCACTTGCTAATAAAATACTGCTTACTGTCTTCTTCATAATTAAGCACCCCTCATTTTGTGTTTAAATCCCTCAAAGTCCCAACAACAGATATATTTAATAATTTCCGATGCCCCTTAACCACTAGTCACCGCAAAGACTGGCTTCACTTAGTTAATGGGGAATCATTTCGTAACCGCCTCCTAGTCGGTAGTTACGCTTTACTAAATATGTAACAAGTTCATTATAGCGTGGGAAGGTCTGCCTGTAAATAGTTTTTTTGATAAAAAGTGAAACTTTTTTAAAAAAAATGCAATTTTGCTATAAAAACCGTTATATCAGGGCATGTAACCGCTAACTAGTTAGTTAGGGAAACTTATTTTACCGCTAATTTGTCAGCATTTTGACAGATGTGGCTAAAAATTAGTCAGGTGATAAGGCATGTCGCCCCATCGTCATTGACCTGGCTAATATTTTAGCAAAAATCCACAAAAAAACGGCCCTATCACTGGGACCGTTATCAGTTAATCTTGTGATTTTAAAAGCTCGTCAACTAGCCGTTGCGTCACGGTAGACCGGCCCTTCTGCTGATCCTGAACGCGTAGATAATACTGGTGGAGGGCTGATAACGTCACCGCCTCCGTCGCCGCGGGTAAGGCATACAGTCGATGATAAGCGGTTGTAACCGTTATCAGGTCGTCACCCCCGTGAACGAGTTGCCGTAATTGCCGCGGGGTCACGTGATTCTTCCGCGCTGGTACCCACCCGGTCGCCGGCTGCTGGGCGAGACGTTGCTGGAAAGCCTGCGTCAGCGTAGCCGGCCAAGTCGCCGGCAAAGCATGTCCGGCCGTCAGTTGTGCCCTGAGCGTTGCCAACTGGGGATAGACTGCATCCGGTACCTGCCGCCCCTCCCACGTCTGTTGCAGGCGAGCCAACCGTTCCTGTCGCTGCGCCGTGGTCAAGTCAAACCCCACCGCTGCGTTGAAGACATCATCATCCCAATCGCGTTGACGTTGCGCCGCCAGCCGGCGCGTAATCCGGTTCAGGTCCGCCACCAAATACCGGGGAACAATCTGTAGCCGGGCGGCCTTGATCTGACCGGTCCGGGCAAATTCCGTGGCCATCACACCCAACTGATAGGAATTGACCAGTTTGCGCAGCGCGACTGGCATCTTAATTGCTGCCAGTTCCTGCTTGAAAACAGCCAAGGTCAGGTGTTGCGTCAGAAGTCCCGCGACCGCCGTCAAATACTGACGATAATCTGCGGAATCTCGCAGTTGACGTTCCGCCGTGGACTGCGCGGTGTTGGCCGCCTCCCACGCCGCCTGTTCTTCCTTAGCCGCGAGGTCCTGTTCCTGTCGTCGCTTAGCTTGAACCTGTACAGCCACAGCCGTCGCGGCATCTCGATCCGCCGTTTGAAGCTGATCGTACTCCGTCAAATACGGTGCTAACTGCTCGTCTGGCAGCGTCTGCGACCGGTGGCGTAAGTAACCTGTAACCGTGGATTTCGTCCCGTTATGGACCCACCGTTGCCGTCTACGGTGCTGCTGTGGCAGATTAGGCAGGGCGTCTTTGGTCCACAGAATCTCCGGTACCACTGGATAGTGGTCCGTGAGTGCATCGTACTGAGCCACCGCGTGGAAGTTATCCTCGGTGGTAATGGCCATCAGATATTGCATTTCATCACTCATAAACTTCTTCACGCACTCCGAGCCAACCAGAATTTCATGGTCGGTCGCCCGCAACACCACGTGGTATTCGTAGCGGACCGGCTTGTGGCACAGCGCACAGTGGTGCCAGTCGGTGCGATTCTCGCTGGGATTGATGGCGTAAGGTAACCGCGCCAAGAGTTTCCACGCCAGGCTCCCGGTTACCAGCCAGTCCACCCGCTGTTCGGTGATGACCTCGCGCGCCGACCGCGTCAAAAAGTCACTAGTATCCTTGACTGTTGGATGCTCGCGTAATAACGGCAGAACGCGGGTCAGTTCTGGTAAGGCCAACGCGGGCTGGGTCAATTGGAGGAACCGGTTCTGCGCCGGTGTAAGGAGCGTGGTTGCCATGAAAAACATTTCCCTTCTACGTTAAAAGTCGTTCCATAATCATAGCATATTTCGTTGAAATGGGGAACGTACGTTTTGAAAATAAAGTATTTTTACCACCTGGGACTATACTTTTATCAAAAAGATAGTCTCAGGTGGTAAATTTTGTCGCCAAAAAAGGATGAGCACCAGCCCACCCTTTACTAAAATTCAAGACAAACTGTTCTATTAGATGTGGACCATCATCACGGCTCCACCAATCAGAATTGCCAGACCAATCGCCTTAGGCACCAATTGCTTCAGGTTAGCTTCCTTCAGGACGATCACGCCGAGCAGGGTGGCAACCACCACGTTCAGTTGGGTCAAAACAAAACCGTTGACCAGCCCATTTAAACTCAACGACATCAGGTAAGTCCCCGCCGCCACGGCGAAGATGAACCCCGAGGTGATGTTGCGCAGGCCCCAGGGATCTTGCCCCGGAATCCGTTTGCGACCGATAACGTAGATCGTCAAGGCGCCGGCCATCATCCCCAGTGTCTGTGGAAGGAAACCGTTGAGCCCCTTGGCTACCGTGTAGTGCGGAAACCCAGAATACCCCCAATAACCGACACAGGTGACCACCAGCATGGCGTAGGCGCCAAGGTCCTTGCGTGACACGTGAATCACACCGTTACTGATCATGACCCCTGCCAGAATAATCAGGAGGGCAATCACGCCCAGCACGCTGTCGTGCCAACCGACCCATTCGCCGAAGACCCAGCCACCAATCAGGGAGTTCCCGATGATCTGAAGCGCCGTAGAAAATGGCACCGCATTATTGACGCCCAGTGCGCCGTAACCCCAGTACTGACCGCCTTGCCCGATACTCCAGCAGATTCCGGAAACAAAGTACAGCAGGAAGTCCGTGAGGCTATAATCGTAGTGAAAAATGAGCTGTAAAACAATGGCGCTGATCACGCCCCCCACGCTGGTTCCCAACAGTTGTTCCGTCCAATTGCCGCCGGTTTTACCCTGCATCCAAATGGGGAGAATCCCCCAAAATAACGCGGGCATCAGACCAATGACGATGTTCATCCCGATCACCTGATTTCTAACTTCAATAAGGTTAATCGTACGCCATTTATGAAAGCGCTGTCAATGATGATTCGATAAGTTTTCTCGTGAATCTTCATTTTGACTCATCAACTAGTCGAAACTCCGGATAACCTTTAGGCTCAGTAGTCATGGCGCTTGCTTTGATTCTTTACAGCCTACTCTCACCAATATCTTCCATTAAAAAAACTTACATTATTAAACAACGCATCACCTATCCCATCAATAGCTGATGCGTTGTTTCGAATTATTGTATCTATCTGCTACTTCACTGGATTGACAATATCCCAGTGCTCGGCGATTAGATTGTCTTCTACTCTGAAGAGATCGTAGTAGGTCTTGTCAATGCCCTCCGCATGGCCCTCGGAGATTGCTAGCGCGAAGTTACCATCGGCGATAACGTGATCGATTGCCGTGTAGATAGATTCTTTGCCGACCGACTTCAACATCTGGACCCCCTTCTTGACGGTTTCCAATCCATCGGGAATCCCAACGTGATGCTGGATATAGTCCGCACTCATGTATGCATCAGCGTGTTCGAGATGGGGACCATTCATGAGCGTGGCATTAATCGTGTCCGTAACCAATTGCCGAGTCTCCTCAGCCTTAAAGTTGGCATCAATCATCACGGGACCATCTAATTGTGTGTGACCTGAGGGCGTTGGTGTTTCCAAGTAAGGTGTTGCAGTATGCAGCTGTTTTTGCACCGTATCACCCGCGAATTGAAAAACGTCAAAGGTCACACTCTGGACACCGTCCGTCGTGGTCAGCGTATGCAATGCTAACCAGTCACCGTCCAGCAAGGTCCGAACGACTTTGACCTGCGTGTTAGCCTTTTGGAGTTCCTGCAATGCTAAATCGATTTTTTTCATAAGGGGTCCCTTCTTGGCATTAGCCTGCGCGAGTATCTGAGCAATCATGTCGGCAAGGGTCGTCTGACCCAATTGTTGTTTTACTTTTTCAGTCAGTTCTTGGTAGTAGTCCCCAAGAACAGATTGGATATTGCCACCGACGATACAGTTTAAATTCGTATTAATATCAACATTCAGTAGCTGATGATCGTCAACTGCCTGATAAATTGCGAGTAGCGAAATATCCTCCGGTGCCTTCAATAAAGTGATCTTGGAAACACCACGCTGCGTGCTTACCAATCCAGCTTGTTTGAGGTCACCCACCAGCTGGCGGATCAAAACGGGATTCGTATTCACGCTCTGAGCGATTTGCGTACTACTTAGATTTTCCTTTTCTCTAATAGAGAGCAATGCCAAGGTGTGAATGGCATCACTCATTCGGGTATTGAGCCGCAAAACGAGGCCCCCTTCGTGTATTCATTGTTATTACATGATTAACTATATCTCGTCTGACGTGTAATGTCAATAAATACATCTCTGATTTTAAAAAAAGCGGAGGCTCTATCTGAAATAATATATTAAATTTTATAAAAGCCCCCGATTCATCTAGTTCTCACCCAACCAAGCCTTCAGCGCCACCCCAGTCCGAGAATCCGCATGCGTAATGGCTTCCCGTGGTGTACCGCTGTACTGGATATGCCCGCCGTAACGCCCGGCGTCTGGACCCACGTCAATCAGCCAATCTGCCTGACTGATCACTGCCAGGTTGTGCTCAATGATAATCAGGGAGTTGCCCGCCGCGACCAAGTCGTTGAATAACTTCATCAGGCGCGCCGTATCCTTCAGGTGCAAGCCGGCCGTGGGTTCGTCTAACAGGTAGACGGTTCCTTGCTTGCCCAATTCAACGGCTAGTTTCAACCGTTGGAGCTCACCACCCGACAACGTCGTCAGGGGTTGGGCCAACGTCAAATAACCCAGACCGACGCGGTCCAAGTTCCCCAACTGACGCGCCAGCTTCGGTGTGTCCTGGAAGAAGTCCGCAGCCGCCGTCACCGACATCTGAAGTACTTCGGCAATCGTCTTGTCTTGGTAGTGATACTGCAGGGCTTCCTCGCTATAACGTTTGCCATGGCAGAGCTCACAGGTCTGAACGACCGGGTCCATGAACGCCATGTTGGTGATGGTAACGCCCTTCCCCTTACACCGGGGGCAGGCGCCCTTGCCGTTATAGCTGAACATACTGGTGCCGACGCGGCCGTTCGCCTGGCTAAAGAGCTTTCGAATCTCGTCCAGAATTCCCAGGTAGGTGGCCGGCGTCGAGCGAATGTTGATACCGACCGGCGTCTGGGCCAAATCGATATAGTCTTCCTTTAATTGCCGTTTGAGTGCCGTGACCAATGATGATTTCCCGGAACCCGCAACGCCGGAGATGACCGTCATCACGCCTAATGGCACGTCCACGCTCACGTCCTGCAAATTGTTCTCGTTGACGTGTCGCAGTGCCAGCACGTGTTCGACCGGTCGTTCGGGGCCCCATTCGTGCGGCCGCCGCAACCAGTTGCCCGTCAGTGTATCCGAGTCCAGCAATTCCTGATAGGTCCCGGTAAACGTGACCGTTCCGCCGCCTTGACCGGCCTGTGGACCCATTTCGACCACGTAATCGGCAAACGAGATCATCGCCGGATTGTGTTCGACGACTAGCACGGTGTTGCCCTTCTCCTTTAATTTCGTCAGTGCCTGCTTGATCAGCTGAATGTCGTGCGGATGTAGGCCCACACTGGGTTCATCCAGAATGTAGACCATGTCGACCAGCGCACTCGTCAAGTACTTGGCAATCTTGATACGTTGCGCTTCCCCGCCGGACAGCGTGCTAGTGCCCCGATCGAGCGTCAAATATCCTAGACCAATATCGACCAGCGACTGAATCTTGGTGGTCAACTCCCGCACCACGTCGGTCGCCAGCGGTGCGGTAATCGCCCGCAAAAAGGCCAATACGTGGCGCAAATCCATCGCGGATACCTCGGCAATATTCTGGCCGTTGATATGGTTCGTCAAGACTTCCGGCTTCAACCGCGTGCCGTGACAGACGGGGCACGGCTTACGCGTGACGATGGCCGCAATGGCATCGCGATGGTGTTCAGCTTCCTTTTTGCCGATAACCGACCGCCGAATTCGCGGCACGACCCCCTCGTACAGCGCCGTGCGGGGAAAGCCTTCGCCCGGATGCTTCAACGTCTGTTGCGGTGCGTGCATCAATAACTCGTATTCTTCGGCCGTGTAATCCTTGATGGGCTTGTCATCATCAAACAGCCCACTCGTCGCATAACGCCGCCAGCGCCAGGTGTCTGGTCCGAAGCTGACGAAGGTAATCGCCCCTTGATTGAGCGACTTCTCCGGGTCGATCAGCTTGCTTTCATCGATGTCGTCGACGTAACCGAGCCCCTGACAGGCCGGACACATCCCCTGCGGTAGGTTAAAGGAAAAGCTGTCGGAATACCCGATGAACGGCTTGCCGATTCGCGAGAATAGCAACCGCAACAACGAGTAGATCCCGGTATAGGTCGCCAACGTAGACCGTGCATTCTTGCCCAGTCGCTGCTGGGCAATGACGATGGCCACCGGCAGATGATCGATGTGCCCCACGTGTGGCTGTCCGTACTTTGGTAAATACTGTTGGGTGAAGCTGGGAAAAGTCTCGTTAAGTTCCCGTCGCGATGCCGCCGCAATCGTGTCGAATACTAGGGAAGACTTGCCGGACCCCGATAGCCCGACAAACACCGTTGTCTGATACTTGGGCACCCGGAGACTCACGTGGTGCAGATTGTTTTGGGTGGCGTCTTGAATATCGATATAGCCTTGTTTAAATGTTGGTTGCATACCCGAACTCCTTTCGTCTTATGCCGTTTCCTTTTGGTCGTTAGTGCCTGTTCCCTGTAAGTACTATCCGTTCTATAATGAAATACCTAAATTTTGATGCGTCCAAATTCATAAAAATTTGCTTATCAGCACAACATCATTTAGATACGTAGCATTCGCAAAAGCCTGTTAAATTATGTTTCAAGAAATCACTAATGCTATGATAAAATTAAACAGCTATTGGCGTTGCATCCAAAACCTAAAGTGGGGGTGGAGATAATGAATAATAAACCGGTGTTTGATGGGGATCAGTTCGGTTGTGTTGCGTTAATTGTTTTAATCCCACTATGTTACTTCTTAATTAAGTTGTGGCTTAGTTTCTTCGCGTATCTGTAAGAGTGTTGGCCAGGGCTAACGCTTTTATATTTTAATCTCTCACCTGCGCCACGCTTTAGACAACAGCCGCCATGAATCCAAGAAACATCCCCACTTACGACCCTACCCAACTACCTTACCACACTCTAAAATTGCACCAAAGTTCAGCGACTCGCAAGCAAATTTGCCCAAACTCTGGCGCAAAACGCTTATACTCAAACTTGTGATTATAACTACCAAGGAGGAATTTTAATGTCCTTATTTAAGAAACATCCACTCGATTTACCCGCCGCTGTGATTGCCGGCGGCGCTGCTGGCATTGTGTCCGGTCTGGTCAAGCTTGGCTGGGAAAACGTCCTGCCACCTCGGACTGAGGAACGCGACGCGACGAATCCCCCACAGACGTTGTTGGAACAATTCGGCATACCGGCCAAAGTGACCCACACCACCTACACGTACTCCGGCCACAAGTTGCCGTGGGTCAGCTACGTGATTCACTTCGGATTCTCGACAACCTTCGCCGTGCTCTACCAAATCGTCGGTGAAAAGTTACCGCTCATCAAGAAGGATGCCGGCACCTGGTTTGGTCTGACCATTTGGATTGCCTTTCACGTCGGCCTGATGCCAGCGATGGGTACCGTTCCCGCCGCCAAGGACCAACCAACGGAAGAACACGTCTCGGAAGCCCTCGGCCATATTGCGTGGATGGTCACCAACGACCTTGTCGGCGCGGAGGTCTACCGGCGGCTGGTGGCTGAGAAGCATAACTAGCAACTATTGAAACGCCAGACTTACTGAGCTTATTTTACTGACAATCCTCTGGTTAGCTCCAGAAA
This sequence comes from Levilactobacillus fuyuanensis, assembly GCF_003946395.1. GTDB lineage: Bacteria > Bacillota > Bacilli > Lactobacillales > Lactobacillaceae > Levilactobacillus > Levilactobacillus fuyuanensis. The sequence continues at coordinate 82,367 of NZ_RHNZ01000010.1, read as the reverse complement.
TCAGCAACACTGATTTCCCCATATACTTATTACTAATGTAAAAATCGGGAAATTTGTCTCATTATTTTTGAAATCAATTTAAAAGTCCACCCATCACTTAGCGGAAAACGTTGCTAGTGGTGGATGGACTCGATTGTAAGGATGACTTACTAACTGAATGGGACACTTAAAATTTTGAAACGTATACTTGGGCAATGCTGACCCAATTGGATTGATGACTCATCCATACTAAACTATCTGCCTTTGATTGAAAATTTGTGGCCTGCGAAACGCGTTCCATAACTCAAATATCAGCCTGGTATAGATTGTTCATGGTTACTCTGTCCTAGTTCGTCAAATTGACTCTCACCAAGATGTTCGGAAATATGCGGCCTCCGAAACGTGTTCCACAAACCAGACTCCTGCGCTTAGAAAGCTAAGTGACTCCTGTCCGGCATAGCCGTTAACGGGTACTCTGGCTTAGAGCTCCAAACTTTCTCTCGCCAGAACACTTGGGAAACTTGCAGCCTCCGAAACGAGTTACGCAAGCCAGATTCTTCCGCTTAGCAAAATAAGGAACTCCTGTCCGGCATAGCCGAACAGAAGCTCCTTATTTCCCTAATGCTCAGAATCTAAACGGCTTGCTTCACTCTCTTTTACTAAAAAAGACAGCACGACCCAGGCCACCTAGCCTGAAATCGTACTGCCTATTCGTTTGCATTAAAATTAGTCACTCGTCCGGCCGCCGTGTGTCCGGCCGCGATTTGAGTTGCGACGCTTATCATGTAAGCTGTCAAAGCCTACGAAACCTGCAGCGACAGCGCGGTCGTTTGCTTGGTGTAAGACCTTGATGAAGTGTTCAGCTTCGTCCTTACCGAAGAAGCCTAACCAGCGGTGGAACCGTTCGTCAGTGGCTTGGGCCAAGTTCCGTTGAACCCGGCTCCCAGCCGCCGTTAACGTGATGTATTTTACCCGACGGTCGTTAGGATCTACTTTTTGCATGACGTAGTTTTCCTTAAGTAATACGTTGACCTGGCGAGCGATAGCGCTCTTGGAAACGCCCTCTAATTTGGCAAGTTCAACCAACGTTTGTCCATTCTTACTCCGGGCAACGTTTTCCATCACCATGAAGGCTTCAAAGGTCAGATTGTACTTTTGCGTCGGAATTGAAACGAAATCCCCGATATACTTGAAGATGTGCATGTATAGATCGTCAAACTCTTTCTTCAATTCTGCTTCCGTTACGTTGTCATTCGTCGTCTCTGTCATTATAAATCCATTACTCCTTCTAGTTTCAGCGCCGGGCGCTGCCTATTAACGTCCTAATTTGCGTACAGCCCACGGGTGTTAATTTTAGTCGAAAATCACGACCGCGTCACCGGTCAATATGAAAAAAGTGGATAACCCTACTTATATTTCACTATCAAACCATCTTATCCAATAAAATTATTTTTAGAGGTTCCCAAAAACGAACACACGTTCTATAATAGAACTAATCATTTAATCAAGGACGTGATGACCATGCTCAGCCAGGCGCACCAACAAATTAAGCAACTACTCCAAACTGCTTACCAAAGAAATCAAATTACTACAATCAATGTTCATGACATTACCTATACGGGAACCGTCGACTTCATTTCACCGGCGACCGTCTACTTGGGATTGGCTGCTGGCCATTCCCGTGAGATTCCCCTAACTCAGATCAGTCAGGTCAAACTGCACCAATTTCAATCTTGGTGGTATCTCTATGATTCTACCGCACAGTAACTCCCTCTAGTATCGCCTCTCTTGGTCAAAAAATAAACCTTTTTTCAACAAATTGTTGGGATTTTATTTACAATTTGTGGAAAACGCTGTCTTTTCCGCTTTTAACCAACTTTTCTGCGATTTTTAAGAACCCAAATTACGGCAAAATTTACCGCATAACCCCCTTGATTATACCGCGCAATCGCCATTTAATTGTGCACCACTTTAATCTGACTGGCCACATTTTTAATTTTGCATAGTTTGATTCGTTGATAGGGTTCAAGCGACGCATCACAAAAATATCACCCTAAAATATAAAGTCCCCCTATACCATTAGCAGTCGCCGATGGTATAGGGGGATTATTTTCGTTATTCTAGTTGCGGACAATCGTCACAGTCTGGTCCGTTAGCACCGTCATCGTCGGGTACAATTGGCAAAATGATACGCTATTCCACGCGAACACTGCCATGGACCGTATCAATTTTAACCGTGGCCACCGGCGTCTCACCAACTGCACCAATCTTATGGTGACTGTCGTCCAACGTCAGTTGCGCCACGCGGGGAACCCGCACCGTACCGTCATCGTTGCGCACGTCAAAGCTATAAGCCTCATTAGCAACTTCAACCTCGGCACTAGCATTGCCGGCAATTTCCAGATTGCTGGTTAGGTCGCTGACCTGCACGCTGACCCGTCCGTTACCGGAACTCAGTCGCCCACCGCCGGCTAGATTCTGAACGCGAATGGCCCCATTACGACTCTTACTGGCTAACTGTCCAGTGAAGCCGTTAACCTTAATCGCCCCATTGCGAGAGTTCAACACAGCATCCCCCGTATGGTTTGCTAAACGAATTGCGCCGTTCGTCGACTCAATCTTCCCAGTCCCCTGAGCATCGTCCACCGTGACCGACCCATTCGTGCTGACCACGCGGTAGTTGAGTGCTGTCAGCTGGTTGAGGCGGACCGAGCCGTTGGTTGACTGCACCTCAAAATTCATGGTTTGGTTGTTAAATGCCCGCACAGAACCATTGGTCGCGCGAATATCGAAGTCGGCGTTCGACCGCAGATCACTGACCTCCAGGCTCCCATTGCCAGCGTGAACCCGGACGTTCCCCTTCAGCACACTGGGAATAAAGATCTCTGTCCGCACGTGCAGTGGCCATAGCCGGGGCCGGTCGCCCTGACGCAATTCCAACTGGGAGCCGTACTGCTTACTACGCAGGTAGAAACGTTCGCTGTCTCGGCTCATGTATTCATTGACCACGATTTCGGAAGCGCTGGCCTGACCAATCTTGACCGCAGCATCGGGATAGTCAATGACAACATCCGTCACATCGGTTACCGCGAAGGATTGCGTGTTGACGAGCCTGAGTGACCCCACGTAAGCCCGTTGTGGCCGTTCACCATTGATTTTAACATCGTCGCCATCCACGTCGATAAAGCCGTTACCCACTGAAACGTGATCGCCGTCGACCTGGACCAATTTGCCCAAATCAACCTTGTCCCCGCCATCAACAACCACGTGATCACCCCAGGTGACCTGATCGTCAGTGATGTGGAGCTTGCCAATCTGCACCCGGGAGTGACTAGGCTCACCTGTATCTGCGTTGGCCTGCGCGTCTGCATCGCCCGACGTCGCATCAGCTTGCTGAAAATCATCCGTCTGATTATCCGCTTGCGCGGTATTCTCAGCTGCGACTTCCTTGAGCAGCGTGTCGATATCCCCAAGTTGGCTCATGGCCTCGTCAATGGCCTTGGTTGCCGTCACGCCTTGATTGATTTTATCGGTCACGGCTTCGGTCAGGTCACCGACCAGTTCCTCTTTTAATTCCGTTAATGCGCGAGATGGCTGGTATTGGCTAAAAAGTTGGTCCAACCGCGTGCGAATCTCCATTGTAATATCGTCCATGCTTAGTCCTCCTCGGTAATCTGACCCGTAATCAATTCATCAATAATCGGCTTGGCAAACTGCCAGGCGGTCTTCTTCTCTGCCAGCATCTCTTGGCCGGTCGCCGTGACGTGGTAGTATTTTCGTCGTGAGCCCTGCGTCTCATCGCCCCAGTAATCGGTCAACGCGCCATTCTTCTCTAATCGGCGGAACACCGTATAGAGTGTGGCCTCGTTCAACTCGTAATGGCCCTGACTGAGCTCCCGCACCCGCTTAGCTACCTGATACCCGTAGCTATCACCCTGCTGTAGAATATTCAAAACAATGGTATCCGTATGGCCCCGGATTAAATCTTTGGAGATCACCTCAGCCATGTTGCCACTTCCCTTCGTCTTTTCTTGATTAGGTCTAATGTATCACACACTACTATGTGTGTCAAAGTAATTTATCTGAAATAGTACTGTGGCGCTATTTTTGCACGGCGGCCATCCTCAGGAACACGACATGTGGGCTTATGGGAATTATCTTTCCCCAATAATCCCTGCAACACAAAAAGGACCGGGATTTTCATCCCAGCCCGTATGTAACAAAACGTTTTACTACTTCAACTCTAGAAAGGCCCCTGGTAAGAGTCCCGCTACCGTCGTTTCGGCTAACGCACCCTTCTGGTTAGTCAAGTAGATGACCGCATCCTGGTCAAAGAACTCACTGATCACCTGCCGGCACGAGCCACATGGCGCAATGGCACCCTCGGTATTGCCAGTAACCAATAGCGCGGTGAACCGCTTCTCTCCGGCTGCAATCCCTGAGAAGATGGCCGTCCGTTCGGCACAATTCGTTGCACCGTACGCCGCATTTTCAATATTGCAACCACCGTAAACCTTGCCGCTGGCACCAACCGCTGCAGCCCCTACGTGGAATTTCGAATATGGAGCGTAAGAACGGTCTAACATGTCGGTAGCAACTTGCAATAATTCTTCTAGCTCTGCCATGATATTTCCTCCTTAGCGTGTGTCTATTAATGCCTCTTAATTGTTGCATAGTTTCATAGAAAGCGCTACCATTTGAACGAAATTTCTAGGGAATTATTTAACTTTTGACTAAACGGGCAACAGATGGGGTGACTCATGGTAAACTGGAAACATCAAACTTACTTAGGGAGCCGTCTGTTAAATGAAAATATTGCGTAATATCTTAAGCTGGGTCGTGCCCATCGTGGTCGCCGTAGCGTTGGTCCTGCTCGTGCGGACCTATGGTGTCGAAGTGGTCAAGGTCTCCGGCGGTTCCATGGAACCCAACCTGGCCGATACGGAACGAATGATTGTGGTCAAGCCACTCAGCGTCAAACGCCTGAGCGTCATCGTTTTTGATGCCTACGGGGAAGATCCCAATGCCGCCAAGAACACGAACTACGTCAAACGGGTCATCGGGATGCCGGGTGACAAGGTCGCCAGCAAGAACGGCTACATCTACGTAAACAATCGGAAAATCAACCAGTCCTTCATCAGCAAGTCTGAGCGAACGACTGGAACTGGTAACTGGACGTTAAGCAGCCTGGCCAAGGAACACAACTGGGCCTACAAGGGCAACGCGGTGCCTAAGGGCCACTACTTCGTGTTGGGTGACCACCGAAGCATCTCCGAAGACGGCCGGGCCTGGGGATACGTCGACGCCGATAAAATCATGGGTGTCGTAAAGGTACCCTTCTGGCAAGGAACTAAGGAACATCGGGTGAATGTGAATGGGATGGCGAGTTAGTTACCTCCTGTAAGCTGTAAAGTCTATAATTAATATGCGGTGCCACCAAGAAAAATTGGTAGCACCTTTTTTCGTTCACAAATACTACCATAGCAGCATTACAAAAGCTTTTTTAGCAAAACTCATGTAACCGTTTTCTTGTTTTTGATTGCAATTTTAATTTTTATGGATTATTATGGGAACGTTCCCACGGAAACGTTCCCATAATAATTAAGAGGTGTTTATCGTGACAAAAGCTAACTGGTGGCAACACGGTGTCGGCTATCAAATCTATCCCAAAAGTTTCTTCGATTCGAATGGTGATGGCATTGGTGACTTAGCCGGTATTAAAGAAAAAATTGACTACTTAGATTCCCTGAACATTGACTTTGTCTGGCTCTGTCCTATCTACAAATCTCCCGGAATCGACAATGGCTATGACATAGCCGACTACCGCGATGTTGATCCGCAGTACGGCTCGATGGCTGACTTGGATATCCTCATTCGAGAATTACATAATCACAATATCAAAATCGTCATGGACATGGTTCTTAACCATTCTTCCGATCAAAACCAATGGTTCTTAGATGCTAAACGTGACATTAACAGTAAGTATCATGACTATTATATTTGGAAAAAAGGGAAAGATGGTGGCACCCCCAACAACTGGACCTCACTCTTCGGCGGCTCAGCCTGGCAATACAACGAAGCTACTGATGAGTACTACTATCACCTGTATGCCAAACAGCAACCTGATTTGAACTGGGAAAACCCACAATTACGCCACGAGATGCATGATATCATCAAGTTTTGGATTAAAAAGGGGATTGATGGCTTCCGTCTAGATGCCATCACCCACCTCAAAAAGCTCCAAACCTTTGAAGATGTCGATAACCCCGATCAAGCCTCACGAAATATCCCCGGTATTGAGGTTTTCCTGCGCGAGCTTAAGAACATTTACGATGACTATGGCGTCATGACTGTCGGTGAGGTCGGCGCCGTCCCACCAGAATCAGCCATTAAGTGGGTCGACCCCGATACGGGCTATATGGACCTTCTCTTCCAGTTCGACCACGTTAACTTTGGTGATGAACATAAGTTTGACTTCGCCACGAAATCCATCCCCACCGTTAAAGAAAAACTAACTGCCTGGCAAAACGCTGCGGCTGGCCAAGGCAATCTAGGCCTATTCATTGAGAATCATGATTTACCCCGTGCCGTTTCCTACTTTGGTAGCGAGGAAAAAGCTTACCGCAACCGCTCGGCCAAGGCTGTAGGTCTCATGTACTTTATGATGAAAGGCACTCCCTTTATCTATCAAGGACAAGAGCTGGGAATGATCAACGACCACATTGAGAGCATCAACGATGTTACCGACATCGACAGCCTACGGCACTACCGAGAAAGAATCCAAGCCGGATACAATACGCAAATGGCACTGCATGAAGTTGCCTTCAAAGGCAGGGACAATGCCAGAACGCCAATGCAATGGTCGGCCAAACCACTAGCTGGTTTCTCTCAGAATACTTCCTGGATCAAGGTCGCCGATTCTTCCAAAACAATTAACGTCGCTGAAGAAGAATTAGATTCGCAGTCGGTTCTCAATTTTTATCGTCAATTAATTCACTTGAAGAAAACAGATGAAACACTACAAGATGGCCAGTATACACTCGATTCCACCACAGCTAAGAACGTCATTGCTTACCGGCGTTTTGATACCCACGCAACTTGGGTAGTCGTTGCCAACCTATCAAATAAAGTTGAGACTTATCAACTTCCACAAGACTTAGCCAATCATACCTACCAAGCTGTCTTAGGTAATAATGGCTGTAACATCCAGCAACAGGATCAATTAGAACTAGCCGCCTGGGGCGCTATCCTGTTAAAATTTGAGAAATAGGAGTGAACAAAATGGAAAAAAGTAGTCTTCCTAAACTTCCCGTCAGCAAAATTTGGCTGATCAACTTTGGCTTCTTAGGGGTTCAAATGGCCTTCTCCTTGCAAAGTTCCAACATGAGCCGTATCTTCCAAACACTGGGTGCGAACCCCAACAATCTAGGTTTCTTCTTCCTGGTACCCCCTCTAGCTGGATTAATCATCCAACCACTGATCGGGAAATTCTCTGACAGAACCTGGGTTCCACACCTTGGCCGGCGGATTCCTTATTTAATCGCCGGAATTCTCGTTGCGTTTACCGTGCTATTATTACTCCCCAATGCAGGCAGCTTTGGCTTCACCTTCATTCAAGCTCTCTGGTTTGGAGCATTAGCCATTACCTTCTTGGATCTTTCCAACAACGTCTCCATGCAACCCTACAAAATGATGATTGCCGACATGGTCGAAGAAGACCAACGGGGTTTAGCTTACTCCATCCAAGGGTTCTTCTCTAACTCTGGTTCAATCTTGGCCAGTGTCATTCCATTTATCTTAACTGCGTTAGGTATCGCCAACGTTGCACCTAAAGGAGAGGTTCCAGCCTCCGTTAAGATTGCCTTCTATATTGGCGCAACCGTTCTGATTCTCTCCTCACTAGTCACCATTCTTCGTGTTCGTGAATATGCTCCCGAAGAGTACAATGCCTACCACCACATTACCAAGGAAGACCTCAAGGAACACAAGAGTTTCTTCACGCTTCTAAAAGAAGCACCTAAGATTTTCTGGGTCGTCTGCGTCATTCAATTCTTCTCTTGGTTCGGTTTCCAATATCTGTGGACCTATGCCAACGGTGCACTTGCCCAAAACATTTGGCACACCAGCAACGCCGCTTCCAGTGGATTTCAAGCTGCCGGTAACTGGTATGGTATCATGTCCGCCGTTCAAGCCATTTCCGCAGTTATTTGGTCCTTAGTTCTGACGCGAGTTACCAATAAATCCAGCAAGCGGGTCTACTCCACTAGCCTGGTTGCCGGTGCAATTGGTTTAATTTTAATCGCAACTATTCATAATAAGTACGCCCTTGTGTTATCATTTATCTTAATTGGAATAGCCTGGGCTTCAATGCATACGTTCCCATTCACGTTAGTTTCTAACTCAATTGATGGTAGCAACATGGGAGCTTATCTGGGACTCTTTAACGGGAGTATCTGTGTTCCCCAAATTGCCGCGTCATTGTTGAGTTTTGCCTTATTCCCACTCGTGGGGTCCTCATTCACCGCAATGATTATTGTTGCTGGGATTGGAATGGCAATCGGAGCGGCAACCGTCTTCTTTGTCAACTCAGACTATTTTGGTAAATAACGTTTGAAGGGACGCCGTTGCCATGACTGCAACTATCAAAGATATCGCCGCAAAAGCCGGTGTATCAACTTCTACCGTATCACGTGCATTGAATGATGACCCCCACATTCTGCAAGAAACTAAAACACGAATTATGCAGGTCGCTCATGACTTAGATTACAAAACCAACTTCAATGCCAAGACCTTAGCCACCGGCGGATCACGTTCCGTGGGAATTATTTTTCCATCCAAAGAACGGTACCAAACCAACCCATTCTATCTGGAAATTATTTCAGGGATCGGGTCCGAATTGAACCGTCGTGGCTTTGTCTCTACGGTAGCCCTTGCCGACTCCACGGATCAGATTATGGAGATTGTTGGCACCATGGCACATCAGGCCCACATTACCAAATACATTTTTCTTTATTTCGAACAGGATGATGCCATCCGCGATTACCTCGATCAACATCACCTAGACTATGTCATTATCGGGAACGACCCGCAAACAAACCGAGTCTTCATCGATAATGACAATCAACTTTTTGGTGAACTAGCTGGTGAAAAGCTATTGACAATGTCAGCAGCTAAACATGTGTTGTTCTTAGAAACCCAACGTAATCTTAAGTTTGAGGAAGAACGTTTGGCCGGACTTAAATCGGTGCTGACCAGTCCTCGAAAAGTGACTGCACTCTCAGTAGACCTCAAGGAGCCTCGTCAGGCATTGACTGACATCCAAAAGAGCCTTGCCGGTGTAGATGGTATTGTTGCCTCACAAGATGAGATAGGCGAATTCGCCTATCAAGCCTTTCTGCACGAGGAGCAGCCGCTCTCAATCGTAACCTTCAACAATCTGTTGCACGGCTTTCCCGATCGTAAGAATATTTATTCGTTCGATCTGAAGCCACGCAAGATCGGTGAGATTGCAGCGCAAAAGGTTTTCGAACTAGAGAATTTTTCCAAGCGGCAATTGTTCTTAATTAAATAGACTGGATTGAATTAAGGAGCTACTAGTCTTGCCATTTGGGCAGATTAGTAGCTCTTATTTATTTGGTCAAAAACTAGCTTAGCCGGAAGCCCACCCTTTGGCTGCAGGCGGTCCCCACAGCGGCAGAATCTCTGGCAGCCGTAGACGACAATTTTTAGACCAAAAGAAAAGCGAGCCCACAGCTCGCTTTTCTCAACTAATTCATTTTAAAATCTTAGCTAAACATCCGCTTAGTTGCCTTCAACAAGGTCTTCGGATCCTTGTCATAGCGTGGTGTATCAACCAAGTTATCCATTGGCACACCAGCGAAGTGGAAGGCCGCAATTTCACCGGAACGGGTAGCACTCTGTTCCGTGAAGATCATCTGGTAAGGTTGTTCGACAAATTCACCAGTGAAGGCTAAGTTCGTGGAATGTGCCGGAATGACTTCAGGCCGGTCGCTCTTAGCCCGGTTGTTGAACAAAGCTGAGGCGTATGGCATGTAGACTGGAATGTTGTTGATGATGCTATCCAGAATTTCGGCTTCATGATTCTTGATGTTGTTGGGACCAGGATCAACCTTGGACAATTGCCCAATCAATTCCTGAGCCATTTCCTTACCGGTCATCTTGATGTATTGCTTGTGGACAAATTCACCTTGACGCCGTGGGTACAGGAAGTAGCCCCAGATAACGGATTCGTTTGGCTTCTGGGTCGTAAAGTGCGGTTGATGGTGAACCACGATCGACATGTTAACGTCCTTTTGACCGAGTGGTGTGATCGGCGTCGTCGACAGGAAGGAGTTCAGTGCGTTCCCAGGAACTTGCGTGGTGATCCGGGTAATTTCGTTCAACAACAGGTGGTTCTTCGTGGTCAACGTGAAGCTGACCCACTCGGAGTTCTTCCGGTCGTCGAAGAATTTATCTGGGGTCCCCAAGTTGTAGAAGCGGTTCGTGGCCTTCTTCCACAGTGCGGCACTGATTCCGTATTCCATGTTTTCACGAGCCGGCGTGTTGTAGTCCCCCATCGTTGCGGAGTCGGTGATCGACCCGTTGGTGAAGATGACTGCGGTATCGTCGTCAATCGTAACCAGTTCTTCGGAGTCGTCTTCCACGTTCTTCACGTGCAAGCCAGTGACCGTGATCTCATCTTGCATCGCACTGTCGGCGAATTCCCAGTCAGTGACGATCCGGTTGGAAATGAAGGTGACACCCTCATCCTTTAAGTAATTGATCAGAGGAAGCATCATACTTTCAAATTGGTTGTAACGGGTCCGGTTGACCCCAACCAAATGTTCAATTTGCGTAAATTCGTAGATCATTTGGTGCATGTAACGCCGGAGTTCTTGAACGGAGCTCTGAATCCGGAATGCGAACGTGGTTTCCCACATGAACCAGAAGTTCGTCTGGAACATGTGTGGATCATCCTTGAAGAATTCAGCAATGGTCATGTTATCCAGCTTCGTTTCTTCTTCGTCCGGCATCAAAACTAATTTCGATAACAGCACGCGGTCCTTGTTGTTCAGACCCAGCTTGCCACCATCGATAATGCCCTTGCCGCCTTCCATCAAACGTGCGATATCGTACGTTCTGTGGTGTGCGTCAAAGTCGCGGGTATCTTCGGCCGCGGTCATGCCCTCTTCGGTCGCCGATGGAATCCGGTCCAGTAAGTCCATTAAATCAACGTACGTCCGGTAATTCAACATCCGACCACCACGAGCAACGTACCCCGTATGGTTGTCTAACGGGTGTTCCTTGTTCCAATATTCATCACTGAAATCGGTCGTTTCGCCACCATCGTTAGCCCCATGCATATCAGCGCCATAAAAAGTAATATTCTCACCACGCCAATGGCCTTCTTGAATCAGGTAAACCGCTGCGGCCATATTAGATAAACCGGCACCGATCATTACTGCTTTTGTCTTAATCATCAAAAACACCTCCGTAGATTCTTTGAGCCCTTTACGCCTTCATTATGCTTGCTTTGTCATGTATTGTAAAGCGTTTACATGAACTAATTAGCAACTTCTAAGAAACGCAAGGAAACCTTAATCTACCGGCCATTGTAACAGGGCGTGTTGTAATTGTAATTATGTGGATGACAATATCAAAAGTTAAAACCTGTAGTGAATCTTACATCGGTAATCGTGGTAGAAAGTGACTTGTTTTCAGTAAATATTCTCACTCTCTGCTGGTTATGCTGTCTCAGCATAACACGTAGGTGGCGGACGACCTAGAACTATCGTTTTAATGTGGCAATGGTCATGATGCAAAACTGGTTAATAGTATATTTATCATCCCCGAATCGCCGGTGCACTCCCCCGCAGATAGGCCAGTGGTGTCATCCCGGTATAGCGTTTGAACATCCGGTTAAAGTAGGTCACGTTGTTAAAGCCGACATGAAAGGCCACGTCGGTCACGGATTCCGGCCGATGGCGGAGGTACTGCTGCGCCATCTGCACACGATAACGATTGATGAATTCAAAGATGGTCTCACTGGTCTCCTCTTTGAAACGCCGTGACAAATAGGTCGGCGCCGCTCCGGCCGCAGCGGCCACATTGGCCAAGCTCAGGTCTTCTTGATAGTGGCGATAAATGAACTGTAGCGCCTGATTGACCTTGCTGCTGTAGTGGTTGTCCCGCCGGGCGGCCACGATTTCACAATATTGGGTCGCCATCTCCGTGGTCAACTGTTGGTAATTCTTCAATGACGGCAACTGTTCGATGACTATAGCGTAATGACTCGACACGCGATCCAGCGTGACCGGACTGACATTGCCACGTTCGGCGGCCAGCCGGCACATCGTATTAAAGACATACAGAATGTTTTTAGCCGAGCGAAGACGCCGATTGGGCACCCGGGAGAAAAATATTTCAATATCACGTACCGACACGGCCGCCGTAATCGCCGTTGGGAGTTGTTCGGCGTCCCCCTGCGTGATCAGTCGCATCAGCCAATTCTGATTCGCATAGCGTTCAGCGATTGCCGCATCATCATCGCTATCCGTCGCTGCCAAATCCACCGTCAATGGCGGGACCTTGATATGATCGTCGTGAACCGTGGCCGTCCACTGCGCACCGGCTAGACTGGCAACCAGGACCTGGGCCAGGCTACGACTTTCCGATTCACAAGGACCGGCAATCAGATAACCGGTGAGGGCGGCCGCCTCAAAAATGCCCACGGCCAAGAAGTCGCCCTGCGTCGTAATCGCCCTTTCGACCTGTGTCGGCTGGGTCGGCAATGTCCGAAAAACCGGTAATGGCGCATCATCTCCGCTCAGCGAGACTGTCATTAACTGCGCATCGCACACCCGCATGCTGACCCCACTGATGCGGGCCAGATTGACACTTAATTGACTGATTTCGGTAAAGGCCACTATAATCACTGCTCCCCTCAAAAATTAAAATAATTTCGATTGAAGTTAAGATAGTTTTCAAAACCACAATATTGTTCAAGCATACACTCTGATTATAGTTTATTCTTCTTGTAAGCGATTGCAAGAATGATCGAAAATAAATTTAGGAGTGATTTGAATGTTATACCCTTTGATGACTGAAACCCGTTCCGTCCTGAGCTTAAATGGTATCTGGTCCTTTAAGATGCAAGCCGATGGTGAGCACCACGACCCAGTTGCCCCTCTACAAACAACCGACGTTATGGCCGTACCCGCTTCCTTCAACGACCAGACGGCGAACCCAGAACTCCGTCAACACAGCGGTTACTTCTGGTACGAACGTGACTTTACCGTCCCCGCCGCGTTAACGGACCAACGGCTGAGCCTGCGCTTTGGTTCAGCGACTCACGAAGCCTGGGTCTTCGTCAACGGTATCGCCGTCGGTCATCACAAGGGCGGCTTCACACCCTTTGAATTGCCGATCAACGACGCTGTTCAGGCTGGCGCCAACCGCTTGACCGTCAAGATCAGTAACCTACTGGACCACTCAACTCTGCCCGTCGGCAACTACACGGAAACCAAGGACGCCAACGGCAACACCGTGTCGCACGTCGATGAAAACTTTGACTTCTTCAACTATGCCGGCCTTCACCGCAACGTAAACCTGCTGGCAACGCCGTGGAACCGAGTGGAAGACATCACGGTAACGCCACACATCGACCTGGATACGACCAGTGCCGACATCGATATCGCCGTGAAGACCACTGCGGCCGCTACGGTTAAGGTGACGCTTCTGGACGAAGAAGGCACAATCGTTGCTACAGCCAACGGCGCCGACAACACGCTTCATCTGGACAACATTCACCTCTGGCAACCATTGAACGCTTACCTCTACCAAGCCCGCGTCGAAATTCTGGATGGCGACACCGTGGTCGACAGTTACACGGAACCATTTGGCCTACGGACCATCGAGATTAAGTCCGGGAAGTTTCTAATCAACGGCGAGCCCTTCTACTTCAAAGGTTTTGGGAAGCATGAAGATTCCTATGTCAACGGCCGTGGGATGAACGAAGCCGTCAACGTGCTCGACCTGAACCTCTTGAAGAAGATTGGAGCCAACTCGTTCCGGACCTCCCACTACCCCTACTCCGAAGAAATGATGCGGCTCTGTGACCGCGAAGGGATCGTGGTCATCGACGAAGTCCCAGCAGTTGGCCTGATGCCTGATTTCAACTTCGACATTTCCAGCGCGTTCAAGAATACCGAAAATCCCTTCTGGTCCACGGTTAAAACGCAAGCTGCCCACGAACAGGCGCTGAAAGAAATGATTGGTCGGGATAAGAACCACGCGTCCGTTGTCATCTGGTCCATTGCTAACGAACCGGCAACCTTCCTGCCTGGCGCTCACGACTACTTCGAACCGTTATTCAAGCTGGCGCGTAGCCTGGACACCCAGAATCGGCCATGCACCTACATTAACATCATGATGTCCACGCCGGACCGCGACAACTGTTCCGACCTCGCGGACCTGTTGACGCTGAATCGTTACTACGGCTGGTACCTGCAAACGGGAGACCTCAAGGCCGCAGCGGCTGCCGAAGAAGCCGAACTGCGCACTTGGCAGGAAAAGTGGCCGGATAAGCCGATCATGTTCACGGAATTTGGAGCCGACACTGTAGCCGGCGTGCACAGTTCCTACAACGAGCCGTTCTCCGAAGAGTATCAGGTCAACTACTACGACATGAACGCGAAGATCTTCGACAAGATCGACAACTTCGTCGGTGAACAACTCTGGAATTTTGCCGACTTCCAGACCAAGTTCGGTATCAATCGGGTCCAAGGAAATAAGAAGGGCATCTTCACCCGTTCTCGCGAACCTAAGGCAGCCGCTATTTGGCTGAGTCATCGTTGGAACAGTATTCCTAACTTTAACTACAAGAAATAGTTCACGGGAAAAGGAGGTCTATTCATGGAAAAATCGCTTGAAAATGCAGTTAAGCAAGACACGCAACTTCTGACGGACAAACCGTTCGGTGGCCGAGATAAATTTGGTTATATGTTCGGGGACTTAGGGAACACGCTCACCTTTTCAACTGTAACCACGTTCTTGATGATTTTCTACACCAATGCTCTCGGTATTTCCGCAGCCATTGTTGGGATTCTATTCTTAGTTGCCCGAATCATTGACGCTTTCGCCGACTTAGGCGTTGGCCGACTAGTCGACAACAGTGATCTCAAGGCAGATGGCCGTTTCCATCCCTGGATTCGACACATGAAGTATCCCTTATTCTTCGTTTCGATTCTGCTGTTTCTGCCATGGGTCAGCAACCTTTCAATGGGAATCAAGATCGTTTACATCTTCATCACCTACATTGCCTGGGGTATTTTGTATTCTACCGTCAATATCCCTTATGGCTCCATGGCATCTGCAATTTCAAGCAATCCAACTGATAAAACCTCGCTTTCTACTTTCCGAAGCATCGGATCAGCCATTGGAACCATTGTTGTCAGCTACTTTGTTCCGGTATTCATGTACGCTAAGGGGTCACAACAAATTTCACCTATGCGGCTCTTCATCATCGTCACCATCTGTGCCGCTGGTGGGGTCATCGCCTACACCTTGCTGGGACATTTTACGACAGAGCGTGTTCGAACCGAAAAGTCCGAAAACATTCCGCTGAAGGTTGTCGGTAAGAAATTGCTAGCAGACCGTGCTCTAATTATCTTGGTCACTATCGATATCTTAGTCTGCGTGGGACTATTCTCCTATATGGCTATGGTTTCTTACCTCTTCAACGACTACTTCAAGGATAAAGGTGCCATGGCTATTGCGATGGTTTCTATGTCACTAGCAACTTTCGTTCTCGCACCGTTTGCCAACAAGCTGTACAAACGGTTTGGGCGCAAGGAAATCACTGAAAGTTTTCTGGCTTTTGGTGCCCTAATGTTTGCACTATTATGGGTTCTGCACACCCATAGCGTCATGACTTATCTGATTATTTCCTTTGTCGCCGCACTGGGGATGGGGATGTTCAATTTGATGGTCTGGGCGTTCATCACCGATGTCATCGACAACGAACAGGTTGAGACCGGGATGCGTGAAGACGGGGTTGTTTATGGCGTGAATTCCTTCGCCAGAAAGGTTGCCCAAGCCTTAGCTGGTGGGGTAGCCGGACTCCTGTTATCCTTTATCGGTTACAAGACGTCGACTAGCGGCGGTGCCCTACAAACGGAAGCTGTTAATAATAGCATTTACCAATTAGCCGTTGGGATTCCGGCAGTTTGCTTTGGGCTTGGCGCGTTGATCATGTTCCTGTGGTATCCTCTGAACAAAAAACGGGTCGATGAAAATGCTAAGGTTTTAGCAGAACTAAACGCAAAGTAGCGCGACTTAATTTCAAAACATGATTAATTTCAAAGCGGATGACCATTACTGGCCATCCGTTTTTTTCTATGCACCTATTTATTTCGTAAATACTACGTGGGCAATACCGTAGGCCACACCTTATTATCTAACCATTCACTGTCGGCTCACTGCTCCGCATGTAAGCCACCGGTGTCATCCCCACGTAACGCTTAAACACGCGATTGAAATACGTCACGTCGTTAAATCCCACACCAAACGCTACGTCCATCATCGACTTCGGTTGATAGCGCAAGTAGACGCGCGACATCCGGATGCGGTAACGGTTAATGAACTCAAAAATAGTTTCCCCAGTCTCCTGTTTAAATCGCCGCGACAAGTACCCGGGCGAGGATTCGGCAATCTGCGCAATTCCGGTGAGATTCAGCGGTTCTCGATAATGACGGTAGATAAACTGAAGGGCGCGGTTGACCTTCACACTATATTGATTGTTTCGCCGTGCAGCAACGACATCACAGTATTGGGTAGCCATTTCCAGAACCAACTGTTCCTCACTCTTCAACGAGAAGAGTTGCTCGATAGCCTGCGAATAGTGGCTGGAAATGCGGTCCAAGACCACCGGACTAATATTGCCCCGCTCGGCTGCAATCCGAAAAGCCGTGTTCGCGACAAACAGGATATTCTTGGTGGACCGCAGTCGTCGATTAGGAATCCGCGATAGGAAGCGTTCCTTTTCGCCCAAGATTCCTGTCAAAGCATGCTTCACACCATCTCGATCGCCCCGCGTAATGGCATCCATGATTTGATTCTGATATCTATAGGCTTTAACAATCTGGGCATCATTGTCGCTATCACGCTTGGCCAGATCAACGTCAAGATTGGCAACCTTCACGTGATCCTCAATCAACGCCAAGGGCTGATCACTCGCACCAATCGCAGAGATGATGACGCGTGCGAGGCTCCAACTATGCGTGGTAACGGGCCCCGCCACCAGATAGCCAGCGACCGCCGATGCATTAAAGATACCGGCCACCAAAAAGTCTCCTTGACCCGTAATTGCCCGGATACACTCACCGCTATCGGCCGGTAGCTTATTAAATTCGGGAAGGTCACCATCATCTCCCGCGATAAATACCGTGTTTAAGTCCGTATCACACCGCCGAACCGTCACCCCACTGATTCGGGAGAGCGCGACAACCAACTCTTGTTCCTGCTCACTTTTCACCGCAAAGACCTCCACAATTGTCCAAATCTTTTGTAATTTTCGCAAAATATCAATATTGTCTGTCTTTCGTCAAAATAGTCCAAGACGCTACTCACTTCTTATATTATCTTAGTTGTAAGCGATTGCAATAGAGCAATCAAACAAAATTGGAGTGATTCATCGTGTTATACCCATTAAACACTGAAACGAGAACCGTCTTAAGCCTTAACGGTATTTGGCAATTTCAAATGCAGGTACCTGACGAACCTAGAGATCCTAAACAGCCATTGACTGACCCGGACAATATTGCTGTCCCAGCTTCCTTCAACGATCAAACGACTAATTTAAAACTGCGGCACCATGACGGCTATGTCTGGTACGAACGCCAGTTGACCATTCCCCATGTTCTCAGCGAACAACGGCTCAGCCTGCGATTTGGTTCCGCCACCCACGAAGCTTGGGTCTACGTGAACGGTATCGCCGTTGGCCATCATAAGGGTGGCTTTACCCCCTTCGAGCTACCAATCAACGACGCCGCCCACGTTGGTGAAAACCGAATCACCGTGAAAATCAGTAACCTACTAGACGATACAACCTTACCCGTTGGTAACTACTCTGAAACGACTGACGACGCCGGCCACCGTATTCCTCATGTAGACGAAAACTTTGATTTCTTCAACTATGCCGGCCTTAACCGCAACGTTGACCTGCTGGCAACGCCGTGGAATCGATTGGAAGACATCACGATTACACCACAGATTGACCTCAAAGCTAACACCGCGGATGTCACTGTACACAGTGAGACTACCCAGGCTAGTGGCCGCATTCAAGTCATCCTACGCGATGCCAGCGATACGGTTGTCGCCACCGGTACCGGCCGAGACAGTGCCATTCATCTCGACCAGATTCACCTCTGGCAACCCCTGAACGCCTACCTGTATCACGCCCAAGTTACACTTTTAGCCGAAGATGGCAGCGTCCTCGATAGCTATACCGAACCCTTTGGTTTGCGAACCGTCGCCGTCAAGGCTGGACAGTTTCTCATCAACGACCGTCCTTTCTACTTCAAGGGCTTCGGTAAACACGAAGACACTTACATCAACGGTCGTGGCCTCAACGAAGCGGCTAACGTACTCGATCTAAACCTACTGAAGCACATGGGTGCCAACTCATTTCGGACCTCGCACTACCCTTACTCCGAAGAAATGATGCGCCTCTGCGACCGTGAGGGCATCGTCGTTATCGACGAAGTTCCCGCCGTTGGCTTGATGCCGGGCTTCGACTTCAACGTTTCCAGCAAGGCCAACAGCCCTAAAAACAATCCCTACTGGCATCAAGTTAAGACACAGGCCGCGCACCAACAAGCGATTCAGGAAATGATCGGTCGCGATAAGAACCACGCCAGCGTCGTTATCTGGTCACTGGCCAACGAACCAGCAACCCACATTGAAGGGGCCCACGACTACTTCGCGCCACTCTTCAAATTGGCCAAACAGCTCGATCCCCAACAGCGCCCCTGCACCTACATCAATATCATGATGGCCACGCCGAAACGCGACACCTGTTCCGACCTCGCTGATATTCTCTGCCTGAACCGCTACTACGGTTGGTATATTCAGACGGGTGACCTTGATGCTGCGGCTGTTGCTGAGACCCAAGAATTACAGGCATGGCAAGCCAAATATCCCACCAAACCGATCATGTTCACCGAATTCGGTGCTGACACGCTACCCGGGTTACACAGCGCCTACAACGAGCCCTTCTCTGAAGAGTATCAGGTCAACTACTACGCCATGAACGCGAAGGTCTTTGACGGTATCACGAACTTCGTCGGTGAGCAGCTGTGGAACTTCGCCGACTTTCAGACCAAGGTCGGTATTGGTCGGGTTCAAGGTAATCGCAAGGGGATCTTCAACCGGGCCCGCGAACCTAAAGCGGCTGCAACCTGGCTAGCCCACCGTTGGCAAGCAATTCCTAATTTCAACTATAAAAACTAATAAAGGAGCAATTCACATGGAAGGTACAGTGAAGAATTTGAATAATCAGAATACAACTGTTGTTACGAAACAACCATTCGGGATTCAAGATAAGATTGGCTACATGTTCGGTGATATCGGGAACATGTTGACCTTTACCACCGTCACGACGTTTCTTATGATTTTTTACACCAACGTTCTCGGTGTCTCCGCCGCTGTCGTCGGGATTCTCTTCCTGATTGCGCGCTTCATCGATGCTTTCGCTGACCTCGGCGTGGGTCGGCTGGTCGACAACAGTGACTTGAAACACGATGGCCGGTTCCATCCCTGGATTCGTAAGATGAAGTACCCGCTGCTTCTGCTCTCCATGTTGCTCTTTTTACCCTGGGTCAGTCACCTTTCCATGACGACGAAGATTGTCTACATCTTCATTACCTACATTGCCTGGGGGATTCTGTACTCGACCGTCAACATTCCCTACGGTTCGATGGCTTCTTCCATGTCCAGCAACCCCGCCGATAAGACGTCTCTGTCGACTTTCCGGAGCATCGGTTCAGCTATCGGGACGGTTCTGGTCAGCTACTTCGTGCCCATGTTCATGTATGCCAAAGGGTCACAACAAATTTCTTCAACACGATTATTTACAGTCGTTAGTCTCTGTGCAATTGGGGGGTTCCTGGCCTACTCCATTCTGGGTCATTTCACCCACGAACGGGTGCGGACCCACAAGAGTGAAAACGTGCCATTAAGTACTCTGTTCAAAAAACTATTGACCGATCGGGCATTGATTGTCCTCGTAATCGTCGATATTTTGATTTGTATTGCCCTCTACAGCTACACGTCAATGGCATCATACTTATTTAATGACTACTTCAAAAACAAAGGAGCCATGGCTCTGGCAATGCTGACCATTTCCGTTGCCGTCTTCCTGTTGGCGCCATTCACCAAACACCTTTACCAACGGTTCGGCCGGAAAGAAGCCACCGCAAGTTTCCTGATCTTAGGCTTCATCTTCTTTACCCTACTCTTTATCATTCACACGCACAGCGTCGTGGTCTACCTAATTTTCGCCTTCATTGGTTCAATGGGAATTGGGATGTTTAACCTGATGGTCTGGGCCTTCATCACCGACGTCATTGATAACGAACAGGTTGAAAATGGCATTCGTGAAGACGGTGTGGTCTACGGGGTTAACTCCTTCTCCAGAAAGGTTGCGCAAGCCCTAGCCGGTGGGGTCTCTGGTCTCCTGTTGTCCTTTATTGGCTACAAGGCGTCCACGACCGGTGGTGCCGTTCAGACCGAAGCCGTTGCCAACCACATTTATCAACTGTCGGTTGGCTTACCAGCCGTCTGCATGGGTGTTGGCGCCCTGATCTTGATTCTCTGGTACCCACTGAACAAGAAGAAAGTTACCGCCAACGCTGAATACTTAAAACAGCTCAATCAAGACTAAATTGTAAGCGGTTAATATTGTCTGAATGTGCAAATCGTTTAATTTACTTGCATCATGTCTATTCAACTAGTATTAGCTGATACGCAGACGTTATACTGTTTGGGTAAACAGTTGTCTTAGCTGGAGGCCAGGGGTAGAACCGGCCGTGACGATAGCGTTAGAACGAGTGCTTGCTTCTTCCCGTGCTTACGCCATGGGACGAACTTGGAACCTCGTGCTTCTCCGCGAGGTTTCAAGTCGAGGTAAAAGACCGCTTCTCAGGCTTTTACCGACCGGTCCCCACAGCAGGTGGAACCCCTGGCAGCCGCAAGCGACACACAACAATTGACGTTTAAACCGCAAAAAAAACGGATGGCCCGTAAGCCATCCGTTTTTTAAATATACTGGAGTATTTAACTAATCGGCTGCCATGAATTTGCCGGCAGTCAGTTGAGATGCTAAGACCCAGCCCTTGGTCTTGCCGCTGGTCACGTAGTCGTACTTCACGTTCTTCTTAGCTTTCTTGATGGTAATTGTCTTGGTAGCGTAGAAGGTCTTGCTGTTTGGCAATACGCCCTTCTTGGTTAACGTTACCTTAGCTTGGTCAGCGGCGAATTTGCCGGCGTAGAGTGCAGGTTGGTTGGCCTTGAAGTGGAACGCGCTCTTCTTGATGCTCTTGGCGCTAACCAACGTGTAGGTCTTCCCTGCAATCTTGTCGGCGGCTTTCTTGGCGTCGGCGTTGCCGTCAGCAGCCATGAACTTGCCGGCCGTTAACTTAGAAAGTGCGACCCAGCCCTCAACCTTGCCGTTGGATGACTTGATGTAGGCGTAGGTGACTTTCTTAGCCTTAGTTGTCTTGGTAGCCTTGACTTTAACGACAATCTTCTTGGTTGCGTAGTAGGTCATGCCGCCCGCTAAAGTCCCTTTCTTGGTCATGCCGACCTTGGCTTGATCAGCTGCAAACGCTGCGCTATACAGCGCTGGCTTGCCACTCTTAACGTGGAACGCTGCTTTCTTGATAGCTTTTGCACTGACTAACGTGTGAGTCACTTTTTTGGCTGCTGGTTTAGCGGCCGCAAAAGCAGTAACCTCACCGGTTGCGGGAGCAATAGCACCAATCCCCAATGGTAATACCATAGCCGCAGCTGCTGCGATCATTGCAACTTTTTTCATCATAACAATTACCCCCCAGTAAATTTTCGAATTCATCCCTGAACTCAATTGGTATCATAACACGGTCCTTTTTTTCGGGCAGAAATCATCTCCCAATTTCGCTAAAAAATCGCTAAAAATCCCGGTCCTCCGGTAAATTAATGGAACTAACATTACGGGGCGTTAGCGGTGTTCCCAGCGAAAAGTCGC
Organism: Levilactobacillus fuyuanensis; assembly: GCF_003946395.1. Classification (GTDB taxonomy): domain Bacteria; phylum Bacillota; class Bacilli; order Lactobacillales; family Lactobacillaceae; genus Levilactobacillus; species Levilactobacillus fuyuanensis. The sequence goes on along the minus strand of NZ_RHNZ01000010.1, from coordinate 60,106 downwards.
GAACGGCAAATCAGTAGCGTTCACGACTTTTTGACGGGTAATGGACCTCACCCCAGATGATCGCCCTACTCTTATAACTACCATTGATTTCGTAAAAAACTGCGTTGCCCTCAGCTTCAATTAGCTTGGGACAACGCAGTTTACATTTTATTCTGAAGATATAAGACACAGGTAACCGGCAAACTAGCAGTTCAACCGTTACTGATTAGCCTGCGCAATTGCCTTAGCAATCAACGAAGTGTAGTGCCGGTTCCCGTAATTATTCGGGTGAACGTGGTCACTGACAAACCACTTAGGCTGGTTCTTAGCCGTCGTGTACCAGTCAATCACGTGGACATTGTGGTACTTATCCGCAGTCTTGGCAATTCGATTGTTCACGGAATTCTGCCATTCACGCGTTGGCACGTGGGCCGTGACCCAGAAGATCTGGTGATCTGGTCCGATAGCGTGGACAATGTCATCGGCCTGTTCCGGCGTCACGTAGCCGTTAGTTCCGATATTGATCAAGACATTCTTCGCCAGCTGACCTTGTTGGGCCATACCCACGATAACATCGTGCATGTCGGCCGCTTGCCGGCCAACCTTACCATTAACGATGGCACCTGGGAAGACGTCTTGCAAATCACCGGAATCATCCAGCAAGACGGAATCTCCGATTGCGGTTAACGGCGTTTGCTTACTATTTAAGACTTCATCTGGCGTTAAGTAGTAGTACTTCGCCAACTTTTGATTAGCCTTTGACAGCTTGGAGAAAGCTACCGCCGTGTCGTGCTTTTTCTTGGATGAAGCCGCCGCCAAGGCTTTCTGCTTTTTCACGGCCGCCGCATTCTTTTTCTTTGCCGCAGCCTGCCGAGCAGTGATGGTCTGTTGCAGCGCCGTTGGCTTGGCCGCCGCGGGCTGCTGTACGAAACCAACTGCCGTCAATCCAAAGAGTAAGGCCGCGACCACACCTAATGTATTGGCCAGACGATGTGCCTTGGGTTGCTGGAAGTACCGCACAACGTCCCCCGTCAACTGCCCATAGTGGTAATGCCGCATCGGATTTTCAATCCACCGATAGCTGAGCTCGGTGACCAGTAAGATCAGCGCCACCTCAATCAACGCATGAAATAGCGGATGATTCCCGATATTGACCTTAGATTCGTAGAAAATCATCACGGGAAATTGGTAAAGATAGATCCCGTAGCTCCGTTTACCCACATAGCTAAACAACCGGTTCGTCAGGATACGGTTCATATCGCTCCCGGGATGAGCCACCGTGCCAACCAGAATACCGGACAACACCGTGAACCAGAACATCCCGCCGCGATACGTGCTGGCCGCCTGCCCGTTCATGGTAAAGAATAGGTAGATCAGCGCCAGTAACGAGAGTCCGCCGACAACGTCCAAAGTCAGTCGCTGTTGCCTACCGACATCCGCATTCAGCTTGTGTGCCGGCCAAACAAAGGCCATCCCCGCACCAATTAGAATCGCAAACATCCGCGTGTCGGTTCCGTAGTAGACCCGGTTGGGGTTATTAGGACTGTACAGCACAGCCATTGCAATCGCCGAAACCACGGCGACCGCCATGAGAATGCCCAGCCGTTGGGACTTCTTGTGCACAAACAGCAAGAGTCCCAGCACCACCAGCGGCCAGATCAGGTAAAACTGACCTTCAATCGACAACGACCACAGATGGGTAAACGGCGATTCCCCGCTGAATCGATCAAAATACGATTGGCCGTGATTGATTTCAAACCAGTTATACCCGTAGATCAGATTGGTCATGACCGTTCCCCGGATATTGACCAACAGACTCCGCTGGAACAGCGTAATGTAGGCCGTTGTTCCAAGAATCATAGTCACCAGCGCCGGGTACAGTCGTTTTAACCGTCGTCCGTAAAAGCCAATAATATCAATGTGATTCTGCGTATCGAACTCCTGAATCAATAAGTATGTAATTAAATAACCTGAAACGACGAAGAAAATCGGCACCCCTAAGTACCCACCCTGCAAGGTAGATGGCGCCAAATGGTAAATAATAACCCCCAAAACGGCCAACGTCCGGATACCATCGAAACCGGTGATATACCGCCGTTTGCCCGACTGACGCGCGCGCATCCCCATTCGCGTCAGTTCCGTGTTAAAATGATTCATCGCAATTGCTCCTTCTCTTTAACGCTGCCATTACTCCCCCACGTTAAACGCGTGTCGTGCGCCTCTGGTTCAAAGCGTCCTCACAGCGCCTTACCGGACAGTGAAAATGAATCGTGACGCTGTGGGCGGACGTCCAGAGCCAAAGAGCGGTCTCTGGACTTGCTTGAAGCCTCTGCGAACCGAGTCTTCAAGACACCAATTCTCTAAATGGTAAAACCCACCATTAAGAGAATTCTCACGGCTGGATTCATTTTCACCGTCCTCACGGCTAACACACGTTCAACCCAACACACACCCATTTTAACTGGCGGTTGCCACACCCACACAGACAAGCCAAGATTCTGGCACACAGACTTAACTTGCGGTCGACTGGACTCTCGGCTGCTTTTAGATAGTTCACGTAACAATGACTACCTATCCTATTAATATTAATTTTTTAAATTTATTTATCGTGCTAATACTCCGGCACACGGGGGATTTGTTAACCCCCTGACGATTACATCAATTCTATAATGTTTGGCCCCCAGACACAACGTTTTTTAATGAAATTTCACATTTGTAAAATTTGCAATCCAACCGTCACGCATTAATGGCGATAAACCGCAAGATATCGCGGTTTTAGCCAATCGGTTTGTTCGCTAACTTTCCCTTTTAAATGCGATAAAATGGAAAAAATTTTGTTAATCGACAGAACAGTCCTTAAATCTAATGAGTTTTTTCGAATAATTTCATTTCATTTTAAAACCAATTCCCCAAATTAGCAGAATTCAGTACCAAATGACAGTCGCTATTACTACGCGATTACGGGCTAAATTCGTGTGAGCCGTAAGGGCGGTGAAAATGGGCTCAGCCGTGGGACACCTCTTGGCGGCCGAACCTTGGTGCTTAGAGATGTAGTGGTTTTAAGACGTGGTTCTCAGCGGCTTAAAGCCAAGTCTAAAGACCGCCCTTGGGCTTTAGACGACTGCCACCGCAGCGTAGTTTACTCTCATCACGTAGCGAGGAAAATGGGAAGCAAATTCTATAGCGATTACGGGCTAAATCTACCTAAGCCGTGAGGGTGGTGCAAATAAGCTCAGCCGTGGGAATGTTCTTAGCGGCGGTTTAAGCCGCTTAGAACATTGGTGTCTTTGAAACTCGGTTCTCAGAGGTTCAAAGGCAAGTCCGGAGACCGCTCTTTGGCTCCGGGCACCCGCCCACAGCGTCCCGGTTTATTTGCACCACCCGGCAAGGCGACCGAAAGGCAAATTTTCCCCGTAAGGTCGCGTTGTTAAGCGCTATCATGGTATACTGGAAGGAAGTTACATATTCCAAAGGAGGACCTTGCCATGTCTCAAGTTAACCCTTTTACCGCAGACGCCGTTCGTCAGTATCCGAAAGTTGAGTTGCACTGCCACCTCGATGGATCGATCTCACTACCCGCGCTACGGAAGATGGCAGCCATTACCGGTGCCGAGTTGCCAGCCAGCGACGCTGCACTCCGGACATTGGTATCGGCACCCATTGATACCGTCAGTTTGATTGATTACTTGAAACGATTCCAGGTTGTGACCGATCTGATGCAAACGCCGGAACAGCTCCGGATTGCTGGTTACGATATGGTTCAGACTGCCTCCGAAGACGGTCTGATTTACTTAGAAACGCGGTTCGCCCCCGCCATTTTCACCGAAAAGGGTCTCTCCATTCGCGAAGCTATCGCCGCGACACTGGAGGGCCTGCACGCCGGTTCTGCCGACTTTGGGATTCCAGTCAACGCCATCGTCTGTGCGATGCGTGACCGTCCCTTAGACGAATGCATCGACGTCTTCCAAACCGCTGCCGACTTCAAGAACGAGGGGGTCGTTGGCCTGGACTTCGCTGGGGACGAGTACAATCATCCAACGATCGACCTGGTTGATGCCATCCGCGCGGGTCAGGCAACCGGCCTGCCATTTACGATCCATGCCGGTGAGGCCGGGCCCGTCGATAACGTTGTGGTTGCGCTGACCCTGGGTGCTAAACGGATTGGCCACGGCGTTCACATGAGTGGCTTCCCGGCCGCAATCGCACAAACTAAAGAAGCCGGGGCCACCATTGAAATTTGCCCAACAAGTAACATCCAGACCAAGGCTGTCGACAGTTGGAGCGACTTCCCGTTATCGGAATTTCTCAGTGCCGGCCTGAAGGTCACGGTCAACACCGATGACCGGACCGTCTCTAACGTCACTTTAACCGATGAATTCGTCACGCTTCGCAAGCAGTTTGGTCTGAACTGGTCTCTGCTGGAACGCCTGACACTTAACGCCATCGACGCCGCTTTTATCGATGACGATCAAAAAGAACAATTACGCGAAAGGGTCTTGGCTGCCCGCACCTCAACCACGGCCTAGCTCCCATCACCGCCACGACTTCACGGTCGTGGTCGCCACTCTAAGTTAATGTAATTTTTAGCAAAGGAAGTGTTTTGCCATGTCCCAAACCTATCCGTATCAAGACGCCTTCAATCGCACGCTCCAGCAGCGGGCCATGGCGCAGGCCACTGAAGACGAGTACAACGCGACCCTGACGGACTTTTTCAAATACCTAGAAAATTTCAATCCCACCTATCAGCGAGACCACCGCGTCAATCAACTCCAGACGCCCGATGTGGAGCAGTATCTGGCCATGTTGGTCGACGCCCGCAAGATTCAGAATCAGACCTACAACAAGGTCTTGTCGCACCTCAACGTCTACTTTAAATTTCTCTTCTCACACAGTTGGACGCCCTACCTGCCGACTCTGGATCTGAAGAGTAAACCCAAGCAAGCCGCCCAACCGCTGAACTACCGCTGGGTCGATGACCTCAACAGCCTGCTGGCCGACCCGCGCCTCCACGTGTATACCCGGCTAACACTCCTACTCGTAGCTCACGGCTACCCGGTTCAGGCCTTTCTTCAACCCAATTTCACAGCTAATTTGAAGACACAGAGCTGGTCAGCACCGGCCCAGCAATTTTTAAATGAACTCCAGGCTTTTCTGGCCCCCCTGCAGCAACGGTTCCAGTCCAATGATTGGTTCCTAAAGCAACGGGCCGCGGCCGATCCCCACTTAACGTTGCCCGGCCTGCATAAATATTTGAAGCCGGATGAAACTGTCGTGGGCTTTGCCCTGAGCCCCACCGTGCTGTACCAAGGTTACTTAGTTAACTATCTGCGGCGGCACCCCCAGCTTTCCGACCGTGACGCCATTTCTGCCCTCCATTTAGAACCGGATTCCATCGACTATTATCGTCGATTGGCCCAGCGCGCAGACTAAATGCGTGCCACCGTTCATTGAACCCCCTATACTAAATAGTAAACGAACAAACTGGGGGAATAGGCGATGAAAAGAAACTGGTGGTTCTTGGGGGGCTGTCTGGCATTGATTGCGCTATTAGGCGGCGGGTTCGCCTGGAGTCAATCGCGGCCGAACACTATTAGTCATCCGGCTCGTCACAATCGGATTCAAAGTCAGGACGCAGAATCTACGGCTGTTAAGCCCGTCAAGGCCAAACCCTGGATCAAGTTAAAGCAGCCGCTCAAGCTGCCCATTTTGATGTATCACAGTATTTCCAGTGGGAATCAGTTGCGCGTGCCCAAGGCCCAGTTCGCCAGTGAGATGGCCTACCTTAAGCAGCATCACTACCGGACACTGACCACGGCCGAGGCGATTCATGCGCTCTCGACCAATAGCATTCCGCAGAAGAAGGTCGTCTGGATCACACTGGACGATGCCTACAAAGATAATCTGACTAATGGCCTGCCGGCGCTGAAAAAATACAACCTACACGCGACCATCAACGTCATCACGGGCTTCACGCATAAGGGCAATCACCTGACACTAGCCGAGATGAAACGAATGAAGGCGACCGGCCACGTGGACTTTGCCAGCCACACCGTCCAGCACTTGAATCTCGATGAACTGACGGCGGCTCAGCAGAAGCAGGAGTTGGTTAAGTCTAAGCAGTGGTTAGACACCCATCTTGATCAGGAAACGCGGATGCTGTGTTACCCGGCTGGCCGCGCCAATGCCACGACACGGCGGTTGGCTAAACAGAGTGGCTACACGCTGGCGCTGACCACGCAGGAGGGCGTGGCCACTCTGAAGCAGGGGCGCTACAATTTGTCACGGCTGCGGGTCGTTCCCGGCATGAGCACTGCCACCTTTGCCAGCCTCGTCGATGTCACCAACCAGTAGTCAGATAGGAGTTGTATTTTCGCCTGCGGCTGCCAGCGCTCCCGATCATTTGGAACTTACCAAAACTGACAAAACACTGCACGCATAAGAATAAATCCATCACAGAACAGGTCCCAAAGTAGATCTATTCAGTGATGGATTTTTCTGAAAATGTAAGCGGTTCCTATTGTGTCGCTCCAGTGTTCGGCGTACAATAAAAGTAATTAGAAATTGGGCAGAATCGAGGAGGTCTTTAAAATGGGAAGCGTCGCAACTCTTGTTACTTGGTCATTCATGGTGGTTTTAATTGGTGCCGAAATTGTGCGGGGCATTTTCATGTTTAAGCATTAATGACCCCTATTCGGAAATAAATGTGTTGGGTGGACCGGCTGATTTGGCTGGTCTTTTTTTGCGTATAACACTATCTCAAAAAGCACCCCCACCAAACTAGATTGGCGAAGGCACTTCTTCGATAACACTAATTATTAATTGGTAACCCGCCGCGCTAGTCCCTACGTCTTGGACCTGGCCACCTTATCCTCTTGCTGTTTAAGCCGACCGATTACGTGACCTAACCAAAGCAGTAACAACGTCAGCCAACCCACCAGGGTGATACTGACCAGACTACTGGCAACCGCCGCGGAGACTGACCACCAGTTGGTTGCAATCAAGGCGCCCGTTGCCGCTAGACTTCCCAGTAATCCCGGTAACCGCCCCCGTCGCCACCGCTGTTCCCATACGGGCAGGTCACTGAGCTGCTCCTCAAATTTTTGGAGATAGGCCAAGCCGACCAAGTTAGCCAGCACCGCGACAATTAAGATGCCACCACCTAGCCGACTTGGCAAAAAGAAGACTAAGAGCACCACGAATAAACTATTCAAGATGAGCATCGCCTGACGGATTGGTCGTAACCTCACCGCAACCTCCGACTTCCGCAAATAATCCAGCATCCCCGTATCTTCCTTGATCAGGCTGTCCAATGTCAGCCCGTACAGATTGCTCAGCGTCACCAGACTGTCGATATCCGGATAGCTCTTCCCCGTTTCCCAACTTGAAATGGTCTGTCGCGAGACGACCACCTGCTGGGCCACGGCCTGTTGGGTCAGCTCGTGATCCGCCCGTGCCTGCTTTAATTTTTCCCCGAGTGTCATCGTGTTTCCTCCCTGCATCTATCTGACCTAACCCTAGCAAATGCCTGCCACTTTGTCACGCTAAGTTTGCTTGCACTGCTGATTTGGCGGGCTTTTACTAGGACCATCTTTCCTCAAGTCATCCGTACATGTTACCCAGCTGAGAATCACTAATTCCGTTCATCTTGAGTAGGTCCATCCCTATTGCCATCATAACTATCTGGACAAATCCCATCACACCAGCCACAAAAGCGCTACCATTATTTCTACTGATTACGGTGTTCCCCTTTAGTCACATCGCTAAATAGGGTAAACTAGAGAAAGTAGTTATTTTTTACATAATTGGATTTTCGCTGACATTATTTGGAAAGGGTTTTTATATGTTACTAGTCGCTTTCTTCTGTACCCTATCCGCCTTCATCATGGCAATCATGGGAATCGTTCAACGTCCCCAACACTTGCAAATGCTGGCGGGTATCTACATCGTTTACTACGTCATTGCCATTGGCGTGGTCTTCGTCATTTTACCCAGCAAGGCGCTCTTTAGCCTGATCATCATGAACGTCATCAGTGGGGTGCTGTACCTGCCATTCCTGGCGCTCAGCAGTCCCAACGTGGCGGTCGAGACCGGCAGTGGTGACAAACGCCCCCACGTTCGTAGCCAAAATAAAGGCTTAAACGTGGCAGCCGGCCTACTGGCATTGCTCTTTGTCGTCAGCCTCTTTGGGGCCGCTCAGACCAAGTTCGGTGTGAAGCCAGTCTACAACTCCTTAAAGATCAAGACGATGAAGACCGCGCCCCTGCTGGACAAGGACGCGACGCCAATCGCCATCGCACCCAAGACCGTCCGCAACAAGATGAACAAGGCCATGAGTGCCGTGCCTAATACGTCTTACTACAAGCTAGGCGCCCTGCAAACGCAGGTCGTTAAGGGCAAGACCGTCTACATCGCCCCCGTTGAATTCGACGGCTTCTGGCGGTGGCAACGGGCCAAGAAGTCACCCGGTTACTTCATGATCGACGCCACCAACGTGAACGCCGAGCCCCACTTCATTAAGCAATCCATGAAGTACACGCCGAGTGCTTACCTCTTCGAAGACGCACAACGGGTCATCTACAACCGTTTCCCTGGCTGGGTTCAGGAAGGGCAACCGCAACTCGAAATCAAGGATAGCGGCGAACCCTACTTCATCCAGACCGTCTACAAGGCCCGTGGTGTTTCCAGCCGGATCAACTATAAGAGTCTGCACGTCGTCGTCTTGAACGCCAAGACCGGTGACACCAAGCTCTACTCAGCTGCCGGCGCACCGAAATTTATCAACGAATCCATCGCGTCCTCCACGGCTGCGGAAATGAACGAAATCTTCGGCTGGTACGGCAACGGTTACTTCAACGCCCACTTTAACAAGACCGGCGTGAAGGACCCGAACAGTAACGGGACCGAAGATGGCGTTACGCCCGTCGTGGACAAGCACGGCGACATCTCCTACTTCAACGATTTCACCTCACCTAAGACCAGTGCGGATTCAACCATGGGTTACTCCATGATTAACGCGCGGACTGGGACACTGACCTACTACACCGGGAAAAACATCGGGGTCATGGACAGTGACGGGGCCAAGAAGATCGCCGAAAAGGAATACGTCGCCCAGAAGTGGTCCGCTACGATGCCGATCATGTACAACATCGACGGCACACCTACTTGGGTCGTTTCACTGCTAGACTCCACCGGGGCCTTCCGGAGTTACGCCTACATCAAGGCGGCCGATCAAAGTGTGAAAGCTTACGCTACAACGGCGACCCAAGCGCTCGACCAATACCGGGTACAACTCGCCACGGTCGGGTCAACGGCTAGCTCAACCACGAACTCCAAGACCATCAAGCTCAAGGGCACGGTGGAACGGGTCGTCGTCATTCCAAATGGCGATAACCAAAACGTGCTGTTCGCGGTCAAAGGTAACGATACCCTCTGGACGGTCGGTACCGCCGACTATCCTAAGGCCGTATTGATGAAGGCCGGCGACCAAGTCAAACTGACGGGTCGAGTCAACGAGTCCGCTAAGACCGGGACCGTTGAGTCTTACGTGAACCAGTCGTTTAAGTAACCTTGCTAGTGGTTTTGGATGCCACAACGCATTCATCTCAATAGCTTTCAAAAAGCAGGTGCTTCTCCTTATTAGGAGGGGCACCTGCTTTTGCGTCTCACTGTATTATAAAGTAACGATTACCTTTTTGCACCGCGACGGTCGATAAATATGTCATGCACAATCGCGGCAAAGCCCATCACAATCCCACAGCATAGTACGCTTGCCACCCACCAAGCCCAGTACAGCCAACCGGTTAGGGGCGTTGACACTGACACAAATAAGAGCAGCGTACTCCAACCAATGACCCCCAGCACCACACCCGCGTAGACACCATATTCCCCCGTCCACATTCTTTTAGGGTGCCTGATGGCATAAGCAACCACTACTACTGACATTATCAGTAGTACCACGGTAATTAAGAGCTTAATCTCCAATGATTTCCGTAAATTCAGTCCAAAGACTATGGGTAAAAAGAGGCTGAGAAAAATGAGAAAGTAATTTTTTATTAAAAACTAAGCAGAAAACCTGCGATTTTAATCGCAGGATGAATGCCAAAATTTAATAATCTTTTCCAAAACATACGTTCCCCTAAAAGAGACTAAACATGGTATACTTAACCCAACTTACAGGGGAGGTATCCGTTGGTTAAATTAGGGCGAACAATCAAGATGAGACTCTATCCGGACACAGATCAGGCAGAACAATTTCTAGCGATGAGCAAGGAATACCAACGATTAGCTAACATTGTTAGTCAATGGATCTTTGACCATGAGTTTCAGTTAAGCTGGTTAAAAATCAATCATCATCTGTACAAAATATTTAGACAGGGATCAGAACTCAATAGTCAAATGATTCAATCTGTTTTTCGGACGGTTGTGGCTCGCTATAAAACCGTTCGAGAACAAATGAAACAACATCCTTACCGCTGCAAGAACGAAGAAAACAAATGGGTTCAAATTCCTAGAGACTTGACCTGGTTAGTGAAGCCCATTCAATTTCGGCGACCACAAGCAGACTTGGTTCGTCAGAGTAACTATTCTTTTGTAGACAGAATGCGACAGATTTCTATGACTACTCTCGGTAAGCGGACTAAGCTAGGCTTTACCAAAAAGGGATTCGAGAAATACTTTACTGACGATTGGAAACTAGGTACCGCTAAGTTGGTCCGTAACCGGGACAAGTGGTTTCTGCATATTGGCATCACGAAAGAAGTTAGGAATTTCGATGCTAACGATAATCCTCAAATTGTAGGTATTGACCGCGGGTTACGCTTCCTAGCAACTGCCTTTGATAGTAAGGGGAAGACGCTATTCTTTAACGGTCAAAAGATCTTACGTAGGCGGAAAAAATTCCTAGAAATCCGGCGACAACTACAAAGTAAGGGCACCAGGTCTGCCAATAAGAAGCTGAAACAGCTGGCTCAACGAGAGAACCGCTGGATGACCGATGTGAATCATCGGCTAGCTAAGACACTCGTTACGGCATATGGTTCGCATACGCTCTTCATTCTGGAAGACTTAACCAATGTGACATTCAACACCGATGACCTGCCTAAGTCTTTACGAAGCAGTCATCGTTCCTGGTCTTTCTTCCAGCTAGAATCTTTCCTAACGTATAAAGCTCAGGCTATTCAAAGTGCTGTTGTGAAAGTCAGTCCGGCTTTTACCTCACAGCGCTGTCCCAAGTGTGGCTTAATAGAGAAAACTAATCGGCATCACGATGCGCATGAATATTGGTGTCAACAATGTCAGTATCGTTGTAACGATGACCGGTTAGGGGCCATGAATATTAAGATGCTTGGACAAGATTGGTTGAATGGTGTTAAGCACCCAAAAATTAAGAAGCTAACAACCGCTGGGTAAACCTGGCAGTTAAACGGGTAGCCGTCAATTACCCGATGATGTTGCCATTACGAGTAGGAGTGTCAAATAGACATGTTGGACTACTGTGTCGTAAGACGCGTGAGCGACAAGCCTCTGAATTCATTCAGGGGCAATTGACTGATAGGACCATGACTTGTATTGACCACCTTTAACGTGAAAGATTCATCTGTATTTAAGCATTTCTCTCTAAAATTATACGCTTCTTGAGTGGAATTATTTAGTTGCTTTTACGACCTCACGTACAACATTGATAATCTTGCAAGCATTGCCACCATTAAAATGCGAGGCTCCGCACCCGATCAGATAATAAGCTTCCAAATAGTTTTTAATGTCATTCGTTCCATGCATTAACAGTCCATCTCCACCCTTATAGAATTAACAATGTATTCTACAAGGAGGAGTTCCATGCGTAAAACAAAAGTATTCATCGCCGGCCTATTTGCCATATTGGGCTTAACCGTTGGCATTACTGCCATCGCTACGCCTACCCAGATGGCCACCGCTAGCGCCAAAACCACGAAGACGGCGAAGACCCCGTCTTGGAAACAGCCTTCTGAAAAGAAAGCCTATCCTAATCTGAAGAAGCACAAGAAGGCCTTCATCAAGGTGTCCATCGCCAAGCAGCGTGTGTACATCATGGCCAGCAAGAAGAAAGTGCTCTACACCATGATCTGCTCGACCGGGAAGAAATCATCCCCGACCCCTACCGGAACGTTCCACATTCAAAACCGCGGCACGCACTTCTATAACGCCAGTTCCAAGGAAGGCGCCAACTATTGGACGTCCTTCAAATACTGGGGAACCTACCTCTTCCACTCCGTTCCGGTCAACGCCCACGGCAAGTACGTTGTCAGCGAAGCCAAGAAGTTAGGCAAACGGGCCAGTCACGGTTGTGTGCGGTTACGGGTTGCCGACGCCCACTGGATTTACAGCCACGTGCCTTACAACATGAAAGTTGTTATTCACTAATCTAATTGCCAAAAGAACCGGTAGCACTCGTTAATTGGGTGCTACCGGTTTTTAATACCGCTTGCCAACTCCTCAATCGCCTAACCCTTCGCAATTTCCCTAAAATTCAGTTATGCTAAAGAGAAACTCACCTCGCATACGATATAGAGCTGACACCTAAGGAGCAAAAATCATGTTTCGACAAATGCAATGTTTTATCGCGGTCGTCAAGAATCACAGCTACACCAAAGCAGCGGAAGAATGTCACATGTCACAATCATCGCTGTCCCAACGTATCAAGGAGCTTTCGGAACATCTCGGTGTAACCTTAGTTCAGCGCAAAGGCCGCAGCTTTGAATTAACCCCCGCTGGCGAATACTTCTATCAACACAGCCAGGTGGTCTTGGAACAAGTTACCAAGTTGGTTGACGAAACCCAGGCAATCGCCCAGCAGACTCAGGAAACCTACACCCTCCACTTGGGGTATTTAAGAAAATTCGGATCACGAGAATTCTTACAAGCCGTTTCGCAATTCTCTCACGCCTATCCCCAGGTTCGCGTTCAAATCCACAGCGATTCCTATCACGAACTTTTTTCTCTGATTCGGGCCGACAAGATCGACCTGAACTTCTCCGATCACCGTTACGAATTCTCACCGGACTTCGAAAATGAATTCTTGACCTCTGCCGATTACATGGTGGTCCTCGCCGACAAAGTAGCGGCGACTAAAACCATCAGCATCGACACCACTGACCTCGTCGATCTCCCCTGCATTCTCATCGTTGGGGCCGATGAATATGCGTCTGAACAACGCTACTATCGCGATGTCCTGGGAATTCAAAGTCCCTTTCAGATTGCCGCCAGCTTTGGCGAGGCTCAAATGTTAGCCTCTGCCGGTCAAGGCTACGTCGTCGTCAATAGCCGCACCGCTAGCCAAATTGATCCCACGATTAACCGCGTCCTAAAGCTCGTTGACCACGGCCGCGATCTCACGCAGCATTACTACGCTTACTGGAAAAAGAACAATTCCGGCTTCTACGTCGAAACGTTCGCCCAGATCTTAAAGGACCAATTTACCGAGGAATAATCGCCACTAGCCACACGAGATTAACCTGATTTCACCCGTGAAGGGCCCACCAAATGCGGGTCTTTTTTTATCCATCGGTTTTTCCGATGATTCCCATCGTAAAGCCATATTGGTTGGCGCTACAATTCCGGTTATGATAAGAAACGTCAAGAATGGACTACCATATTTCCCCAGATGCTACGAAAGAAAGGAGCGGGATTCTATTGGACACTAACCAACTCGCACTGATCGACTGTTACCAACAACTGGTTACTGCATTAACAACCCAAGACATTTGCCAACTGGACCGTCTACTGGCGACTACCGCAGAACTCCACCTCATCAACGGCCGTACCTACACCAAATACGACTGGATCGATGCCATTCAAAACGAGACACTCCGTTACCAAGCATGCTCTACTCCCGATGCGCCACAGCTCACGATGCCCCGAGGGACTTTGCAAGTTCAGGTCAAGTGGCAGATTCAGGGAAACGCTGCACGGACGGACCAACAGCGGCTCACGTTCGTGCAAGATTGCAACAGTTGGCGTTTACTCGACCAATGTCCACCAGTCATCCCAGCTATCGAAAAATCCGATTAATTAACTGACGCCGCGCCATTCAAGCATCCCGTTACCTTGACCGCAATTAACCATTTAGGAAGTGATCTCGTGCTACTCTTACTCTTTCCTGTCGCCATGGGCGCAGGCTTAGCGATGCAAACCGCTGTCAATTCAAAATTGAGAAGCTTTACTTTTTCATCCTACCTTTCATCCGGCTTTTCTTTCCTGATGGCCTGGCTATTCCTATTATTACTCAGTCTCTTTACCCACCAATCGCTAATGATCAGTAGCACCGTCTTCACCCACAATCCGGGTTGGCTTTGGCTCGGCGGTCTCTTTGGGGCAATCGCGCTGACTGGCAACGTCGTCTTGTTTCAAAAGATCGGCAGCCTTCAGACGACCGTGCTCCCCATCATGGGACAAATCGTGATGAGCGTCATCATTGATCAATTTGGCCTGTTCAAATCTCCGAGCAGCCCACTCACCCTGGCCAAGATTCTAGGATTAGGTCTCATCATAGCTGGTGTCGTGCTGTCCCTGGGCATTTTGGATGCGCAGGACGCCATCCGCAAAGATGGTAAGGATGCGCAACTGCCCATCGCCCACGACTCCCTCATTTTGTATCAAGTATTTGCGATTGTCGCCGGCATGTTAATGGCCATTCAGACCGCGGTCAACGGCTATCTTGGCACGGTTCTCCGTTCACCGATTCATGCCGCCTTCGTTTCCTTTTCCATCGGGGTTCTCTGCCTGCTGATCGTTAACCTAGCCGTTTCTACAAAATTCACCAATCTCCGGCTGGCCGTCAAACAGGGCCGCCACTACTGGTGGATCTGGATTGGCGGCATCATCGGCGCGCTGTACGTGCTCTGCAGCTCCTGGCTCGTTCCTCTGATTGGCACGGGTCAAGTGGTTGTTCTGGCACTCTTTGGTCAATTGTTCTTTAGCGCCCTAGTCGAAAACTTTGGCCTGTTTGCCTCTCCCAAAACCCAAATCACCCGCTCCAAAATCATCGGTCTCTGCGTTCTATTTCTCGGTGTCTTAGTCGTTAAATTCATCTCATTCTAGGAGGATATTTATTATGAAAAAAGTTTTAATTTTAGGTGCTTCCGGTTCCATCGCTACGCTGGTCGAAGAAAACCTCATTGAAGATTCCCAGGTTCAAATGACCCTGTTGGTGCGCCACCCCGAACGTCTCACAGCTGCCATCAGAAACGACAGCCGGGTGACAGTGGTCGTCGCCGACGTCATTAAGGATACCGCGACGCTGACCCAAGCCATGCGTGGTCAGGACCTCGTTTACGCTAACCTTTACGGCGCTAATTTGAAACAACAAGGTCAAGCCGTGGTTCAAGCCATGCAGGCCGCCAAAGTCAATCGCCTGATCTGGATCTCCGCGAACGGCATCTACGGCGAGGTTCCCGGGAAATACGGGAAGTGGAACCAACAAATGCTCGGTAGTACCCTGGACGCCTACGCCGCTGGTGCCAAGGTTGTGGAGAGTAGCTCACTCGCTTACACCATTATTCGGCCGGCCTGGTTCTCCGACAAAGAGACCATCAACTATGAGTTAACTCAGAAGGGCCAAACCTTTAAGGGCACTGAAGTCTCCAGAAAGAGTGTCGCCGCCTACATCGGTACCCTCATTCTCGATGACAGCCAAGCCATCAAGCAATCCATCGGTATCAGCGAACCGCACACTGAGGGCGCCAAGCCAAGTTTTTACTAATCGAAAGGAAGTCTGACTATGAAAATCATGGTGATTGGTGCGTATGGTCATCTCGGCCGTCTGATTATGGCGGAGGCTCAGGCCCGCGGACATGACGTCGTGGGCGTTGCGCACCAACAACACGCCGGGGCAACGCGGCCTAACGTGATCATCAAGGATATGCTGAAACTGACGCCGCAAGATATTGCCGATGTTGACGCCATTGTCGACGCTGTTGGTGCCTGGACCCCCGCCACCGAAGCCATCCACTACACGGGGCCTCTACACATGATTGCCCTGATCAAGGGGACGGCCATTCATTATCTGAAGGTCGGTGGCGCCAATACGCTGTATATCAACGCCGCCCATACCCACACGCTGCAAGAACTCCCCCTGTATTATCCTGACTACATGCAGGATCTCGGTTCCGCTCACGCCGAGGGATTAAAGGTTCTCCGTGGCACCGATGATGTGAACTGGACTTACGTCACGCCCACTTACAACTTCGACCCCGACGGCAAACGTACGGGCAGCTACCGGGTCGCGGGTGAAGAATTCAAGCCCGCTCGCTCCCAAAATCCCAATGACGGCAAGCAAGACTATATTTCCTACGCCGATTTCGCCAAGGGCGTAATCGACATCATTGAGAATAAGCAATACAGCCATCAGAGAATCACCTTGTTCAGCGGGAACAATCCCCAACCAACACAACGTTACTAAGCGTGACTTATGCTATGGATCAAAAAAGCGGTGTCGCTCCTATCTGGGGGTGACACCGCTTTTCGCATCTCATCTAGTTAACGTTGATAATCCGTTTCATCAGCCGTCAATGGCCCGACCAGTTCATGCGGCAGGTACGGAGCTTCCAAGTAGGCCACGTCATCCGCGCTCAGGTGAACGTCCAACGCCTTGACCGCACCGGTTAAATGCGATGACTTGGTGGCACCGATGATGGGTGCCGTCACCGTTGGCTTCTGCAACAACCAGGCCAGCGCAATCTGAACCCGTTCGACGCCGTACTTCTTGGCCATCTCACCGACCCGCTGAATAATTGGCAGATCCAGTTGCTTACTGTCATCATACTTGGACCGCGCCACTTTATCGGTCGCATAGCGCTTGGTCTCACCAGACCAGTCCCGCGTCAGCCGCCCGGATGCCAGTGGACTATACGGCGTCACCGCAATCCCCTGGTCCGCACACAGCGGCAGCATTTCCCGTTCCTCCTCACGATAGAGCAGGTTCAGATGATTCTGCATCGACACGAACTTGGTCCAGCCGTGCTGTTCCGCGACCGCTTGGGCCTTTTCAAATTGCCAGGCAAACATCGCCGAGGCCCCAATGTAGCGGACCTTCCCGGACTTGACCACGTCGTTTAAGGCTTCCATGGTCTCTTCGATCGGCGTGTTGTAGTCCCACCGGTGAATCACGTACAGGTCCACGTAGTCCGTCTGCAGACGCTTCAGGCTCTGGTCGATCTGTGAAAAGATGGCCTTGCGCGAGAGTCCGGCCACGTTAGGTGCCTTTTCCGGCGTGAAGAAGACCTTGGTTGCCAGGACGATTTCATCCCGGTTCGCCAACTTCTTCAGTGCCCGACCCACGAAGCGCTCGCTGTCACCGTGCGAATAAATATTCGCGGTGTCGAAGAAGTTGATGCCTAGGTCGAGCGCTTGCTTGATGACCTGTTCACTCTTTTCCTCGTCAACGGCCCACGGAAACATCCCCGTTGACGCATTGCCAAAGCCCATCGTGCCCAGACACAGGCGCGACACATCTAATCCCGTATTGCCAAACTTGCCGTATTCCATGTTGCCACTTCTTTCTAAAACTCTACTTATCCTAAGAGGCACATCCAGGTCTAACCCTGGCGATCGACCAGCGTTAACCCACCCTGATTGACCAAGGTGTCCGGACTCAGCACCGTTGTCTGGGCCGTCTGGATCAACGACTGACTCGCGAGCTGATAGTGCCTGTTAGCCGCCGTCTGCTGGTAGCGTTGATAGGCCAGTTTATCCTGATAGACCTCAAAGACCACCCATTTTTGCGGATCATCGACGACTCGCCCAATGGTGATGACCAGCCGTCCGGCCTGAGTGGTCGTTGCTGCCGAACCACTCGCCGTAACCAGTTCCTGATACGCGGTTGCCTGGCCCGGCTCGAGGGTCACTTCCGTCAGCTGGACGAAGCGCGGCTCACCGCTCACCATCAGGGGCCGTGCCTGTTCTCTGAGCACGATTGGCGTGAGATTCACCACAGCCTGTTGGGTCACGGCATCCTTCGCCACCGCCCGAAACGCCTTGAATTGCGGCGAATTGGCGTGCTGGTCGTAGCTGGCGGCATCGCGATAGACCTCGATGACGCGATTCTCCAGTCCAGCCGGTGCCACGTGTAGGGCGTACATAGCCAGCGTTCCGGGCTCGTTTTGCATCGACGTCACCAGATTGTGTTTCCCGGCTGCGACAAAATTAGCCCGCTGTTCGGCAGTGATGGTCAACTTGAATAATCGAAATAACGGCGTTGCTTGATTTGCCATTCGTCTCACTTTCCTTTACGTGCCAAACAATTATCTAATTCCGAGGCAACGGCGGTAACGTTTCAATGATCCGTGCTGGAACACCGGCGACGACCATATTATCTGGGACGTCCTTCGTAACCACGGCCCCTGCACCAACCACAACGTTATTGCCGATGTGCACGCCGCCGATGATGGTCACGTTACCCCCGATCCATACGTCGTTGCCGATCATAATGGGCGCGGTGGTGGTAATTAGGTACCGACTGCCATCCGGCCGCACGCCGAACCGGTGCGTGGCGTCCAGCGCGTGACTGCCACAGTACAGCTTCACGTCCGGTGCAATGATCACGCGGTCACCCAGGATGATTTGATTGGAATCCTGGAACGTACAGTTGCCGTTGATAAAGACATCATCGCCGACCTGGATATGCACGCCATAGACCGCGCTGAAGTACCCGTTGATGGTCAAACGCTGGCCCGTGCGACCAAAGAAATCCTGAATGGCCGCTTGCCGAGCGGCACCCTGACCCCCGTTGATGACCGTGAGCAGTTGCTTTCCGCGAGTGATAAGCTGCTGGAGCTCAGGATCACGGTAATCGTAATCCTGGCCCGCCAATAATTTTTCGTGTTCCGTCTTCATTATAAAGTTGCCCCCTTTTGACCTGTCGTTTCGTCCAATCTACGCCATCAGCGTCTGCCAATTGTCGTGGAGAATGCCTTGTCGCTGCTGGTCCGTGATGGCCATCGCGGAGACGGCTTCTTCAATGACCGCTGTCGGCCCGACCGGTGGAATTCCGAATGGCGAGTCGGTCCCGAAGAGCACGTGGTCACTGCCGAAGAAGTCGACAGCGAGCTCCAATGCCTTGGGATTGCCTAGAATCGCCGTATCCACGTAGAACTTCTGGAAATCGGCATAGTCTGCCGGCCCTTGAATGTACTTGATGCGCTGGCTAAAGTACGGCACCATGGCCCCCGCGTGATGCACGATGACCTTGAGTCCCGGATACTTCCGGAAGTACTTCGCCGCCACAATTCCGTACATCGCCTGCGTCAACTCGTATTCCCAGCTAAACGTCAGGTTGTTATCCGGTTTGTGCGTATCGAAGACGGGATGGAGCCAAATTGGGGCACCGATCGCCGCTAATTTGGCAAAGATCGGTTCATAAACGGGCGCCGTGATCGGTTGACCCAGCGCCTGCGTGAAGAGTTGCACGCCGACCAAGACATCGCTACCGGCGACCTGCTCATCGATCAGTTTGAGTGCCGCCGGAACGTTATTCATCGGCAACATCGCCACCCCAGCTGGGAAGATATCCCGATTGGCCCGGACCGTTGCCGCTAACTCGTCGTTGCCCGACCGGCAGAGTGCCGCGGCCTGCTCGGGGTTGACAAAGTCCTCGGGATTCAGGTTGACCGCCGAGAGAATCTGTTGATGGTCGGCGGGTAAGGACGCGCGGTGCTTAGCCACATCCGTCAATAAATCGTTCTTCATATACGGAAAGTTATCCAGAATGTTGGGCTGGACCGCGTTCATTTGCGCGAGAAACTCAGGCGGTAAAATGTGGGCGAAAACGTCAATGACTGTCATAGACGTCTCCCTTAGACCCAGCTGGGTTGGTCGCCGTCAGTCCCGGGCTTGTCCAAGCCCACACTGGCATTCTGGTAAGTATTCGGCTGTGTGATGACCTTGAAGGCGAAGTCCGCGACACTCTTTCGGGAGACCTCGGTCCCTTTGAAGTCTTCACCCAACTGCGTTTCTTCGTAGTCGACTTCGTCCTTGTTCGTCAGCCAAGCCGGGCGAATCTCGGTGTAAGTCACGCCGGAGTCGACCACCAATTCGGCCGTCTTGCGGAACCCCGGCAGAAAGGCCCCAATCGCCTGTTCGTTCCACTCGCCGAATTTGCCGGGAACTTCATGATGGGCGCCCAATGAACTGATGTAGATTAACCGGTGCTTCCCGGTCTGTGCCATGGCGGCGAGGACACTCTGCATTTGGTCGGCCAAGTCCGTACCACCCAGGTTGGAGTAAACTACGTCCGCATCAGCCATACTCTTGGCCACCAATACCGTGTCCTTGATGTCGCCGTCGACGAGGGTTACCCGGTCGTTTGTCGCGTATTGATTCAACCGCGAGGCATCGCGCAAGAATAGCGTCAGAGTCGCCGTCGTTTCGTTGAGTAAGCGTTCCGTTACCAGTTGTGCCATGGCGCCATGTGCGCCGACAATCATTACTTTTGTCATCTAGTTATCCTCCAATTCGATTTACATCTTCATCATGTAGTCGCGGGCTGGCCTAAGCCATTGGGGCTTCCCAGGAACCCTTCGTGTTCACGTTTGCGGCCGTTGCTAATTCTTCTAGTCTGTTGATATCGCTATCGCTGAGTTTCAGGGCTAACGCCTTCGTTTCGCTTGGCATGTACTTGGCCTTTGTGACCCCCACGATTGGGGTGACACCCTTAGCCAGTGCATAGGCCGTGGCAACTTCGGCAGCGGAAGCGTCTTGCTTAGCGCCAATCGCCTTCAAGCCATCGTTTAGGGCCGTCACTTGTGGTAAGACCTCGTTATAGACGCTCGCGCGCATACTTCCGGCAGGCAAAGGATTGTCGACGTTGTACCGACCGGTCAAGAGGCCCTGTTCCAGGACCATGTAGCCAAAGAACGTGATGTCATGTTGCTTGCAGTAGTCAATGATGCCGGCTTCTTCTGAGGACCGGTACAGGAGACTGAAGTGATTTTGCACGGCTGAAATTTGAATACCGGCTTCACCCAAGATTTCATTGGCCCGCTTGATCTGGGCGAGGTTGTGGTTGGAGACCCCCACGCGTTTGATCTTGCCGCTTTGGACCAGCGGAATCAGTTGTGGCGTCCACTTTTCAACGTCGGCGGGGTTGTGGATCCAGTAGATATCGATAGTGTCGGTGTGCAACCGTTTCAGACTGCCTTCGAGCATGTCAGCGACTTCGTGGTCACTGTCGCCCGCGGCCATCTGGGGCGTGAACTTCGTGGACAATTGGTAGCTGTCCCGCGGATAGTCCTGCAGGAGCTCACCCAACTTCGATTCGGATTCACCGGAACCGTAAGCGTAAGCCGTGTCCCATAAGTTGAATCCAGCAGCCATCGCCGCCGTAACGACTGGCTTCAGATCGTCGGCCGTCAAATAATTCCCAAAGACTTGGCCTTCGGGCGTATCGCCCCAGGCCCAGGTTCCCAATGCAATTTTTGCTGGTATAGTTGTCATTATTTTTTCTCCTTTTGCTGGATAAACTGACAGTGACTTGATGCCCTCTTAATAGGGATAATCCTGTGTTTATCATACGAGTAATCGGTTACAATGTAAAACACCTAATCATTATGTCTTGCTATTCAAAAGTGACATGCTTACGACCCGAATCCCCAGTTTTCGCCATTGCCAGCGGTTAAGTAACCCGTGGCGAGTGGGGAGGCTTGACGTATCGCCGTTCTAAAATCATACTTACCCTACATACCTAAAAACTTTGGGGGAATTCACTGTGAATCATACACGCAAATCCTGGTGGGGCGCACCACGAACCATCACGAATACCATCGAAAACCGGAAGATTTCCTGGCTGGAACTCTTCTCCGACTTAGTCTATGTCGTCATCATCCATAGCTTCGTGGAGAACCTGTCCGAACACTTTACCCTTTTTGGCTTTGTGACCTTCTGGGTGCTCTTCCTGTTCTTCTTCAACACCTGGACCAACATGGTGCTGTACTTCGACCTGCACGGCAAGGCGAACCTGCGAAATACCTGCTTTGCCCTCCTACAGATCGTTGCCGTCGCCATCACGGCGACCTATACGACCGACGCCTTCGCCGGTCACTATACCGGCTTCATCCTCGCTTACTCGTTCAACCAACTGATCTACATGTACCTCTACTTCAAGACCATGGTTGCCGATCCGCTGCACGCGACGACTACGCGGCCCTTCTTGATTGCCTACATCGTGGGGGAAATCATCTTCATCGGCAGCATCTGGGCACCGAGCCTACTGTGGCAACAGGGATTGATTGTCCTCAGCCTGTTGATTTTCATTAGTACCGTCATGGCCGAGAACCACAACTTCGACGTTGAGTTTAAGCGCCGGGGGATTCCCTTTGAACTCAACTCCGCCATTCTGGAACGCTACGGCCTCTTTACCATGATTGTCTTGGGCGAATCGCTGGCCGGCATCATCGAACACATGACGGCGGAACACACGGAGCTCGCCGATTACACCCACTTCACCGCTGCTCTGGTCTGCATCATCGGGACCTGGATGATCTATTACACGCTGATGGACGAGCGGGAAGTAACCGCCAGCCATTATTGGCCCATCTCGCTGTTCCGCGGGATTCATCGCTTTCTGATTGCCTGTCTGACCCTGCAATCCTTCTTCATCTCGCAGACCTACGAGACCGGCAAACCCATTTACTACACGGGCCTCATCATCGTCACGGCACTGGTATTACTGGCCCTGTTGGCACTGACGCGGCCGCAACTCTACAACGTGCACCCACTGTCATCCCCTAAGCTCTGGGCCACCAGTGGGACGATCGTTCTGATGTTGCTCACACTGCTAATGCCCGTCTTTGTGGGATTGGCCCTGACTGACGTTGCCCTACTTACGTTGGGAATCTGGAGCTGGACGACGCAAGTCTAGCTAACCATCAGCCACTTAAATCGGTCGAATCTCGACCGTCGCGGATTGCGGGCCCACCTGGAGCATCGGTAGCAGGTATCCACTGCCCGCATATTTCTGCCGATAGGCTGCGTCAATCTGCTCAGTTACGGCGCTATTGGCCAAGACTGCGGCGAAGCTGACTTGAAAATTACAACCGGCTAGGTGAATACGCCCGCGTTGCTGCCGAACCGCCGCTTGGTACCACGAGGAACGTTGCCCATTCCAGGCGCGCGCGTACAGGTGCTCGCCCACAACGACCGACCAGATCCAGGTCGGCGTGCCACAGGTTCGACCATCATCGTACAACGGGGACACCTGCAGATCATCCGCAACCGCAAAACTCTGTAGCCGTTGCGGCGTCCATTGTTCCATCATCACGCTACCTCCTTTCCTTGTCACCTTATACATCCATCCTATGGCTTGACTTCCGGCATGTCGAATGCTTAGATTAGATTGAATGCTATACAAATTAGTTATAGGAGCTGAGTGCCATGGAATTACGCGTTCTCCGTTACTTCTTGATGATTGTTCAAGAAAAGACTATCAGTAAGGCCTCGGCCCGTTTGCACGTGTCGCAGCCAACCGTCTCTCGCCAGTTAAAGGAACTCGAGGAAGAGCTGGGGACGACCCTCTTTACGCGCGGCAATCGGACCATTCAGCTGACCCCGGATGGCGAATATTTTGCCAACCAGGCCCGCCAGATTCTCTCCCTGACCGATAAGACCCTGACGAACATTCATCAGGAAACGGACATCAGCGGTGCCGTCTACGTGGGAAGTGCGGAGGCCCGTAGCGTATTGACGGTTGCGCAGGCCATCGGCCACCTCAATCAGCAGCATCCTCACGTTCAGATTCACCTCGTCAGTACCGATGCCAGCGACATTCACAGCCAATTGACCTCCGGTGTTTTCGACTTCGGCGTGGTCATGGAACCCACGGATAAGAGCGACTATGACTTCTTGCGGCTCCCCGGCGAAAGTCGCTGGGGGCTGCTCGTCCAAAACAGTTCGCCCCTAGCCCAACAACCTACCGTGAGTCTGGACGACGTGGCGCAGACGCGGCTGATTCTTCCCCAACAGGGGGGCAGCGCGCGAATTCACGCCGTCTTCGGCCTCACCCAAGAGGACCTGAACGTCGCGGCCACCTACAACCTGCTGTATAACGCATCTTTGCTGGTATCTGCTGGCGTGGGGAATGCACTGGGACTGGATGGCATCGTCAACACCAACCAGTCCGACCTGACCTTTGTCCCACTGGCACCCCGGACATCTTCCGGATCGAGCCTGGTCTGGCTAAAGGGCCAACGCCTGTCCACGGCGGCACAAGCGTTGTTGACTCAGGTTCGCGCAGAACTGACGCCGACTGAAAATTAAGACTGATTATGACCTTAGGAGCTGGCACTTGTCGGCTCCTTTTTATATCCTAATCAGTCGGCGCGCCCTTCACCCGACGCAACACTCTCGCCGGCGTACCCACGACCACCACGTTCGCGGGAACATCCTTGGTCACCACGGCTCCGGCGCCCACAATGGCGTTCTCACCAACAGTTACCCCGGGAAGCACCGTTGCCCCGGCGCCGATCCAGGCATTCTGTTCAATGTGAATGGCTTTGGCCTAAACGTCACGGCGATGGGCCGGATCCTCGAGATGGTTGACCGTGACCAGCGTGGCACGCGGCCCAATCAGTGCGCCCTCGCCCAAGTAGATACCGCCCAGGTCCACGAACATGACATCCTGATTCACGTAGACGTTCTCGCCGATAAAGATGTGCGGCCCAAAGTCGCTGTGTACCGGTGCATTGATCTCCGCAGATTCCGGCACGCTGTATCCCACGACCTGACTGAGCGTGGCGCGCCGCTGAGCCGGCGTCTGGTCCCTTTGGTTAAACTGTTTCAAGAGTTCCTGCGTGCGTTGCACCGTTTCGTCGATCTCCCGGAAATCTTCACCGGAAAAGTCGAGTGGTAAGCCCTGTAGCGCCCGCTGAAAGATAATTGGTTCTGTCATTTGAATGGCTCCTTTGCTTATTTCTGGATGATGCCTAGTATAGTGATCAGTCCTAGCCATATCAAATACCTATTTCAAATGATGCAATATAGTTGTCAGGCATAGATGGCTTCTTTCCGAAAATGCCCTATACTTATTACTAATGTCAAAATGCCGAATTCAGTCTCACATTTCTCCCGAACTTTATCTTTTCTTAACCAAAAAATGACGGTTCCTCGTATCTTGAGGAACCGTCATTTATCGGTTAATTTATTTTGATTTTAATACCAGCTAGGCTTGTCACCGTCAGTTCCAGACTGATTCAACCCAACACTAGTCACCAACTGGATGCCAGCCGTTAGGATCCGACAACCGGTCGAGAAAGGCCATATCCTTGTCGTTGATCTCAAAGTCCAGCTCCGTGTTGGCCTGAACGTGAACCATGGAACGGCCCTTAGGCAGTGGCGCCACGCCCTTTTGAACGATGTAGCGCAGGGCTAACTGTGGAATCGACACGCCGTAATTACCAGCGACCCGTTCCAATTCGGGACTGTCGATTAACCCACCGGTAGCTAGTGGGGAGTACGCCTGAACCGTGATGTCATTGGCTTCCGCCGTCTTCACGATGGACGCCTGCGTGTGACCCACGTAGTATTGAATCTGGTCAACAGCGGGCTTAACGGTTAAGCCATCCCAAGTTAACAGGTTTTCCAGGTCGTGAGAGTTGAAGTTGGAGACCCCAACCGACTTAGCCTGACCGCTGGCATAGATATCCTGCATGGCGCGCCAAACGTCGCGGTTTTCGGCATCGTGGTTAGACCCCATTTGTGCCCATGGCCATGGTGCGTGGATGATGTAAGAATCCACGTAGTCGAGATCCAAGGCAGCTAAACTGCTCTTGAAGTCGGCCATTGCCGCGTCGTAGGACTTGGATTCAGCGGGCAACTTGGTCTGTACGAAGATATCTTCGCGGGCCACATCACTGTCCCGCAAGGCTTCGCCGACACTCTGCTCGTTGTTGTAGGCCTTGGCGGTATCGATGAAACGGTACCCAGCCTTTAAGGCATTGCTGACGGCATCGTAAGTTTCCTTACCGGGCCGCGTTTGCCAGGTGCCAAACCCAACCTTGGGCATCTTGAGACCGTTATTCAACGTAAAAGTATCCGTAATTGTTGGCATAGCTAATCCTCCATTTTCTAACTGATGAGTTTATTTTAGTCCCTTAGGCCCACTCGAAGGCAAGTCATTTGTTTCTTGATTTTTACTATCTTTTAATCAACGAAAACAGGCCCCCAGAAATCGATCGACGACTTCTGGAAGCCCTTTTAAGTATCTGATGTTCAGTTATACCGGTTAATAAGCTTGCCCATAAATAATCCAGTAGGCCCATTCGAAGGGCGTCAACCCCAGGAATGCCAGCCAAATGAATAGACCAATTAGAAAGACAATGCCATAAAGTGTCAATAAAATTCGCTGACGCATTGGGAGCTGTCGCCAGCCAACACGGTAGGTATGAATGCCATACGTCAGGACGCCAATGAGTCCAACAAGCCCCCAAACCAATAATCCCATTAAGACCAAAGCATCCGGATGAGATGGGTCGTTTTCCGCCATCAAAACATATCCGTTAATCATAACCACCAACGGTCCCCCGATGGTCAAACAAGCGACGACTCCGGCAATCCACGGTCGAATCTTTGAAAATGTCTGCATATGTACTCCCCCTTAGTGACAGCATGCGCGTTTTAATTTTGACAGTCAACTACGATAGGCATTCACTGAACGGGAACACAAAAAAAGGCTGGGATTTCTCCCAACCTTAGCTTACGCATTCTAAAGATGCTTACTTTTCCCAGCCACAGAGCTTGTAGTGGTGGCTCTTTGCCCATTTCAGCGTCACGTGCTTGAGCTTGCCCGCGTGACTGAGCCCCCGACAATTCTTGGCATAATGGTACTTCCTACCATGGTTCGGCGCAATCCAAACCTTAGAGGCCTTGGCTTCGGCCGTCGTCGTGTGAATGACCATAGGTTCTGCAACCCCGGTCAGCGTAAAGGTAGCGGCAATCAATAGGGCCGCTTTCCGTAGTGTCTTCATGAGTCTCCTCCAAAATAATTGCAAAATACGTTTCTCTTAATTAATTATATAGGGGGGTATATTAAAAATACAATCACCTTTTACGGCTTACCGCTGATAGATCAGGTCTTGTGGCCGCACCGCATGATACAGGGCAAACGCCCCGTCCAGGTTGACCACATCAAAGCCGTGCTGACGCAAAAGTCGTTCGGCAATGTAACTCCGTTGCCCACTGAAACAGCTGACCACATACGGTTGTGCCGGATTCAACTCAGTCAGCCGCTGCCGTAACTGATTCAACGGGATATTACGGGCCTGTGGAAACTCACCATCCGCCAGTTCATCGACATCCCGGACATCCAGCACCTGTCGACCAGCCGCCAACGCCGCCGGCAACTGGTGCCACTGAATCGTCTTGCTTAGCCCCTCCGCCACGTTCATCGCAACATAGCCCAGCATGTTGACGGGGTCCTTGGCTGACCCAAACGGTGGCGCATAGGTCAGCTCCAGCTCCGGTAAGTCGTCGATCGTCAGATCCCCCTTGATGGCCGTGGCCAACACATCGATTCGCTTGTCCACGCCCCGTTCTCCGACGCCTTGCGCGCCATAGATTTCCCCAGAATCAGGATTGAAGACTAATTTTAAGGTGAGCGGTGTGCTCCCGGGAAAGTACCCCGCGTGACTGCCGCCGCGCACGTGAACTACCCGATACGTGAGGCCAGCCTGTTGCGCCTGATACTCACTAAGGCCGGTCGCCGCGGCCGTCAACTTAAACGCCCGCACGATGGCGGTGCCCAGGCTGCCCCGGTTGGGGTGGGGCAACCCGGCAATGTTATCCGCCACCTGACGACCCTGCCGATTGGCCGGCGATGCTAGGGGAATCAGCGTTGGGTCATTGGTCACCTGTTGCTGGACCACGATGGCATCCCCGACCGCATAGATATCCGGCACGCTAGTCTGATATTGCTTGTCGACAACGATACCACCGTGAAAGCCTAAGCGTAAACCAGCAGCCTTAGCGAGTTGACTGGCTGGCCGCACGCCGACCGCTATAATCGTAAGGTCCGTGGTGAGCCGCGTTCCATCCGCCAAAATCGCCACTTTGCCAGCATCTTCGAATGACGCGACCGCCTGACCAGTGATGACCCGTACGCCGTTACGTGCTAGCTCAGCTTCAACAAACGCCGCCATTTCGGTATCCAGTGGGGGCAACACGTGCGGTGCCTGTTCAACGACCGTCACCTTGAGGCCGCTCAACACTAGATTCTCGGCGACTTCTAGCCCAATGAAGCCACCACCAACGACTAACACATGCTGCGTGGATTCGGCCTGGATCCCGGTCATAATTTGATCAAGATCGGGGATACTCCGCAAGGCATAGATGTTCTTAGCATCCGCGATACCCGGCAGATCTGGCATGATTGGCCGCGCACCCGGCGCCAGGATCAACCGGTCATAGGACTCGTGGGTGAGCTGGCCTGCGTACCGGACGACGACCTCGTGGCTATCGGGCAGAATCCGGGTAACCTCGTGATTCGGCCGTACGTCCAGATTGAAGCGCTGCTGTAACTTCTCCGGCGTTTGAACCACCAAGTCAGCGTGCTCACTGATTTCACCGGACAGGTAAAACGGTAGCCCACAGTTGGCAAACGACACGTAGGGCCCTTTGTCAAAAACGATAATCTCAGCGTCTTCGTCCAACCGGCGTAACCGGGTCGCGGCCGACATCCCGCCGGCCACACCACCAATAATGACGACTTTCATCCACAAAACTTCCTTCCGTTTCCAATTGATACCCCAACCGGTATCTCTGCGCCAAGTATACCGGACCCAGTTAGATTTTCAAGCGTTTTTGAAAACGTTTCCCGTTGCGTCTACATTGGTTTCCGCCTACAATTGGATTAATGTCTGGATTGTATAGTGTCGCCTGCGGTTGCCATGACACACCGTACTTTTCTGAATTCAATTGAACTGCCACGTTGCCAGAAATGGAAACTACCCATGGCGGTACCATTGCTTGGTAAACGATGCCTCAGCCGGAGAAGGCCAGGGATGTCGGCGCCATGACTACGTGCTGTAAGCGCGGGCTTCCAGCACGGGACGACCTGGGAAACTCGCTGAACTTTGGCGAGGTTTCCAGGCGAGCCGGAAGCCCGCCCTTCGGCTGCAGGCGTTCCCCACAGCAGGCGGAATCCCTGGCAGCCGCAGGCGATAACAACTATTACCAACAAAAAAGCAAAAGACAAGGAGAATCCAAGTATGGCTTACATAGAAGTTCGTAACGAAACGCGTCAATTTACCCAAGGCGACCAAGTCACCACCGCCAACCGCGACATCTCCTTTAGTGTCGAGCAAGGCGAAGTCGTCACCATTCTGGGGCCCAGTGGCGCGGGGAAATCCACGCTGCTCAATATCCTCGGAGGCATGGACAGCCCCACCAGCGGCCAAGTCCTGATTGATGGCCAAGACATCGCGCAGTTGACCGCTAAGCAACTCACAACCTACCGGCGTCAGGACGTCGGCTTCGTTTTTCAATTCTACAACCTCGTACCCAACCTGACTGCCAGAGAAAACGTCGAACTGGCCTCGCAAATTACCGCGGATGCTCACGACGTCAGCGAGACGCTGGGACTAGTTGGTCTGACCGACCGGGCCGCCAATTTTCCCGCGCAACTCTCCGGGGGTGAACAGCAACGGGTCGCTATTGCCCGCGCCATCGCTAAGAACCCCAAGCTCCTGCTGTGTGACGAACCAACCGGTGCCTTGGATTACCAGACTGGGAAACAGGTGCTCCAAGTCATTCAGGACGGTGCCCGGCGGACCAATATGACCGTCATCATCGTCACCCACAATAGCGCCATTGCCAAGATGGGTGATCAGGTCATCCACATCAACGACGCTCAGGTCCAGTCCGCTCAACGCAACCCGCATCCCACACCGGTTGCCGAGATTGAATGGTAGGTGCCGCCATGACAAAAAGTTATGTCAAAGCCATGTTCCGAGAAATTGGCCGTTCCAAGGCCCGTTTTCTCTCAATCATGTTAATTATTTTTCTCGGCGTTGCCTTCTACACCGGCATTCGGGCAACCGGGCCGGACATGCTTCAAGCTGCCGATGACTACTACGCCACTCAGAAATTAGCGACGAATAGCGTCCAATCCACGGCTGGCCTCACCAGACAAGACCTGGCCGTTTTACATCAACACCGCAGTCAGATTGCCTATCAGGCCGTGAAGTACCTGGACATCAATCAGCTCAATAACAATCAAACCGTCCGGGTGGCCGAGGTACCCGCCAAGCAACGCGTCAACCGGCTAACGGTGGTCAGTGGCCACCTCCCGCGCAAGGCCAACGAGATCGTCCTGGACCAGCAGGCGCGGACCCTCCAGCCCCATTTGAAATTAGGATCGACCTACACGATTGCCACCACTGCCAAATTGAACACCTCCTTTAACCGGCGGACGTTTACGGTCGTCGGCTTCGTTAACTCTCCCCGCTACATCGAGAAGACGACCCGCGGCGTTACAACCGTCAGCAAGGGCACATTGGACTATTTCGCCCTGGTCAAGCCGGGCACGCTGACCCAAAAGGTAGCCAGCCGCATCGACATTCAATTCAAGAACCTCGCGACCGTTGCCCCCTACTCCGCAACGTACAAGCACCGGCAACGAGCCAATACGGCCAAACTAAAATCCTGGCTCAAGCCCCAAGCGGCGAAACGCCAAGCCCAGCTTCAGCGGCAGGCTCGCGCGCAGTTAGCGCCACAGATCCAGCAGGTGACGCAACTGGCCCAACAGCTCCCAGCCAACTCGCCAATCCTGCACAAAGCCCAGACCCAGATCAAGCAGGCCCAGGCAAAGATTGCCACGATTGGCCAGCCCACCTATCTCTATACCGGTCGGGCCGCCAATCCCGGCTACAGCGAATACCACGAGAATACGCAACGGGTCGTGGCGCTGTCCACGGTCTTCCCGCTCTTCTTCATTGCCATCGCCGCGCTGATCTGTTTAACGACCATGACACGGATGGTTACCGAACTGCGGATTCAGATGGGAACGCTCAAAGCCCTCGGTTACAGCAATCTCGCCATTGGCAGTGAGTTCATGCTCTATGGTGGACTGGCCAGTCTGCTAGGCACGCTCCTAGGCGTGGGTTTTGGGGTCAATTTCTTCCCCCGGTTCATCGCCCAGGCCTATGGCAGTATGTATAACCTCCCCGCCATCAACGTCCAGTACCTGTGGCCGGACATCCTGATTGCACTGGTCATCGCGCTGGCCTGCACCATGGGCAGTGCCGCTATTGTTCTGCGTGTCGACCTCCACAGTACCCCCGCAACGTTGATGCAACCCAAGGCCCCTAAGGCTGGCAAGACGTTGTGGTTGGAACATTGGCGTGGCTTCTGGCGGCGTCTGAGCTTCAATCACAAGGTCACGCTGCGGAATCTCTTTCGCTATAAACAACGCCTACTCATGACGGTTCTGGGCATCGCTGGCTGCATGGCGATGATGATTACCGGCTTCGGCTTAAAGGATTCCATCGGCGATATCAGTGTCAAACAGTTCAATCAGCTCTGGCACTACGACGCCATCGTCGTGCGCAACGGCACGCAGACGGCTCAGCAGCGTCGCGCCCTACACCAACAATCCTTATACAAGAACGACCTGGTTCTCAAGCAATCACAAGTGACCGTGGAACGCGCGGACGTAGCCAACCAAACGGCAACGTTGAGTGTGCCCCAGCGGCCACAGCAACTGAAAAAGTTCGTCGTCCTGCGGAATCGCCAGAGCCACCATGCGTACACGCTCAACAGCCAGGGCGCCATCATCGATGAAAAGCTGGCCAAGCTTTACGGCGTCAAGGTCGGTGACCAACTGCCGGTCAAGCTGGGCAATCACGCCATCAAGCACGTCCGGATTTCAGCCATCGCGGAAAACTACGTCAACCACTTCATTTACCTGTCACCGCAGGCCTATCATCACGTCTTTGGCCAGCACCCCGTCTACAATGGCAATCTGGTCCAGTTCAAGCATCACGGGCAAACGGCCCAGAACCAATTTGCCAGCAATCTCCTGAAGACCAAGGGCATGCTCAACGTCAGTCTGCTGAGTACGGAGAAGAAAAACAACTTCCAGATGCTGGATACGATGGATCTGGTCGTCGTCATCTTCGTGGTCGCCGCTGGAGCATTGGCGCTAGTCGTCCTCTACAACCTGACCAATATCAACGTTTCCGAACGGATTCGCGAGCTCTCAACGATTAAGGTGTTGGGCTTTTACGACGGCGAGGTCACGATGTACATTTTCAGAGAAAATCTCATTCTAACGGTCATGGGCATCTTCTTCGGTTGCTTCATGGGGGATTGGCTTCACAGCTACATCCTCAATACGGCGGAGACCGACAGTCTGATGTTCTCGCCGGGCATTCATCCTGTAAGTTACGTGTACTCGGCCCTTCTGACGCTGGCCTTTAGCTTACTGGTCATGTGGCTGATGCACCGCAAATTGAAACGGATCAACATGCTAGATGCTTTGAAATCAGTGGATTAACTAAGTTTTGCCTCCGGCTGGCAGGGATTCCGCCTGCTGTGGGGACCGGTCCAAGCCAAAGTGCGGTCTTGGACCTCGACTTGAAACCTCGCATAAACCCGCGAGTTTCCAAGCTCGTCCCATGGTGTAAGCACGGGAAGAACCAAGCGCCCGTCCTAACACCATCGTCACGGCTGGCTACACCCTACCCTCCTGCGACCACGCTGGGTTAACCCCCCTGGATTTCCACTCCTATGATAGTTTTTTCATTTCTATCCGCTAGCATCACATCTCACAAAAATTCCAACCACAGAAAAAGTCGTGCTCACCATTCAAAATTGAATGACGACCACGACTCTTTTAAATTAATTTACTTTTTTAAACCGATCTGCTTACTTAGCTTCTTCTTCCTCTTCAGCGTTTTCAGAGTGAATTTCAGCTAATTTGGCAGCGTTGGCGTTAACGCGCTTCTTACTCAATGGGTAGAAGAACAGTAAGACCAAGCCGGCCAGTAACAGACAGAAGGTTGGTACCCCAGTAGCTAAGGTGTAGATGTGGTTAACAACGGAAGCTGATTGTTGGGCACCACCACCAGTAGATGACTTGTAACCGATGAAGGTCAACATGAACCCACCGAAACCACCGGCGATAGCTTGGGCAACCTTACGAGCAAACGAGTTAACACCATAAACCACACCATCTTCACGGACACCCGTCAAGACTTCGTGATTATCGATAACATCGGTGATGAAGGCCCAAACCATCAGGTTGAAGACCCCGGCACCTAAGGAACCGAAGAACAGCATTACCAGGTAGAACCCGGCGCTTTGTGTCCGCATCATCATTAAAGTCCCGTAGATTGCGGCACCGATGAATAAGGCAACGATAGAACATTCCTTACGACCAAACGTCCGCGTCATCCAGTTACTGAATGGGGCTAACAGAATAACAGTCGCAAAGTTGAAGACCAACGCGATACTCAAGGCCTTCGTATCCTTGAAGTAATCGTTGAACAGGTACGTCAACAACGTCCCTGACAAGTTTTGGTTGATAACGATTAAGATATCAACAAGAACCAAGACAACTAAGGCTTTGTTTTCGAACAAGCCCTTAACCAAACGTGCTAATGGTACCTTTTCAGACTTTTCAGTCCGCACACGTTCAGTCGTTAAGGCAGTCGTTAACGTGTAGCAAGCCCAAGCGACAATGGCACAGCCGACAACGACCCAGAAGAACCGGTTCCCAGAAATCTTTTGGGAAGCCCCAACGTAAATGATCAGTGGTAAGACGTAACTGGTCAGCGCACTACCAACGGCAGAACCGATGGCACGGAACGTTGACAATGAGGTCTTATCGTTAGGATCCCCACTAATTGCGGAAGCCATTGAGCCATAAGGGATGTTAACTGAGGAATAGAAGATCCCCCATGATAAGTACGTAATGAAGACGTAAGCCAAACGTGCTGGCATCGCCCAATCCTTGACGATTGGCACGAATGTCAAGATGAAGGCAATCATCAATGGGTACTTCATCCGGTTCATCCAAGGCTGGAACCGGCCACTCTTATGTAACTTACTGTTATCGACGAATCGCCCAACCATGATATCGGCAAAGGCATCGACGAACCGAGCAGTCAAGAACAAGATACCAACTTGAGCCCCAGTTAAACCGAGGACGTTGGTGTAGAAAATCATTAAGAACGAGTTGATAACGTTAAATGAGAAGTTATTCCCAATATCACCAAACATATAACCGATACGGTCTTTTATGTTAAAAGGCGCGGCATCGATGGTAATCGTTTTTTGTGTTTTATCCAATTTTCCTGACACTTCCTAAAAATAGATATAGTCTAAACGTGCGAAATAAGGGCTTAACTGAACGCTGTGGTAATCCTAGCTAGGGTATTTACGGTAACGCTCTCTTGTATAACTAGTATACAAGTTAGGTTCAGCGTACCACGTGTAGAAATCGCTTTCAAGGACAAATTAAAAGAATTATGTGAATTGGTAGCCGATTTGCTACCAATTCGCAGGGCCTCATACACTGCTACATCAACGTTTATCGTTATACGTGTTCTTGTGATAAATTTTAAAATAAAAATGTTTCCGCTTTCACTAAAAACCAAGATCCAACTGGTTTTTCCTTCTGATATACCACCTAAGCGCGAAAATTAGCAATTTAAACAATTCCCAAAACATCATTCCCCCTGCAATCGCCAGAATAGCCACTGGCCGTACTCACTCAGCAGTCAAACCGCCCGTTACCTGGCGACTATGTTAATCTAGGCTTGCTGTAAGTTGCAACCTCTGCAACCAATTGGACAGTAATCTCCTAAGAATCGTGACATGTCACTCGTTTCGTTCACAATTTTTCGGATAAAGTTGACCTCTTTTTCTGAAAACCTTCTATCTCAATCTTATAAATCTCATCATAAAATAGTCCGGACGAATTCAACGCGCACGGTATAAATCAGGCCGTTCGCTTACCCATTAACATATTTGGCTTATCGAACGATAATGTTTTCTCTTCCTATAAGAAATGCTATCAAAAAAAGAACCGAGACAGCTGTCCCGATTCTGTTAAATCATATTAATTGGTTTAGCTCTTAAAACAAACTCGCGACTGGTTGCTTCAACGCCGTCAACAGTTGATCAGTCGTCGACTTGGCCGTAAACACGACGCGCTCAGCAAATAAGGTCGCCGTTTGGTCAGCACGGTACGTGATCTGCTGGGCAGTCCCGGTCTGTGTGTCGGTGACGGTGGCCTGCGCCACGGGATCACCCGCATCGACCGTTCCTGAGCTCAGTTGTGCCGGCGTCAATTTTGTCTCGACCTTCGTCGTGAGACTGGCCGTCTTATCCTGATACCAGACACCAGCCTGTGAAGCCGTTGGCGTGGCGGTCACGGTCGTGGCTAGACCATTGGCTAACGCAATCCGCTGAGAAGTCAGTGGTGTCGTTTCCAAGCTATACTTCTGCTTCAACTGCTTGATCAGCTTATTCATCGCCGAGAACGTCGTGTCCCCACCCAGAATCGTGGCGACCATGCGTTGCCCGTTAACCGTGTAGGTTGCCGTGAAACACAGTTTGGCGTTTTCCGTATACCCGGTCTTCAAACCATCGATGCCGCTTTCCTTCTTGTACTGCGACTTGCCTGGCAGACAACTGTTTTCATTGTAGATCTTGGTGCCATTGATGCTGGCTTCCGTTTGGCTGGCGATTTTGGTGATCTCCGGGTCCGCCTTCAGGAGTTGTTGCGCCACGGTCGTGATGGCTTTAGCGGAGACCAGGTTCTGCTCGCTCTTTCCGGTATCGGGCAACACGAGATCGTAATCCTTGAGATCGGAGTTATCGAGACCGGACGAACTGATGAAGTGGGCTTCTAACCCCCACGTCTCACTTTGCTGATTCATCAGGGCGATGAACTTCGCATTACTGCCGGCGACAATCTCACCCAATTCGGTGGCCGCACTGTTAGATGAGGCAATCATGGCTGCCGCGACCAGTTGCTTGACCGTAAACTTTTCTCCCGCCTTCATCCGCAAAGAGGAGTAGGCATAGCTGTGACTTAACTTCAAAAGGTTATTCGGCATGGTGACCTCTTCATCCCAGCTGAGTTTTCCTTCATTAATAGCTTTGACGGTGAGGTAAACCGTTAGTAATTTAGATAATGAGGCAATCGGATACCGTTTATCAGCATTTTGCTGGTAAAGGACTTGGCCGCTGTTGGCATCCATGACGTAAGCGGCGCGCGCCGGTACCTTACTGACCGTCTTACTTGCCGCTTGGGCCGTTACCGGTGCCAAGATAGTGGCAATCAAGCCGACGATTGCAATGACGCGTAACCAGCGTTTTAAAAGAACCACAGGTAAATAAGCTCCCTTCGTGAACTAAACTTATCTTTCAATTATACAAAGTCTTGGCGGTAACACCACGATTATTGGGAAACTTCCACAAATTTTAATTACTTATTAGTGAATTTGTAATCGAATGGCAACCTTGTTCTTGACACTTTACGTTTACAGATGTAAACTCTAACCATCAAGTAAAACTACAAACGTAAACAAAGGAGTGACTCATCGTGGCAATCACCGAAAATACTGAAATTACCGAAGCCATTACCGACGCCGAGTGGGCGGTCATGCGAATCGTCTGGACGCTGGGTGAGGCCGACAGCCATACCATCATCGACTTGGTCAGCCAGCAACACGACTGGAAGGCCGCAACGATTAAAACCTTGATTGGTCGACTGGTCAAGAAGGGCGCGCTCGCCACCACCAAGAATGGGCGGCAGTTCATTTATACCCCACTCATTCCCGAACAGGCCGCCATGGACACGGCGCTAACCAGTCAGCTCGACCAGATGTGTGCGATGTGTCGTGGTCAAGCCTTCGTCAACGCCATCGACCAAACCGAACTGAGCCAAACAGATATTCAAGAACTGATTACGCATTTGCAAGAAAAGTTAACCACGGCACCGACCACGATTACGTGTGACTGCCTGCCGGAGGGCTATGAGGGGAGCTGTTGATTATGAAAGAAACTGAACGACACTTGGGGATGACCCACATGAATATGAACCACGACATGAAGGGCATGGATCACAGTCAGATGAGTCACGACGACATGGCCGGCATGGCGATGGGTGACGGCTCTGAACACCAGGACATGAGTAACATGGATATGAGTCATATGGATATGGACATGGGCGACGGGCACATAATGCACATGGGCAATCTGAAACGCAAGTTCTGGATTTCCCTGATTCTCACCATTCCCGTAGTCCTGATGTCCCCCATGATGGGCATGACACTACCCTTTCAATGGATTTTCCCAGGGAGTGACTGGATTGTCGCTATTCTCGGCACGATCCTCTTCTTTTATGGCGGTGCCCCCTTCTTCAGCGGCGCCAAGGCTGAGCTTCAAATGAAGCGGCCTGCCATGATGACCCTGATCAGCATGGGGGTCGGCGTGGCCTACATTTACAGCATCTACGCCGTCATTGCCAACAATCTCTTTCACGTGACCCCGACCGTCAACAACTTCTTCTGGGAACTCTCCACGTTGATCGTCATCATGCTATTGGGTCACTGGATTGAAATGAACACGGTCATGAATGCCGGTTCCGCCGTTGAAGCCTTGGGTAAGCTTTTACCACAAGATGCCCACGTCGTCGACGACCAAGGTAACACGACCGACATCCAACTGAGTGACCTGCAAGTTGGCCAAACCGTAGCGATTCGCGCCGGCGAACAAGTGCCAGCCGATGCCTTAATCCTGGATGGGAGTTCGGACGTCAACGAGTCACTCGTGACCGGTGAGTCTAAGGCTGTTCGTAAGACGGTCGGTGACCAAGTCATCGGAGGGTCCGTCAATGGCACGGGAACAATCACGGCCAAGGTGACGGGTACCGGGGATTCCGGTTACCTGGCCCAAGTGATGAAACTCATCAAGGACGCCCAAAATTCTAAATCAAAGTCCGAAAATCTCGCGGACCGCGTGGCCGGTTGGCTCTTCTACGCCGCCCTCTTTGCCGGGATTCTCGCCTTCATCGTCTGGTTGACCGTTGCCGACTTGGCGGTCGCCCTACCAGTCGCCGTTGCCGTCTTCGTTATCGCCTGCCCCCATGCATTGGGCTTGGCTGTACCCCTAGTTGTCTCACGGAGTACCGCTTTGGCTGCGCAAAATGGCCTGTTGATCCGGAACCGGAACGCTATGGAACAAGTCAAGCAAATCAATTTTGCCTTAATGGATAAGACGGGGACGCTGACGATGGGTGAATTCAAGGTCAACCACCTGGTCAGCTTCGATACCCAGCATAGTGAAGACGAGGTTCTCAGTCTGATGGCGAGCCTTGAAAAAGGTTCAAGTCACCCGCTCGCTACCGGGATCTTAACTGCCGCCGCGGGCAAAGACCTGACGTTTACTGCTGCAACTGACACCCGTCAGGAAACCGGGATGGGGCAATTCGGGACCATTGCCGGCACCACTTACGGCGTCGTCTCCGTGAACTACCTCGACCAGCACCAATTAGCTTACGACCACGACCAATTCACCAAGTTTGCTGCTGAAGGTAACTCTATCAGTTACCTGGTTGCCGGCGATACCGTTCTGGGTTTGGTCGCCCAAGGTGATCAAATTAAGCCAGCTGCCGCAACGCTGGTGGCTTCGTTGAAGAAGCAGGGTATCACGCCAGTCATGTTGACCGGTGATAACCAGGAAACGGCTGCCAAGGTTGCCGCTTCCGTTGGGATTGATGATGTCCAAGCACGCCTGTTACCGGAAGATAAGGAACGACTGGTACAACAGTATCAGAAGGATGGCAAGGTTCTCTTCATTGGGGATGGGGTCAACGATGCACCTAGTCTGGCCCGCGCCGACATTGGCATCGCCATCGGTTCTGGGACCGACGTGGCGATTGAATCCGCCGACATCATCCTAGTCTCCAGCGATCCCGCCGATGTCATTCAATTCTTAGACTTAGCTCGCGCAACCCACCGAAAGATGACTGAAAACCTCTGGTGGGGAGCTGGGTACAACCTGATTGCAATTCCACTGGCCGCTGGGGTGTTGGCACCGATTGGCTTCATGCTGAATCCTATGGTGGGGGCGGTTGTGATGTCATTGAGTACAATTATCGTCGCTATCAACGCCATGACCCTCAAGATAAAAACGGTCGCTTAGTGTTTAGGTCGTCGCCTGCGGCTGCCAGAGATTCTGCCGCTGTGGGGACCGCCTGCAGCCA
Source organism: Levilactobacillus fuyuanensis (assembly GCF_003946395.1). GTDB lineage: Bacteria > Bacillota > Bacilli > Lactobacillales > Lactobacillaceae > Levilactobacillus > Levilactobacillus fuyuanensis. Next base: position 20,892 of record NZ_RHNZ01000010.1, on the reverse strand, counting down.
GAAAACGGGCTTCCGGCTCGGTTTGAAACCTCGCAAGAATCATGCGAGTTTCCAAACACGTCCCACGTTGTAAGGCCGGGAAGAACCAATCGCCCGGTCTAACAACGTCGTCACGGCTGGCGCCATCTCTGGCTTCCTCCGGCTAAACTGGTCTTAACACGAAGCGTCCATAAACTTTGCGGCTCATTTTTACCGCTTATAGTCTAGAGATAATCAAAGTTATAACGATTCAGCTAAGTATGCTCATTACTGAAGCAAAAGGTACCACAACCCCTAAACACGAGGGGTTGCGGTACCTTTTCCATTTAAAAGAGGACCACCACTTGGCAGTCCTCTCGGAAGTTAATGTTTAGCGTTTCGGTCGCACAATCTCTAAGAAATCGGCGAGTGGTTGGGGGTCGATCAGTTGGCGGTTACACTGGGCGCTGTCGCGGCAGATGTAATTACCATTTCGTGTGAAGGTCCCCAGACCGGACTTCTTGGTCGTTGAGACGAACAGGGAAACATTGCCGATTGTTTGGCAAATGGCACAGACACCTTTAACGGTCTTGGGCCCCATGTCCCCTTGAATCCCAATGAGTCGGTCTTGATACGGGGCTACCAGATACTTTTTCTGACTACCGCCGTCATTCCAACCGAGGTAGGTAAGTTCGTGTAAATCAACGTCGGCCCACTCCGGTTGCTTTAATTTTTTCACTTTACGGAATAGCTTGCTCAGTTGCTTCTGACTCAGACTTGGGAACGGCACTACGAGCGGCTTAATCGTCGGTAGTAGCTTGGCCGCAGCCTCGCGCGTAATGCGATCGGGCTGTAGTTGTCGTAAAAAGTCCTGAGCAACGGGCTCATCTGCCGGCAAGTGACTCGCGATATTTTCAATCGTGGTATCACGAATGACGCGGCGCATACGCTTGTCGTTGACGGACAGGTAGGCACTGACGAGGGCGTTGACTTGCTGGGTGATATAACTATATTCGTAAGCGGTGATTGTTGGTTCCATAAGTGTTTCTTCCTTTCAGATTTAAACCAGACACTTCTCTGAAAGGTTTTGCAGAAAAGTGTCGCTAACAGCCAGCACTCTTCCGTACAAATAACGATGCCATCATCGTCGATCATCTCCTTGTATTCAGCAATTTAGCTGAATTGTTCATAAGTATACCGAAACCGTTGTGGAAAAGCAAGATTCATTTTCATCTGTTTCCACATCATAAAAGGCCACGCAATATCTCCTGCGTGACCCCACTTTTCTAAATTTCAAAAAACCTTACGATTCAACTTAAAGTTAAGAGTAGTAACTAGCCGAAGGCAGTCAGGACGCAGATGGCTGTGACGACGGCGTTATCCCGGGCGATTGGACCTTCCCGGGATTACACCGTGGGACGTGTTTGGAAACTCACATGAACTTCGCGAGGTTTCAAACCGAGCCGGAAGCCCGCCTTTTGGCTGTAGGCGGTCCCCACAGCAGGCGGAGTCCTGACTGCCGCAGGCGACAACTGGTCCCCTTAACGTTAAGTTACTCGGTTCGGAAGCCGCGAAGGAAGTTGATCATCTTCCGGCCATTTAAGGATAACGCCATGACCGCGAGAATAATCAGCATCCCGCCGAACAAGTCATAGTTGGTCAGCTGAACATTGAGGAAAGCCACGGAGAAGACCGTTGCCGCCAGTGGTTCGAAGGCATCCAGCAAGCTGGCCGTCGTCGGTAGAATGTAGCCCAGGGCGTGGGCAAACATCAAGAACGGAATCACCGTTCCCAGAATGATAATCACCAGAATCAGGGCAACCTCCGTACCCGTCAAGGTCACGTGATCACGCCAAACTGGCCCGAAAACATTTAGACAGATACCGGCGACGAATAATCCCCACCCGGTCACGGATACCGCGCCGAACTTAGGTAGTAAGGGCCGTGGAATCAAGGTGTTCGTCGCCACACCAATGGCGGATAATCCGCCCCAGAACAGGACGACCGGAGAAATGGCCAGGCTGTTCAAATGGCCGTGGGTCACAATCAGTAACGTTCCGAAGAAGGCCATGATCATCCCCAACGCTTCCGGCCGCGTTGGCGTGACGTGCTTAAATAGTAGAAAGTAGATACTGATGATGAACGGTCCTAAAAACTGAATGATGGTCGCAATCGGTGCGTTCCCGAACTTCACGGCCTCAAAATAGCAGAGCTGGACCGGCACCAATCCCAGTAAGCCGTAACTGACTACGCGTAAGGCCGTAGCCCGTTGGCGCCAGATGGCAAATGGCTTGACCCCGGCGAACTGGCCAAAGACGAGTAGAATCAGTCCGGCCGAGATCATTCTGACCTGCGTCAACCACAGGGCTGTGACGTGGGAGTTCAGCATAAACAAACTGCTGGCCGCTACCCCCGAGATACCCCAGAGGATACACGCCACGCTGGCTAAGAGTACGCCGCGTAAATGATGTTGACGGTTCATCGTGGCCACTTCCCGTTAGCAACTGTATTTAAATTAAACATTCCCTAATCCCTCTTATCGCGTAAAATTAATCGTCCACTGCCCATTATAGCAAAGGGCTTCGCGGGACCTCTAAGGAAAGTGCGATTACTCACGCGATTATAATTTGGAATCGCTTCATTCTAACGACACTATTAGAAAACGACCAAAAAGGCCCCCGCCTTCGCGGAAGCCTCGCTGACCCAGCCACAAATAGTTATCAGCATTGACCATGATGGTAGTCGCCCGACATTATCCGTTTTATATTTTTAGCTGAGCACAAACTCCGGAGGACAAGCTTCCCCGCAGCTTTGACGTTTATTGTATGCTATCTCACGGCAGAACCCTCACCAAAGGCCCCGGTTAGCTTGGCGAGGAAATTAAAGCCCACCATCACTGTGCCCAACAATTGTTCGCCAGCTGGATATTTTTATAACCAAGCGGCTTTCATTGCCAGATAAATGTTAGCGTTTACAATTAATCCGTACAAATATTCTTATTTATGCTACAATAATCGAAAAGACCTGGAGGCTATATCCTATGAAAACCGAAAAAGAAAAGTTTATGGCGGGCGAGCCCTACAACATCATGGATCCGGAACTCGCAGCCGAGGAGACCAAGGCGCGGCGGCTCTGTAAGATCATGAATGAACTAGATGATACGGCCGCTGTCGAGAAGGAGCACGTTATTCGGCAGCTCTTCGGTTCCGTCGGCAAGACGCCATGGGTGCAGCCTAACTTCCGCTGTGACTTCGGTTACAACATCCACGTTGGTGACGCTTTCATGTGTAACTACGACTGTGTCATCTTGGATGTCGCTCCCGTAACCATCGGGGATCACTGCATGATGGCCCCCCACGTTCAAATCTACTCCGCCTACCATCCCCTTGATCCAGCCGGTCGTGATGCTTTCGTAGGTCTCGGCAAACCCGTAACGATTGGCGATCACGTCTGGATCGGTGGCGGTTCCGTCATCCTGCCCGGTGTAACATTGGGGAACAACGTCGTGGTCGGGGCCAACTCCACGGTCACGAAATCCTTCGGCGACAACGTTGTCTTAGCCGGCAGTCCTGCCCGCGTTATTCGCGAAAACGTCCCAACTAAAGATTAAATTAGCTCATGTGAAAGGGACTAGCCAATCGGCCAGTCCCTATTTTTTCATCAAAATTATCGTAATAGCCGGGCCACATCGTCGTGATTAGCCTGCGATACACCAATCGGTGGCAATCGCTTAATCACTCGTGCTGGTACGCCACCAACTAAGACATTGGCCGGAACGTCCTTGGTCACGATAGCCCCAGCTGCGACAACTACATTACTCCCGATCGTGACACCGGGCATGATGGCCACCTTGCCGCCAATCCACACGTCATCACCAATGGTTACCGGACTGGCCTGCGCCATGTAGCTTCGGCGATCAGTCGCCCGTAGCGGATGATTGACGGTATAGATATCTACGTTGGGCCCAACCATTACGTTGCGGCCGATAGTCACTGGCGCTATATCTAAGATTGTCAGGTTATAGTTGCTCAGAAAATCCTCACCCACATGAATATTGCGGCCATTATCGCAGTTGAACGTGGCTTGTACCGAGACCCGTTTACCATGACTGCCCAGAATTTCCTTGATCTTGGCGGTCTGAGCTTGCGGATCGGTTGCCGGAATGCTGTTAAATTCCTGACAGAGTTTGGCCGCTCGCACTTTCCGTTCAGCCACCGCCTTATCCATAAAGTGGTAAGGCTCCCCCGTATCCAACTTTTCAATTTCAGATTTTGCCATTAACCTTCACCTCACCATTAGCTTACCACTTAAAGTTAGGTCTAAATCAAAGGCGTCTGGAAAAATTTCCAGACGCCTTTTCATATCCGAACTTATATTGTCGAAACGTGTTCTACAGGGCAACCAGTTCCGCTTAACCCCGATTACCAAATAATCCAAAATCGGGATTTTTCGGTAATCGACGTTAATGCTCACTGGCTAACCGCCCTATGTCTCACTCTTTTAACTATGCAATCCACCCGAGGTAAACCGGAATGTCGATCTTACCTTGAGGCGAAATGGTCCCCTGGTAAGTCTGCCCGTGAAGATCAAACGTCGCGACTAACTTAAACTTCAAGGTCGCCACTGGTGTGATAGCTTTGCTGGATAACAGCTTACCCGTGGCACTCCGCGTAATCTCGCGAACAGCCTTACCGTTCTCATACGCGTAGGTCATAGTCTGGCTGTTCTGCTTCAGCATAACGACCCGTTGAATTTGATTATTCGCCGTGGCAATACCGATCTTGATGTGACCACTCTTATCGAGCGTGGCCACCTTTTTGGTCGCTGTCGCCGTCAAACCATCGCGACCCATCTCGCGCTTCATGTTATCCGGGTAGGTTCCCTTAACAACGGCGCTAGTCGGTAACCAACCAATGGCTTTGCCCGCGGCCGTTTCGAAGTACAAATAATGCTTCTTAGTCGTGGTCGTCAATGACTGCACGGCATAGAGCGTCTTATAGCCATAGTTACTGCCAAAGTGGCTGGCGGCTGTGACGCCCAACGTCTTTGCCGGCATGTTCCAGAAATCATGTGTCGTCGTTGGCGTCCAGTAGGCCGTCTTCTTGATCGACTTCAGCTGACTGATCTGCTGGTGGAAATTCAGTTTACTCAGGGCAACGTAGCCCCCGGTAATCTTCGTCGCCGCAACTGCATTAGATTCTGCGACTTGGCCGTGCTGCAGCTTCGTGGCCGTCACATTGGCCAACCGCACATAGCGTTTGCCACTGACGGTCACCACTTTGTCCACGGTCCAATGCTTCTTCGTGCTCAGGTTGGTCCCCAAAACCTTGCTGTGCGCGTATGCAGCACGGGGATAACTGTAAACCTTGGTTCCCTTAGCCTTAAACGTAAATACCCGATGTTGCGGATACGCTGGTAACGTGACTTTCGTAGCGGCCTGCGCCGTAGTTGTTGCTCCCCATAAAGCCAATCCCAGGCTTCCGGCTAAAGCGAACTTCATCCATTTCATGTGTGGTCCTCCTAGTCTATCCTCAACGCTTACTCTTCTGAATCAAAATCTCTGCTCTTAACTCATTTCTAACCATTTTACTTAAATTTGGCTAATAATCAACCAATTAGAATCAATTTCAACAGAAAATAATTACTAGCCACAACTTTCGGCTGATAAGCTAAAGGTTCTGACCCTTTTCCCACGCCGTCTTGGAGAGCAGTAAGCCTTGCTTAACCAGGTCGTTGAATAAGGCATGGGTCCGCTTGGAAACTTCGCCAGCGGTCTCGGCATTACTCTTGGTCAGGAAAGTCGTGGCATCCTCATTGATGGTTGCATCCGTAGCGGCAACTCGGGCTCGACCGTAAGATTGGCAGCCTTCGCGGAAGGCATTGACGCTCTCTACAAATTCGTGGAAGTGCGGTTCGATCAAAACGGATAAGGTCTTGTTTAACCAGTACACGTTGTCCACGGAAACTTCGGTCGTGGTGTTCTTGTAATCTTCTGGCGTGTCATTGATGTTGGTAAAGAATGGCACGTAAGGTGCGTAGGCGAAGAAGCCCATAGCGATCCATTGAATGGCCGCGTGGTCATCGTCAACGTCATTTCTAATCTGAAGGATTGAGGAGCATTGGTTTCGGTCCATAGCGATTGGCCGGTATTTTCTCTGGTCATCGGCTGAACCGGAAGCAAACGTCCCGAATGGATCGTATGGCGTGCCATTGTAGTGAGAAGATAGGAAGAATTCAACATCTTCAATCGCAATCTTCTTACTTGGTTGACGCGTAAACGGCATGTCTTGGTCGGTTGGTTGTTGATCCGCAACTTCCGGATTGAACAACTTCTGGCCATACCAAGTCCGTGGCGTGTTGTAGTAGGCATCGTCCTCCCCGTGAGTCCCGAAGATCTCCCGGAAGTTAAACGTGCCTGGCGTTGGGTTCAAGTGATACTTGGTGACAAAATCGACGAGGTCGGTCGCCACTAAGAAATTGTCACTATCATCCAAGTTGACCTCTTGCATCAAAGTTTGGTTTGGCGCAATGGCGTAGCTATCTTCAGGCAAGCGCATGGCTGCCCAGTGATGGCCCCCGGCCGTTTCCAAATACCAAATTTCATTCTTATCGTTGAAGGCAATACTGTTGCTTTCGCCGGTCCCGTACTTTTCCAATAAGGCACCCAAGCGTTGGGCACCTTCCTTGGCAGTCTTCACGTACGGCAGAACCAGTGTAATCATGGCCTCTTCGTTGATGCCATCGTTAACTAATGGGTCGTAACCCAGGACGCGCGCATTGGTCGCCGTCGTTTCGGTCGCGCTCATCCCCACGTTAAACTCGTTGATCCCAGCTTCTTCGTATTGGCCGTCACTTTGATCGGCTTGCGGAGTGCCCGTGTAACGGTAAGCGTGGTCGGGCAAGGGAACGTTGACGCCTGTAACAGCCGACGTAAACGTTGCTTGCTTTTGGTCCGTGGCGGGATGCACCACAAACTTGATGGGATTAATTGGCCCATAGCCATCCTCGTTACGCGCTACAATCGTGGAGCCATCCATGCTGGCGGCTTTACCCACTAAAATCTCGGTACAATCGGAACTTTTCTTCACAGTGTTCCGCCTCCTTTGCTTACAAGTATAGGATTATCGGGTGCTAAGGGCTAGGCTTTTCGGGAAATTTCGCGAAATAACTAGTGGCGAGATGTTAGTGCGATGAAATAGTGGCTAGTTAGTGACGGTGTTTCCCGTAAAAACGTAAAAAAGTGCTACCCCGCTCCTAGACGTGGAGGGGGTAGCACTCGTGTTTAAGTTCAGTAACTAAATCTGAATACCTTTACTAACAAACTCATCGTAGACGCGGATTAGAAGTTACGCTGTTCACGCGCTACGGTCTGGTTGTCGATGCGGTGCCGAATGGCCTTCGCAATTTCGGTAACCACCAGAACCACAAATCCAGCGACAATTGGAATCCACCAGCCGTAGAAGAAGTTGACGGATGTGGTGTGGAATACGCTCTGCATGGCTGGCCAGTAAATAATGCCGGCCTGTAAGACTAGCAGAATCGCAACGATCACGAAACTCATCTTGTTGCGGAAGAAGTACTTCGACAATACCGGGTGGTCGTTCTGTAAGTTAAAGAGGTAGAAAACCTTCCCGAAGATGATCACGTTTAGCGTCATGGTACTCCCGATTACGGCGGACAAGCCCTGGTTCGTTAAGAAGTCGTAGGCAAACATCCCGAGTCCAGAAATCAGTAGCGATACGTAGGTCACTTCGAAGACGTCCAGCTTGGACAAAATCCCGCGTGTCACGTCTCGAGGCCCCCGCTTCATAATGCCACTTTCAGCCGGTTCAAAGATGAATGCAAACTGAATGGTCAGGGCTGAAACCATGTTGATCCACAACAATTGCGTCGGGAACAACGGTAATTCCTGATCCATCAGGATACTCAAGACCACGATCAACCCTTCGGCAAAACTCGTTGGTAGAAGAAAACGAATCGTCTTACGAATGTTATCGAAGACGTGACGCCCTTCCCGCACGGCTCGCAGAATCGACGTGAAGTCATCATCGGCCAGCACCATATCGGCGGAGTCCTTGGCGACGTCGGTTCCCCGAATCCCCATGGCCACCCCAATATCGGCTTGCTTCAGAGCGGGCGCATCGTTGACCCCGTCACCGGTCATCGAGACCACGTGACCGCGTTGCTGTTGCGCCTTAACGATCCGTAGCTTGTCGGCTGGCGTGGTCCGAGCAAACACAGTGTATTGGTCAATCTTAGCGGCCAATTCTTCATCGCTCAATTGTGCCAGTTCGGGTCCGGTAATGGCCCGCGCCTTTTCAGACAGGTTAAGTTGTTGCGCGATGGCGGCTGCCGTTTCGGGGTCGTCACCGGTAATCATCTTAACCTTGATGCCGGCGTACCGTAACTGTTTCACGGCATCGGCCACACCAGGACGCGGTGGATCAATGATGCCGGCCATCCCAGCTAAGTGGAAATTCTGCCCAACGGTAACGTCGGCCACATCGGTCACGTCAGCGGCAACCGGTTGGTAGCCCAAAGCCACCACCCGTTTTCCCTGTTGGGTTAACTGGGATAAACGCGTTTGCCAAGCTGCTTGATCGACGGGTTGACCCTGGTCGCTCATCATTTTCATCAACGTTTGTGGGGCCCCTTTGACCAGCAAGACGCGCTGATCCTTGTGGTCCACCAACCGTGCAGAATAACGAATTGCGGAGTCAAAAGGTAACGAATCGATCTCTTGAGGATCGGGTTCCGTTCCTACTAATTTATGGTAAAGCGCCGTCAGCGCACCATCGGTCGGTTCACCTGTCAGGACCCACTGGCCGTCTTCCTCATGGAATTCGGCATCGGAGGTCTGACCGGCAATTTGGACCAACCATTCGAGGTCGGCATCGTGTTGCCACGGCACCGTTTGACCCTCGTCATTTTCAATCTGGCCGGTCACATCATAGCCAATGCCGGATACGGTGTAGGTATCGGCGGCGGTCAACACGTCGGTCACGGTCATTTCATTTTTCGTCAACGTCCCAGTCTTATCGGTGTTCACGATATCGACGGCTCCCAGTGTTTCAACGGCTGGCAGCGTCTTAACGATTACGTTTTGCTTGGTCATCGCCTGCGTTCCCATGGCTAAGACCACGGACGTACTAGCGGGCAACCCTTCTGGCATGGACCCGACGACCATCGTAATCACGGCAATCAGTAGGGTTGGCAAGCTGTATACGTGGGTGATCATCCCCAGAATGAAGAGCAAGGCGGCCACCACTAAGATGGCAATCGACAGGCCCAGGCCCAGACTGTTTAAGTTCTTCATCAACGGTGTCCGTTGCTGCTTAACTTCGGCCACGTTCTGTTGGATATGCCCAATCTCAGTATCCGTTCCAGTCACCGTCACGATGCCTCGGCCGGAGCCATTGGTCACGGCAGTTGAGGCAAACGCTTGGTTTGACCGTTCAGCTAACGGTAAATCCAGCGCCGTTAAAGGATCTTCACCCTTTAAGACGGAGTCCGTTTCACCAGTCAGGGCGGATTCCTGAATCTTCAGGTTGTCGGCATCGATCAGCCGTAAATCGGCCGGAACGGTATCCCCAGCTTCAAGCTGCACGATATCCCCGGTAACCAGCTCACGCGCTGGCAAGGTGATTTTCTGACCATCCCGAATCACGACGGCCTCGTTGACTAAAAGGGCCTTGATACGGTCCAACGCGTTATCCGCGGATTTTTCCTGAAAGTAACCGATAAAGGCGTTCGCGATGATCACCAGTCCGATAACGATTGAGTCGGAGTAGTGGTGCATAAAGAACGTGAGCAAGGCGGCGCCCGCCAGAATATAGATGATACTGTTGTTGAACTGCTTTAAGAATCGCAATAAGTTGGATTGCTTCTTCGCGGTCAGTTCGTTGGGGCCATTGGTCCGGAGGCGTTGTTGCGCCTCGCCGGTACTCAGGCCGTCATCTCTATCCGTGGCATAATCTGCAAGTAAGGACTCAGTCGTTCGCTGCCAGAGTGGCGGCTCCTGGCTGGGTCCGGGGTCAGTGCTTTCTGCTATTTCAGTCGGTGTTACAGTTGCTTCTGGATCTTGTGCCATATATTCAGGTTCATCCTTTCTAAAATGAAAAATTTTAACGGTCAGGAATCGGTAATGCAATATTCCGGTAGTGCAAGACGTCCACCTCCAAATCTAAATTTTTGATTAGTTAATTTTACCAAGTTTTCATGAAAATTGCATCTCATTCAGCCGTTTGCAATGCAAATTTAATATATAGGGTTAAAAAGTTGTAGTGATAATTAAAATAGGCAATGGTTCAGTCGCTTGCTGAATCGCTGCCTATTGCATTCCTGATTCGTGCTCTCGGGTGAACATCGATCCGATTAATCCTTATCAGTAAATCCTTCTAAGTCGGCTTGCGTCTTAACTTCCTTGACAGGTTGATTCTTTGTCGCTTCTAATAACTCATGTGTTGCCCGCTGCCGTTCCGATAGAACAACATCAAAGGGTAGTCCACCGTGAATAATAATCTGACGATAGAACACATTAATTGCGTTAGTCGGCGTCATCCCGAGATCGCTCAAAACTTTTTCGGCCTGATCAGCAACTTCTGCATCAACCAGTGCCTGAACTCGTTTACGTTGATTCTGCTTTGTCGTTTGCATACCATCCCCCCCTATGCCTAAACTTCATACTATGGTCAGCACAATTTAGCTAAAGATTGCTCTCATTTGAGCTTGTGGTGAGTGTTACATTCGTGTGCTAATTACCAAAATCGGTAGCTTTATGCCCTTTGATCAGGCATAAACAGGCTGACACAAAACGCTTTAACCTCAAAGTACCAGAGCACATCCTAAGTAGTGATGGCTCTGGTACTCTTTTAGCTGATCATTTTAAAGTTAGTGGGCTGGTGGCCCAAAACCACAGGGTGTTGTTCAAAGTAAGTCATGATTAATTCAGGTAAATCTACATTTACTTCTCGCGTGATTTTCTTTGCACTAAACATCGGATAATCACCGCCACCGTTGCCACGATACTGATTAACCGCCACACTAAGCATTTGATCAGGCTGGACGGGGGTCCCGTGATAATCCAATTGCACAACCCGCTGGCCAATCGGCTGGTGTAAGTCGAATGTGTAGTCTAGCCCGCTGTAAAAATCATAGTTATAGAGTTGCAACTTGGGTGTCGTAAACGCTGGGTTAACGGTAATTTTTCCCTTAGCATTCAGTAGCCAGAAACTAGCGCATCGCTCCAAGGCCGCCCGGATATCCTGACCCGAAAGCTGTTCGACTACAAGGGTATTGGGATAGCTGTAACTGTTCAGGAGTTGCCGAATCGTGGGTTGCGCGCTTAATCCGCGGACATCGTCGTTGAAGAGACTGGTTGCGGCAATATCAGTACCACCGGCCGTCATTTCCACAGTATTCACGAACTCGAGATACGGGTGTCCATGCCGTCGGGCGGCCATACTATCCGTCACATCTAGACTGTCACCGCTTAGCTTGCCGATTGGGCGGTCTAACCAACGCTGGACGTGACTTTCAGTCTCATCAGCCAGCGTCGCCAGCCAGTCAGCCGGTTGGGCATTAGCCGTCGTCAGCAAGCGAGCATCGTGATCGATGACTTGCTTATGCTTATCCAATACCAGGTCAATCATCCCCACCGCAACGCCCTTTTCACCGGGCTGAGTTGTGGGTACCCCCCGATAGATATCCGCTAACTGCCGGTGTTGATGGCCCGTAATTAGAGCATCAATTCCCGGAACTTCCGTTAAGAGTCGATAGCCTTCATTCTCACCGGTCGCGCGTTCGGTTGGCTTGCCTGTGGTCGGATCGGCCTCAAAACCACCGTGATAGGCGACAACCACAACATCTGCTTGTTTTCGTAACCGGGGAACCCAACGTTTAGCCGTCGTTACAACGGAATCAAACTGTAGTCCCACGATATGGTCGGCCGTTTCCCACACCGGAATGTAACTGGTCGTTAATCCCAGAATCGCTACCCGGACGCCTTGGCGTTCAACAATAGTATACGGTGCGTCAACGATCTTCTGGGCTTCCCCACCCTCAATGTTGGCCCCCAATAAGGGATAGTCTCGGTCGCTCTCACAGGTTCGCAGGTAGTCCAAACCATAGTTAAATTCATGATTACCCAAAACGCCGGCATCGTAATTTAGCGTTGTGGTCAGCTGGCTCAAAAGTTCACTCGGTGCCTCAGAGTGCTTGGCCAAGTAGGTGGTCAGTGGCGAGCCTTGAATCCAATCTCCATTTTCAATCGTAATAACAACTTCATCCGGCGCCGCATTCCGGCGAATCTCCTCGATCACTGTCGCTGCCTTGAGCAGGCCCAGCGGTTGATTGTCCGCTGCGTTCAGGTACTTTGTCGGATAGACGTAGCCGTGAACGTCGCTAGTTGAGAGAATCTTAACTTTCACCACTAAATCAACCTCTTTCGTAGTTGTTCCGACAAGGAGTCAATCAACAGAACCATCAGGACAATCCCCAACAAGATGATGCCGACTCGCGGCCAGTTACGTGTTTGAATGGCGAAGATCATGGGCGTTCCGATTCCGCCGGCACCGACCATCCCCAGAATCGAGGCCGAACGAACCGCGATTTCAAAGCGATAGAGGGTATAGGAAATGAATTCTGGCATAATCGTCGGCAATGTTGCTAGCATGAAGATCTGTGCGCTATTGCCTCCGGCGCTTGTAATGGCCTCATCGGCACCCCGGTCCATGTTCTCAATCGCTTCACTAAATAGCTTACCCAGCATCCCAATCGAATGGATGCTGACTGCTAGAACTCCAGCGTATGATCCCGGACCGACCGCTTTGATAAACATAATGGCGAGGACAATCTCGGGAAAAGTTCGAATCAAGGTCAGGATGACCTTGCCACTTCCCGAACGGACGTGGAGCCACTCCTTACCCCCACGCGCCGCCCAAAAGGCAAAGGGCACACTGATTAGAGAAGAGATAATCGTTCCCAAAAAGGCAATCGCTAACGTCTGTAGAATCAACGACACCAGATCTTCGCCGCTACCATTATAAACGTACGACCAGTCTGGCTGAACCAGGCCATGCACAATTGAACGGGACACGGATGCCGCAGATTCTTGTAGACCGGTGAAATGCAGTCCCGTAATCGCCCAAGTATAGACAACCGCCACGACGGCAATCCACAAGAGCCAGTTCCATCGCCGCCATAGAGTCAACGTGGCGGGTTTTTTTGATATTGTTGTTTGCATGTTAGAGTAGCACCCTCCTCAAATGATTACTGATACCGTCAATGACCATGACCACCACGAGTGTTGCCAAAATAATAACCGCCGTCTGACTATAGTTGAACTCATTTAGTGATCGCTGTAAGAACACCCCAATCCCACCGGCACCTAAGTATCCTAGCACCGTTGAGGCCCGCACATTGATCTCTAAAGTATAGAGAAAATAACTCACGAATTGATTCATGATTTGCGGTAAAACCGCGTACCAAATAATAGTTAGTTTGTTAGCCCCTACGGACTCCAAGGCTTCCAGCGGCCCCATATCAATCGTTTCAATAACTTCATAGAAGAGCTTGGAAACCATCCCAAACGAGAAGATGGCTAGTGTCACAACCCCTGCCGTCGATCCGATCCCAAAGATGGCCACAAAGATGGCCGCTAAGAGCAGGTCAGGTAGCGTCCGAACAAGGTCGAGAATCAAACGAATAATTCCTCTGAGCCAACGGTTGTGGACCAAATTACTGGCCGCCAATACGGCAAAAGGAACAGCGAAGGCAGCCCCAATCGTGGTCCCCAGGATGGCCATCTGAATGGTCTCATATAAGGGATGAAGAATAATGGGAAGATAATCCCAGGCCGGCCGCGACATGCGTACGAGCAGATCCGTAAACTGACCTAGGTTGCCGAAGAACATCCCCACATCGACGCCGGTCATTCGTGACGACGCTACCAACAGAATAAGAATGACGAGTGTCCAGGCAATGGGCTTCACGTGCCAGCGTTGCAACCACGGCCGCCGTGGTACTTGTGTTGTCATCATTTATGCCCCTCCTAGACTGTCTGGTAGACCCGGTTCAGGTCCGCCTCGGTCACGGCCGCAATCGGCTCATCATAGACGACTTCACCGGCGCGTAACCCCACGATCCGGTCGGCATATTCCCGGGCCAACGCCACGGAATGCAGGTTGACGATCACCGTAATGCCATCCTCCTGATTCAACCGCTTGAGGATATCCATGACCGTCTTAGTCGTCAGCGGATCCAACGAGGCAATCGGCTCATCGGCTAAAATGATCTTAGGGTCCTGCATCAGCGTCCGTGCAATCGCGACCCGCTGTTGTTGCCCACCCGACAGTTCATCGGCTCTTGCGTATAACTTTTCCGCTAGACTGACCCGCTGTAAGGCCTGTACGGCTTTCTGCTTGTCCGTCGTGCTAAATAAGCCCAAGATGCTCTTCCAGGTTGGGTAATAGCTGACCCGGCCTGAGAGGACATTCTTAGCCACACTCGACCGTTTTACTAAGTTGAAATTTTGAAAGATCATTCCAATCTTTCGCCGCAGCAAGCGCAGTGAGCGGCCCTTATAGGTCTTGATTGATTCGCCTTCAACTTGAATCTCACCGGACGTAATCTCATGCATCCGATTAATTGTCCGCAGCAGGGTACTCTTGCCTGCGCCAGACAAGCCGACCACCACCAAGAATTCACCCTGTGGAATCTCAAAGTTAATATTTTTCAAACCGACCGTGCCGTTAGCGTAGACTTTGTTGACGTTTTTAAATGAAATAATGGGTGCCTTGTCCATCCGTCTGATTCCCCCTATGTAAAAGAGCAGCGAAGGCGCCGATACTATCGCTCCCCCTGCTACTCTTACCGTCGTTACATCAATTCAGTTTTACTTGTCGAGGGCCTTAGCCTTCTTATCGTACTGACGAATAATGTTAAAGTTGCTGTCTTTTGAATCCGTGTAGCCTTCATGCGAGTAAACGCTGGAAATGATGGCGTGACCCTTCTTGGTCTTCGCAATCTGCTTGAACGCCGTCGCAATCTTCTTTTGCCACTTACCGGTCATATCCCCACGGACCGTAATGGTATCGTTTGGAATCTTCCCTGTGGTGTAGATGGGAACGACCTTGCTCATAATGTCCTTCTCGTCCTTCTTCACCAGGTTCCGTGCGCCTTGGAAGACAAAGGCAGCATCCGTGTTCTTGTTGTAAACGGATAAGACTCCTTGATCATGGCCCTTGACCGTGACCGTTTGAATGCCATCCTTATTGATGTTGACACCTTGGTCCAACATTTCAACTGCTGGATAGATCCAGCCGGCCGTAGACGTCGTGTCTTGGACGGCAATCTTCTTACCCTTCAAGTCCTTAACAGACTTAATGCCGCTATCCTTGCGTACCAGAATTTGGGAACGGTAGTAGTCGACCAGCTTGGTGTTGGCCTTGTCCCCTGGTTCCGTAAGCCCATAACGTTGTGCTTGCAGTAAGACCTTGTCATGGTACTGCTTATGAGCCAATACGTAGGCATCAGGTGGCAGGAAGCCCACATCAACCTTCTTAGACCCCATCGCTTCAACGATAGTGTTGTAGTCGGTCGAAACGCTGACCGTGACTGGAATCCCCAATTGCTTCTTCAGCAACCCTTCCAGTGGCTTGGCCTTGGCTTCAATCGTCCCCGCATTAGATGACGGCACGAATTCCACCGTCAACTTCTTGGGGGCATACCCCTTTGATCCAGACGTGGATGCCGTAGTCTTCCCACAACCTGCCAATGCTGCTGGTAAGACCAGTAATGCAGTGAAAACTAAGAGCCATTTTACCTTCTTACTCAAGTGCATCTAGCTCACTCCTCAGTTATGTAGTAGTCCTCTTTGACCACTCCCAATACTAACAGAAACCCGAACTTTTACAATCGTTTTCTGAAAATATGCCGGATTATAAATATATTAATGACGAAAAAAGCGCCTATTTTCAATAAGTAAATCGTAAAACTCGAACTATATATTTATTTTTCAATAAAACTATCTTGTTAGCGAATCTAATGAGCCGACCAACCAATCGTCAACGGAAACATCCGATCCCATGATTATCGTAGGCAATAAAAAAACGGCTGATTGCACCTTATGCATGCAATCAACCGTGTTATTTTCAGTAAATTTAGCCTTGCGTCCCATTGTGTTCATGGTTCTTAGCCGTATCACTCATCGCATTTAACTTAGCCATGTCACCCGCATCAATTGAAAAGTCCAACTGCGCATTCGCCGTAATATGGGCCTGACTTGTCGCCTTAGGCAGTGGCAACACGCCATTCTCTAAGACAAAACGCAGGGCTAGCTGTGCCGCCGAAACGTGGTACTTATTAGCCATTTCCTTAATCGCCGCATTTTCCAACATATCGCCAGTAGCCAACGGTGAGTAAGCTTCAACCAACATATCGTGGTCCTGCGCAAACTTCGTGATCTTAGGTTCCGTGTAGCCGACATAGTATTGAATCTGGTCGACCATGGGCGCAACCTCAGCATGATTTAAGATGTTCTGCAAATCGTGACTGTTGAAGTTCGAGACCCCAATGGCCTTCGCCTTACCGCTGGCATAAATTTTTTCCATCGCACGCCAGACATCACGATTTCCGGCATCACAATCTTTACCAATTTCACGCCATGGCCACGGTGCATGAATCAAGTAGAGGTCAACGTATCCAACGTCCAAGTTCGACATGGTCGTGTCAAAGGCATCCAACGCACCTTGATAGGTCTTGACTTCAGCTGGCAACTTTGTGGTCACAAAAATCTCTGCTCGTGGAATCCCAGAGTCGCGAATCGCCTTACCAACACTAGATTCGTTAGCGTAAGCCTTTGCCGTATCAATGTGCCGGTACCCAGCCTTCAACGCATTTGCCACCGCGTTATAAGCCGTGTCGCCACCCGGAATCTGCCAAGTGCCAAATCCAACCTGTGGAATCTGCGTACCATTAGTCAAACGAAACGTATCCGTTAAAACTGACATATTTGACCCTCCAATTTATTCAGTAACTAGGATAAGTATACGCTTTCTTTACACATGAAAGGTCAAATTGGCTCGTGGATTTGTTCGGGATTTCATTTAGATTTCAGGAAAATTTCGCTTCCATGAATTTGTAATATTACAAATCACGAGAATTACCCAAAACCCTTGATTTCTTTGTTATTATAAAAATGTCGTAAAACAATTGCTTAACAACCAGACGACAAACTAAAGCTTTTTTGGTAACAATTGTTAAGGTACCCGGAAAATGTCTTAGCAATTGATTGTCCAAATTAAATATTAGCCTCATTGAATCAGACTAAATCCCAGTTCGATTCAATGAGGTTAATTTTTTTACACTTTTTTCCACCAGACTGGCTAACCATGATGTTTTTAGAAGACTGCAAACTGATTTCATCCCTCTGAAATTTTCTGCTAGCTTGACGTTATGGACAAAAACAACAAACGTTGCCTCACCCAACTTATTTCCGCTAACGGGCCATCACTAAACTTAACCATTCAGAGCGCCATGCATACTTATTCATGATAATCTTCCTTGTTACCCGTCAACGTATCCGCTAATTGTTGCAGGACCCGCGCCAATTCGGCACGATCGGTATTGGAATAGCTCGCTAATTTTTCGCGTAATGCTGCCTCCCGAGCGAGCTTGATTTGTATCAGTCCCCGTTGCCCTTGCGATGTTAGCGTCACTTGGCGAACCCGTTGATCCCGACGTTCCGCCTCTGCTAACCAACCTGCCGCCATTAATTTATCGACCTGCCGACTGATGGACGAGTGATTCCGACCAATCTGATCGGCCAATTCGCCAATGCTGATCCCCGGCTGACGCCCAACCCGAACCACAATGGGTAGGGCCGCCGATTCCAATGGCACATCGGCCTGCTGGAGCAGATGGCGATCCTGTTGCGGTTGATTAAAAAAAGTTACGATTTCAAATAGTGCTTCAAAAATTTCATTATCCATACTTGCTATTATACCAGAAAGTTGTTAAGATACGTGCATAATGCACAGATTATTTCAAATTTAAGGAGATTTTTTAACTCATGACATCTAAAATCGGCATCATCATCGGCTCCACTCGCCCCTCTCGAATCAGTCCCGACATCGCAGCCTGGCTCCAGAAGGCCATCGCGCAACCTAATTTAACTGTCGACCTTATCGATCTGGCTGAAATCAACCTGCCTTTCCTGGACGAAGTCGCCCAGCCTTCGACAGGCGTCTACAACGAGGTCCATACACAACGCTGGAGTCAATTGGTTCAGGGTTACGACGGCTTTATCCTGCTCTTCCCCCAATATAATTGGGGCTATCCGGCACCGCTGAAGAACGCTCTCGATTACCTCTATAAGGAATGGGCCGGTAAAGCCGTCAGCATGGTCTCGTACGGTAGTCACGGGGGCTTCCAAGCCGCACTAGGAGTCAACCTCATCATTCGTGGCCTCAAGATGCAACCGTTGAATAACAACTTGCAGATTAGCTTGCACCGCACTGATATGGACGACCAAGGTCACTTCATAGACGTTGATCAGGCACTGGCCCCCTATGCATTTAACACGCAACAATTGGGTGCTGAATTTCAGAATTTACTCGACAAATAGCTTATCATTGGGAGAATTGCCCAACACTCTAAGCCCCCTTAAAAGTCTAACAAGCGCCCCGTTCTGTCATCGGAACGGGGCGCTTGTTTTAATTAGCAATCTGTCGTTTTACCTGCATCATCGTGACAAAGTCATCCGTGAAGATCCCGGCAACGTGCTGCTTCATGAGATCCGCAGCCACGGTTGGATTATCGACCGTCCAGATGCGTTCGGTGATAGGCAGGCCTGATTGAAAATGGCTCAGGTGCAAACCACTCAGATGTTCCTTCGCCACCAGCATTGCTGGCTGGGCCACTGGCTTATCCGTCAGCCAGCAATAACTCTCGTCGGGCGCAATCTTCTGGCAGGTCTTCAAGGTCGGCAAGTGAAAGGATGAGAAGATCACAGGTCGTTGTAGCTTGGTCGTGTGCACCATGCGCATGACAATGGCCTCAATCCCCGGATACTGAATCTTATCGGTCTTCAACTCCAGATTGAGTTGCACATCGCGATCAGTGACCAACGCCAGAAACTCCGCCAGTGACGGAATCGGTTCCTGATTGGCCAACCGAAAATGCCGTAGTTGCGCGTAGGTATAGCTCTCAATCAACCCACTGCCATCCGTGGTTCGATCAATCCGTTCGTCATGCATAATGACTGGCACACGGTCCTTCGTCAGATGTACATCAAACTCTAAGCCTTCAATTCCATGATCCAAAGCATAGCTGAATCCCACCAGTGAATTCTCCGGGAAGCGCGCCGGATATCCCCGGTGGCCAAATACGGTCGTTGTCATTGTCACCAGTCACTCCCTACTTCAGTCTTGTTTACTGTCATTAGGATACCTCTTATTCTACGTGATGTTTGTAAAGAATTGCTGAGGTTTTGGTAAAGACCTGGTAAACACATTGGCGAACATAGTGATTAAGACACGCAATCATCACTCTGAGAAAATACTGGCACTGATTTCTGAAGTTAGATTCCAATCAAATAGTCCTGTTTATGATGGTCCCAGAATCGCAAAAACTATCTTACCATTGCCAATATAATGAATGACTGATACTTATATATCGGTAAAATATTTGTCTCGTTGTTTGTCCGATGTTAATCTATAATGGAACTAGGTTATTAGTAGGTATAATTAACTTACTCAATATAAACCACGACAACACTTTTAAGTGTCTTTGG
Organism: Levilactobacillus fuyuanensis; assembly: GCF_003946395.1. Classification (GTDB taxonomy): domain Bacteria; phylum Bacillota; class Bacilli; order Lactobacillales; family Lactobacillaceae; genus Levilactobacillus; species Levilactobacillus fuyuanensis. The sequence continues at coordinate 1,142 of NZ_RHNZ01000010.1, read as the reverse complement.
TTTTTAAACGCAGCCAGGCTTAGTTAAATCATCATTTTATGCATTTATTTCGCACCGCTTTAAATGAATGATATACTATCATTCTCTTGCGTATATTATATGATATTAACTTATGCAACCAGTTTTAATAAACCATATTGTTCATTAACAGGGAAGTCTTTGAAGGAGATGGGGAGACATTATGTTAAACATTGGCGTCATCATTCCGGCTCTTAATCCGGATAATAAGTTGATTGACCTGATCAGCAATATAAATTCCTCATCAATATTAAGCGCTGCCATTAACGAAATCATCATTGTAAATGATGGTAGTGATGCTAAACATCAAGTTATTTTTCAACAATTACGACAACGCTACCCAGAGCTGACTATCTTAAATCATCCACACAATCGTGGCAAAGGGGCGGCGCTGAAGACCGCTTTTACTTACGTTCAAAAGCACCTGCCAAATATCGACGGTGTGGCCACTATGGATTCCGATGGCCAACATACTATTGCGGCTTTACAAAGCTGTCTAGATAGATTTGCCCAAGACCCGCAACAACTCGTCATCGGCGTCCGCCATTTCACAAATGACATTCCATTTCGTAGCCAATTTGGTAATCTACTGACCAGCGGACTGGTTCGTTTATTAACGCGACAAAATATTTCAGATACCCAGACTGGACTGCGGGTCATTCCCATGACTTACACGAAAGCACTGATCAATTTTTCTGGTGATCGCTTCGAGTTTGAATTTGACATGTTACTCCAAGCAAAAAAATATCATGTAAAGATCATCGAGCAGCCTATTCCGACAATTTACTTGGAAGGCAATGCCTCATCCCATTTCCGTGTCATTCGTGATTCAATTGCAATTTATTCTCGATTTTTAAAATTCGCCGCCAGTGGACTAATCTCTTTCCTGATTGATATTAGTTTATTTTATCTTGTCCTTTTTTTCATTGGCAATCACGTCTTAAATAGTATCCTCGTGGCAACTGTCGTTTCACGGGTCCTATCTTCGATTGCGAACTATTCAATTAACCACCACGTTGTTTTCAATCACGCAGGTAACAAAACGCTGGGAGTGTCAAATTTTTTGTGTAAATGGAAGTCCTCTCCCATTAGCTAGCTTCTAATACATGGATTCTAACGTATCT
>NZ_RHNZ01000001.1 GCF_003946395.1 Levilactobacillus fuyuanensis | reverse complement strand
TCTGACTCCGACAGCGACTCAGACTCTGATAGTGATTCCGATAGCGATAGCGACTCCGATTCCGACAGTGATTCTGACTCAGACAGTGATTCAGACTCTGACAGTGATTCCGATAGCGATAGCGACTCGGATAGCGATAGTGACTCTGACAGCGACAGTGACTCCGACTCCGACAGTGACTCAGATAGCGACAGCGACTCAGATAGCGACAGTGATTCTGACTCCGACAGCGATTCGGATTCTGATAGTGACTCAGACTCGGACAGTGACTCCGATTCCGATAGTGACTCGGATTCCGACAGTGATTCTGACTCCGACAGCGATTCCGACTCCGATAGTGACTCCGACTCGGACAGTGACTCGGATTCCGATAGTGACTCGGATTCCGATAGCGACTCCGATTCCGACAGTGATTCTGACAGCGACAGTGACTCCGACAGCGACAGTGATTCAGATTCCGACAGTGATTCGGACTCAGACAGTGATTCCGATAGTGATTCGGACTCAGACAGCGATTCGGACTCCGACAGTGATTCCGATTCTGATAGTGATTCCGATTCTGACAGTGATTCAGACTCCGACAGCGACTCGGACTCCGACAGTGATTCAGACTCCGACAGCGACTCCGATTCCGATAGTGATTCAGACTCCGACAGTGATTCCGATTCTGACAGTGATTCTGACTCCGACAGCGATTCGGACTCCGACAGTGACTCGGATTCTGACAGCGACTCCGATTCCGACAGCGATTCGGACTCAGACAGTGATTCGGACTCCGACAGTGACTCGGATTCTGACAGCGATTCCGACTCCGATAGTGACTCAGACTCGGACAGTGACTCAGACTCGGACAGTGACTCAGACTCCGACAGTGATTCAGACAGCGACAGCGATTCGGATTCCGACAGTGATTCCGATTCCGATAGTGATTCAGATTCTGACAGCGATTCGGATTCCGATAGTGATTCAGATTCTGACAGCGATTCTGACTCCGACAGTGACTCGGATTCCGACAGCGACAGTGACTCAGATTCCGACAGTGATTCTGACTCCGACAGCGACTCTGACTCCGACAGCGATTCGGACTCAGGCAGTGATTCTGACTCCGATAGCGATTCAGATTCCGACAGCGACTCGGACTCCGATAGTGATTCAGACTCCGACAGTGACTCAGATAGCGACAGTGATTCTGACTCAGACAGTGATTCCGATTCCGATAGTGATTCAGACTCCGACAGCGACTCCGATTCCGACAGTGATTCTGACAGCGACAGTGACTCAGATTCTGATAGTGACTCCGACTCCGATAGTGATTCAGACTCCGATAGTGACTCCGATTCAGACAGCGATTCGGATTCCGATAGCGACTCAGACTCAGACAGCGATTCGGATTCCGACAGTGATTCCGATTCAGATAGTGACTCGGATTCAGATAGTGACTCGGACTCTGACAGCGATTCAGATTCCGATAGTGATTCAGATAGCGACAGTGACTCCGACTCAGACAGTGATTCAGACTCAGACAGCGATTCAGATTCTGATAGTGACTCCGATAGCGATAGTGATTCCGACTCTGACAGCGACAGCGATTCGGATTCCGACAGTGATTCCGATTCCGACAGCGATTCGGATTCCGATAGCGATAGTGATTCAGATTCCGACGGCGATTCTGACTCTGAAGGCGGATCAGACTCTGACAGCGATTCAGATGCTGATGGCGGTTCTGGTTCAAATGGTGGCAACGGCTCTGGTTCAAACGGCGGTGGCTCTGGCACCGGTAGCGGAAGCAATGGTGGTGCTGGTTCAACTACTGGCTCAACTGGTAGCACAGGTACTGGGACGACTGGTACCGGGACGACTACTGGAACGATCGGTGCTACGGCAACCCCCATGGGTTACGCAGCAAGTGCAACACCAACGACTGCTAACGGTTCCCAACCAGCTGTAACGAATTTGACCAGTCCAACTTCTGACACTAATGACAAGGCTTCGGCCAACGATTCATCAGACAAGAAGACAACTGACAAGTCCAATGCTTCGAAGAGTGGAGCTGCTGCTAGTCCATCAACTGGTGACAGTGCTGATTCCAGTCAAGATTCGCAAAACGACGGGAACAACCTGACACTTTGGGGCTCCATCCTGGCAGCTATTGCAGCTGTAACTGGAGGCTCATGGTGGTACTTCGGGGGCAAAGGTGGGAAGCATGGTGACAATTAACAATCGTTCTCACAAAAGTAGTAAATAGTAACAAAGTGGTTTAAAAGTGGATATACTTGATATATCCAGACGGGTCCCCTTTGGGTCAAACTGGGGGGACTCTTATATTAGAAAAAATAATTAAGGTGAGGGGCGGTTCTATCCATGAAAAAGGCAGTGATTAAGGAACTTCGTGAGGCGCTTATGGCGCAGGGAACAACTAAAGATCAAGCAACGGGTAAGGTATCACTGGCACTGTCTGTCTCCGATAAACGGCACCGAGCGAAGACGACATTTATTCGGGCAACTAGTATGGATCTTGCGTGGAAGACAGTCACTGAAATCCTGGCGCCGGCACCACAAGACTCTTGGATCCGGGTTGAAACAATCAACAGTCTTCAACGACGGCCATTAGCAGACTTGCAACAAGATTTAAAAGTCATGACCCGTATGAACTTCTGGCGGCGTGGGGTCAGCTTCGATCCGGACTTAAAAACGGCGTTGCTTGAGATGGAAATCAACGGCCACGAATTCTTTCATCCAGGTAAGGATCATCAAGTTGGTAAGAATGCTTCTGATATGTGGATTGATTTTAAGGCGATTACTGACTACCTGCAGGAACGAGATGGGCAAGATGTCCCAGATATGGCAGCCAGTCAGTACATTTGGAGCTTCAACACGGTAGGTATCTTCACTGATGGCCAACAGATTTGGCCATTGTCTACACGTGAAGACGGGACAACTGGGGTCCGTTTGCTACAGAATCCCAAGCAAGAAATTCAGACGTATTTGACGGCCGGGGAAGCCTACCTTGCTCGCCAGATCGATGACGATGGCAAATTTGTTTACGGTTACTTTCCAGCAATACAACGGGTATTGACCAACTACAATAGTGTCCGCCATTTCTCGTCAATCTATGCACTGATGGAAGCAATTGCTGCTACCGGCAGTGATGATGATATTACGAAGGCCCGCACCGCGTTGCAATGGGGCATTGAACATCTGACTGTGGTCAAGGACGACGCTTGTTTTGCCATTGAGCACCCCAAGAATGGGACGCCAGAAATTAAGCTTGGTGCACAAGCGATGCTGATTCTGGCCCTGTGCAAGTACCAGGAGGTCACCAAGGATTCACAGTTTGAAAAGGTGGCGCGCCAAGCCTTTCGCGGGGTAGTTGCTTTCCGCCAGCCAACTGGACGCTTTAATCACGTCTTGAACCCTGATCTGACGGTCAAGGATAGCTTCCGAATTATCTACTATGAGGGAGAGATTGCCTTCGCTCTGATTCGGTTGTTCGAATTAACTGGTGATGCTGAAATCGGTCAACAGGCGCAACAGACGCTGAACTTCATGGTTGAAAATGATTTTGGCAAGTACCATGATCATTGGATCGCCTACGCTTCGAACGAAGCCGTACAGGCGTTTCCTACCAACCGTGATTACATGGCCATGGGCTTACAGAATGCCTTCAGTAATCTAGACTTTATTGAGGCACAAGTCAGCCCACACCCAACGCGTCTGGAGCTGTTGAACGCGACGGTCCGCTTGATCGATGTTATTCGGCGGACGGACAACGAGGACTTGCTGGAAAAATACGATGTCCAGCATTTGCGAGAAGTATGGCAACGCCGGGCAGAGCATGAGCTGGTGACTGGTGCCTTTGAACCAGAAGTGGCGATGTTCTTCTACCGGCCAAGCAAGTTCTACGGGGGCTTCTTCACCCGGAATGATCATTTCCGTACCCGAATCGATGATTGCGAGCATTTCCTGTCAGGCTTGATTAACTATTACAACTACAAATATTAGGAGGCGGCGGCCAGTGATTATCTTAGCGAATATTTTTGCCTATAAGAAAGTTCAAATGTTTATCCGAATGTCCATTTATATCGTGTTGGGGATCGTGGTCTTGGTCGTGCGCCATCATAATAAGAAAAAGACCCGTAAGCGCATGGATGAAAAGACAGAGTACATGATGAAACATACCAAAAAGGATGCAAACGGCAAGTATCCGTGGGAAATTTAACGGTTCACGCGAATTGGGGGTAGTAGGATGAATTACTTTGTGGGTGCGTATTTGAATGCTAAATTAACCGGCATCGAGAAGGCTCAGGTCAATCGAGTCAAGTTATTTGTGGACGCGGGGTGGTCTGCGCGCTGTGTCTATACGACATACAATCCAAAGATTCACGCCAACGCGGCGAAGTTTGGGTTGGATGGTCAGTGCTTCACACTATATGACTACTTTCAAGAGGCTACCGATGATCAGTTAGCACCGGCTAAGAATTGGGTTGACTACTGGGAAACGACCTGTCATTTTCGGCTAGAGTTCGTCGATATCGCCCCGGACGTCCGTGTATATGATGAGCAGGATCGCTATGTAGCTTACGTTCACTTCAGTGATAAGGCTTATCAACATCCGGATTACGTGAACTACTTCGACAGTGATCACCAGAAGGTTAAGCGTGATCTCTACGACTCCCGTGGCTTTTTGAGTCAGACTAAGTATTTGAAAGAACAGCAGCGGGTGCAAGCCGAGATCTTTTACAATCGTGAAGGTCAGGTCAAAATTGAGCGGACTTATCGTGAGGTTAAGGGGCAGACCGTTCTGAAGCGGATTATCCTGAAAGATTTTCAGCAACGCGATTGGTTCTTCGACACCGAGGAGGAACTGCAGACGTTCTTCTTCAATACTTTATACGAGGATGGCGACGTTTATTTCTGCGATAAGAACGGGTATATCGGGCAGGCGATGGCGAACACGGCGGATAACGTTAAGGTGTGTGCCGTTTTTCACAGTACGCATGCTCGCGAACAGACCGATGTCGTGGGTTCCAAACTGAAGAGTTCCTACCGAGTACCGCTGTCACAGCCAGAAAAGTTCGATCGGTTCGTGGTCTCAACGACCTTACAAAAGCAGGATCTATTGGCCAGATTTGATAACTTGCCACCGATCGACGTGATTCCAGTGGGGTATATTCAGGCCAATAAAGTTAGTCTACGAAAAAAGCAACCCCACAGGATCATTGGGGTTGCGCGGTTCTCGCCAGAAAAACAGGTCTTGCATCAGATCCAGGTAGTTGAACGCTTAGTCGATGAATTTCCTGACGTTGAACTTCATCTGTTTGGTTTCGGCGGTCAGGCTGACGAGAAACAATTGCGGGATTACGTGGCCGAACATAATCTGGTGAAACACGTCTTCTTCCGTGGCTTTGTCACGGATCTGTCGGCAGAGTATGCCCAAGCGTCGTTGGAAATGGTGACGAGCAATGAAGAGGGCTTTTCACTGGCAACTCTTGAAGCCTTGAGCTTTGCGGTACCTGTCATTAGTTATGATATTCGCTATGGCCCCACCGAAATGATCGAAGACGGCGTTAACGGTAACCTCGTCGAACGCGATAATGTGGACATTCTTTACTGGAAGGTGCGCTCGTATCTGCGTGATGTCAAGCTGCAGAAGACCTACATGAAGAACAGCTTGCGACTCGCCAAGCGTTACACGGTGGCGGTAACCACGGAAAAGTGGCGGACGTTACTGACTAGTTTGCAAGAACATTAGTCACCAGCCCCTGGGGTGGTGCCCCTTGTTGCGGTGACAGTAAGTTGGGGGGATTTAGATGGCTACTGTGATTCAAGGCGTCACATTTTTTCAGGACAAACTGACCTATCAAGTTACGCATAGACGTCGGCTGGTCCCGTTTACACCAGAAGTAGCGACGTTGCTCCGTGAACGTCAGATTTTTACCTTTCTCAACGGTCAGCACGTGCGTTTTTCGCCGGGAACTATGCTGACAGTAAGTCATAACGTCTCGCTTGAGCCTTACACGACGTTTCCCGTTGGTGAGCGGCTCTATCCCATGGGCGCGTTCAGTTATTCACGGAGTGTGTTGCCGGTAAATACAATCGTGGGGCGGTACACGTCGATTGCGACGGGCGTTAGCCGGATGGGTGCCAATCATCCGCTTCACCGGTTTACGACGTCCAGCGTGACCTATGAGCAGCACAGTACGGCACGTAATGCCTATCTGGCGACTCACCCGACTGAATTTGAAACTGCCGACGAGGTACCCGTGGTCGACTTACCAGTAATCATTGGCAACGATGTGTGGATCGGGCAGGACGTGACTTTTGCTTCATCGGGGATTACGGTCAACGATGGTGCTGTGGTTGCAGCGAATGCAGTGGTTACCAAGGATGTGCCGCCGTATGCGATTGTGGCCGGCAATCCGGCCCGCATCGTTAAATATCGCTTCGACCTCGCCACGATTCAGCGGCTGCTGGCGTTGCGGTGGTGGCAGTATGATTTTGGTCAATTCACCACGGTGAAGTCTGACGATGAGATCAACATCTTTATTGATAAGGTTACAGCGCTACAAGCGGCAGGGCAGTTACAGCCATTTCAGCCGCCAGTTGTGACGCTGACTGATTTTACTTAATAGGAGACAGTGGGCATGCGAGCAAATGGGTTGAGCCAGTCACGAAGAGTTTCTCTCGAGAGATGCGTTTCTCCTGGGGACAATTGCATGCGGCAACTCGTGGCTTGGTGGGTGTTCGTGGATTGTAAAAGGGCTTCATCGCTGGTCAACAGCGGTGAAGCCCTTAGGTGTTTAGAGTGCTAAAACTTTCTTACCATAGAAAAGGTTGGTTCCCAACTGATCAGCAATCCCCTTGATCTCGTTAGCGGTAACGCCAGCGGGAATCATGGTAAGACCCACGGAGTCTGTCAGTCGTTTGGTCATGGTCCAATCTTCCAAGCGGTTCTCATTAGCGAGACCAGTGCTCAGAATGTGCTCGAAGCCTTGATCGGCTAACCAATCTACAGCGGCGCCACGGTCTTGCGGGCGAATCTGGTCGAACGCCGTGCTAAAGGTCATGGTCATCCCGCCAGCAGCGGCAATCAGGGGACGCAGGGCCTCCTGGTCGAGATGATGTTGGCGGTCGAGAGCACCGAAGATGGCACCATCCACACCGAGTTGCTGAGCCTCTAGCAGGTCGGCTTCCATCATCTTCAGCTCAACATCATCGTAAGGGCTGTGACCACCGCGAGGAGCGATCACAACGTCCAGCGTGACTTGGTGTTCGTGGGCGTAACGAACGGCTTCACCCATGACCCCCTTACTAATGGTGGTACCACCGACTGCCAAGTTATCGGCTAAGGCGACGCGTTTGGCACCAGCCTCGACGGCAGCGGGGAGTTGCGGATAATTCTCTAGTAACGGTTCAACTAACAGCAAAATCGTCAATCCTTTCTCAAGTTAGAAATTCGTCAATGGCACTGACGATATGGTACAATGAACGCACTCTATTAACGGGAGTGAAGTTATTGAAATCAGATACACGTAAAACACGTTCCTGGTTCTGGAACTGGGTCGTGAATAATCGTTTAGTTTCGATACTAACAATTACGCTTCTTATTTTACTCATTTTACTAGTCTTAAGTAAAGTCCCATGGCTCGCCACACCGTTTGTTTTGGTCTGGCAGATCGTCGGGTTACCAATTATTCTTGCTGGCGTCGGCTACTATTTACTAAATCCGCTGGTCGACCTTTTGGAAAAACGTCACATTGGCCGAACCTGGTCGACCCTAGGACTCTTCGTGATCATCGCCCTGTTACTGGTCTGGGGAATCGGGAGCCTTATTCCAATGGTTCAGCGACAGCTGACGACCTTGATTGCCGAGTGGCCGCACTATTGGCGAGACGCTACCAATATGGTTTCAACGTGGCTCCAAGATGATCGGTTGAGCGGCTTGAAGTCGCAACTGGACCAATTCAATCAGCAATTGTCCGATAGCTCTTCAGCGGCCGTTTCGAGCTTCGCGCAGAGTACGGTCAGCTCGGTTGGCGGTATCGTCAGCCGGGTCGTCTCGATTGCGGTTGGCGTGATTACCGCGCCGTTTATTCTGTTCTATCTGTTGCGAGACGGCCACCAGCTACCGGATTACCTGGCCAAAGTTTTGCCAATCAAACATCGGCAATCGGCTAAGCATCTTTTAGTGGAAATGAATCGGCAAGTCAGTAACTACGTGCGGGGACAGTTGATCGTGGCGTTTATCGTTGCGATGTTGTTCTACGTTGGTTTCTTAATCGTTGGCTTGCGTTTCGCCTTGCTGCTGGGAATTGTGGCGGGCGTACTGAACCTGGTGCCTTACCTGGGCTCTTTCCTGGCCATGGTACCGGCTGTCGTAGTGGCTGCCTTTGTGTCCCCCTGGATGTTGGTGAAAGTGCTGATCGTATTCATCGTTGAACAAACGCTGGAAGGTCGGCTCATTTCACCCTTCGTTCTGGGAAGCTCACTCAAAATTCATCCATTAACGATTATTTTTATTTTACTGATTTCCGGGAAAGCCTTTGGCGTGCTCGGTGTGATTCTGGGGATTCCAGGATACGCCGTGATTCGCGTCGCTGCGACCGAAAGTTTCCAATGGTACCGCCAGTTTGTGGGCGGCTACGATGAAGCAACGGAAGCACCGGCACCCGTGACTGAACAAGGAGAAACGACACCTGATGAAAAAGATTGATGAAGCGGCCGCGTTCCTAACGGCCCATGTAAACTTATTCCGCTGCCCCGTGTGCTTGGCTCCATACGACCACGTTGACGGGCACAGCTTGGTCTGTCCCAACGGCCACAACGTTGACCTCTCAAAGAAGGGGACCCTGTACTTCATGCAACGGGCAGTCGAGAGTGAATACGACAATGACATGTTAGCCGCTCGGCGACGCATGCTGCAAGCAGGGCTCTTTGCTGGAATCACTGAAGAGTTTGCCGCACAGATGCCGGCTAGCCCCCAAACGATTCTGGACGTGGGATGTGGCGAAGGGACGCCGTTGGCCGATGTGCTACAACGACGCGATAACCGCGACACGGTGATTGGTTTTGACCTCTCCAAACCCGGCATTAATTTGGCAACCCAGCTGGGCGGACCCGCATTCTTCTGCGTGGCCGACTTAGCGCAAATGCCATTTAGCGACGGCGCCTTCACCACGGTGTTAGACCTCTTCTCACCATCGGCTTACAAGGAGTTCAATCGGGTCATTGCCCCAGGTGGTCACTTACTGAAGGTGATTCCAAACTCAGATTACCTGATTGAGTTGCGACAGGCCATTTTCCCAGCGGGGAGTGCCCACGCGACCTATGATAATGGAAATGTCTTAGGCTTGTTCAAGCAACATTATCCAGAGGCAACCGCACAACGGATTCGTTACCAGGTGCCAGTTCCGACCGACTTGTTTGCGGATCTCATGTTGATGACACCGATGCACTGGGGAGCCGATGAGGCCCAACTGGCGCAGGTCAAGGCCAACCCGTTCGCCCACATCACGGTCGACGTGACCTTGTTAAGTACGCAAGTGAATTAGACGAAACGTTAAAGAATCTTACGCAAAAAGCTTGCGAACCTGACAGAGCGGTGTTATATTTACCAATGAGAAATCGTTTGGCGGTCGACATCAGCGCAAGCTGTTAGCGACTGACAAGTAGCACTTCACTAAAGCAGCCCCTCGCCGTGCCCACACCGAGGAACTGCTTTTTTTCTGCGCTGAGGTTAAAAATCGTGGTGTCACAGTCGCCTGCGGCTGCCAGAATTCCGCCTGCTGTGGGGACCGCTTCCAGCCATAAGACGGGCTTCCAGCTTGCCTTAAAGCCACACAAAAGTCGTGTGTCTTCAAGGTCATCCCATGCTGTAAGTCCGGGATAAAGCGCCCGAACTAACACCATCGTCACGGCTGGCTCCATTCTGGCTGCCTCCGTCTTGGATTGAGTTTACCTCAGCACCTCGAAAAGCGGTTCTACTGTGTGACGTACATATAGACACGTGAGCTTTTGTGGTTTCAAGTCGACCTGAAAGCCCGTCTTTTGGCTGGAAGCGGTCCCCATAGCAGGTGGAACCCCTAGCTGCCGTCGGCGATGCCAGCGATAAATTTGGACCCTTGTCAAAAGCCTACCAGAATGGCTATAATGATGGAACAGAACGAATGTTTGATAGACAGAACGGAGAGAGAGTATGACTAACCATATTGCCTTATTTGAACCACTTTTTCCTGCTAACACGGGGAACATTGCCCGGACGTGTGCCGGGACCGATACGATTTTAGATTTGATCAAACCCCTGGGATTCTCAGTGGACGACGCCCATTTGAAGCGGGCCGGCCTGGACTACTGGGATAAAGTTGACGTGCGTTATCACGAAAACTTACCAGAATTTTTGGCGTCGATTCCCGATCCAACCCAGCTATACTTAGTGTCAAAATTTGCGGATCAGGACTATACCGAACCCGATTACAGTCTGAACGATAATGATCATTACTTCCTATTCGGCAAGGAAACGACTGGGTTACCCGAGCCCTTCATGCGGAAAAACGCCGAGAAATGTATTCGGATTCCCCAAGATGACACCCATATTCGGGCACTCAACCTGTCAAATTCGGCCGCAATCGTGATTTACGAAGTCCTGCGGCAACAACAATTTCCAAAGCTGGAACGGGTCCATAAGTATCCACACGATAAATTGAAATAATTTTGAAAAACGAAAGGGGGCCGCTTCTTGGCTACGAAACGAAAGACGTCACGGCGCCGGCCAACTAAACGTAAGCCGACCAAGCGGCGGACAACGAAAAAGCAGCCTTTTCCGTACACCAGCAATGTGGTTGGTTTAGTGTTACTAGCATTAGCGGCACTGGGGCTCTTTAATTTAGGCTTGTTAGGAACGCTATGGGCTAACTTAATTCGTCTATTCATTGGGGATACCTACCAATTTGGGCTGGTTTTGATTGGGGCCGTCGGTGCGGCGTTGACCGTCACCAGCGTCTTGCCGCATTTGAAACGCCACTATTGGATAGGTGGTGGCTTGATCTATGGCGGGTGGCTGCTGTGGATTACCGCCAATCACTTTATTGAAGTCAACCAACACAGTCAATTCTTGGCGACCACCTGGCAATCCGGCTTGGCCGACCTGTGGAGTGGCGGCTTAACCTCACAACTCGGTGGTGGGGCCATCGGGGCCTTTGAGCTGAGTATTGTTGCTTGGCTGATCGCCTTAGTGGGGGCACAGGTTGCCTCTTGGCTGATCATGATCGGTGGGGTCATCGTCTTCTTCCAGATTCCCTTTGCTGATATTCAACGCTGGTTGCAAACCATTTGGCAGACGCTGCATCACGGCGTCCAAGCCAGTAGCGATGCCTTGAAACGTGGTAATGAGAAGGTTCAGCAGCAACGTGAAAAGCGCGCGGCGGTTAAACCTAAACCCGCCAAACCAGCCATTATGACGCCAATGGACCCGGATGCCAAGGATTTGCCGACGCCCCGTGCAGAGGCCAAATCAGCCGCACCGGAGCCGAGTTACCACATTACGGTGGCGAACGAACAACCCAAGGTGCCGGCCAGTGCGGCACCAGCGGATTCAGCTGATGCCGATGATACTGAGGCTAGCCTAGTCAATAGTACGCCGGTCGATCCGAACTACCAGTTGCCCACGGCGGATCTGTTAAAACAGGTGCCACCAACTGATCAGACGGAAGAAGTTAACGCTATCGATGCCAACACCAAGATTTTAAAGCAGACGCTGGATAGCTTTGGGGTGGACGCCGAAGTGAAGAACGTCAGTCTGGGACCGTCCGTGACCGAGTATGAATTGCATCCGGCCATTGGAGTCAAGGTTTCACGGATCGTTAATTTGGCGGATGATCTCGCATTGGCGCTGGCAGCCAAAGGTATTCGGATTCAGGCGCCGATTCCAGGGAAATCTCTGATTGGTATCGAAGTGCCTAACAAGGAAGTTTCGACCGTAGCCTTTAGGGACGTGGTCGAGGCCCAACCGGCACATCCGAATAAGCCGTTACAGGTCCCACTGGGGCGTAACGTTACCGGTCAGGTCGTCAGTATGGATCTCACCAAGATGCCCCATCTTCTGATTGCTGGGGCAACTGGGAGTGGGAAATCCGTGGCCATCAACGGCATCATTACCAGTATTTTAATGAACGCTCGGCCGGATCAAGTTAAGCTAATGTTGATCGACCCCAAGAAGGTTGAACTCAGTGTGTACAATGGCATTCCCCACCTCCTGACACCGGTGGTTTCTGAACCGAAGAAGGCGGCGCGGGCGCTACACAAGGTTGTGGCAGAAATGGAACGCCGCTACGAACTCTTTTCACAGTTCGGGCAGCGGAAAATTTCAAGCTATAATGCCTTTGTCCAGAAGGCAAATGCGGAGGATGATCAGGCGCGGCCGACCTTGCCTTACATCGTCGTTGTCGTCGATGAATTGGCCGACTTGATGATGACCGTTTCCAGCGAAGTGGAAGACGCCATTATTCGGCTGGCACAGATGGGGCGGGCTGCCGGGGTCCATATGATTCTAGCCACGCAACGGCCCTCGGTTGACGTTATTACCGGTCTGATCAAGGCCAACGTGCCATCTCGGATTGCCTTTGCTGTGTCCAGCGGAATTGATTCACGGACAATCCTCGACACCAACGGTGCGGAAAAACTACTCGGTCGGGGGGATATGCTCTATCAGCCAGTTGACGCCAATTCGCCAGTCCGGGTGCAGGGGGCGTTTATTCCCGACGAGGACGTATCGAACGTGGTCGACTTCATCAAGCAGCAACAGACTGCGGACTACGATGAAGACATGATGGTCACTGACGAGGAGATTCAGCAGGAAGACGCTGGTGACAGTGATGACGAGCTTTTCGATGACGCGTTAAAATTTGTAGTCGATCAGCAGAAGGCCAGCACGTCACTCCTGCAACGACGCTTCCGGATTGGTTACAACCGGGCGGCACGGATCATGGACGATCTGGAACAGCGTGGCTATATTGGCCCACAGGAGGGGAGTAAACCCCGCCAGGTCTACAAGCAACCCGACAGTTCGGCTGACCAGCCGGATTCGTCCGAGTAGCCTTGTAACTTAACTAAATAACTTTACCAAGTCTCCTTCTAGCCGTCGCAATCGTTGGTCGGCACAGTTAATGGGCGTATCCTATTAACTAAATGGGGGAGGCTTTTTCTATGGATTTGGGGACGAGGTCTAACTGGGCTGAAGATGTCGGCGAACGATTCTTCACGGTGATAGCGGTCTTCTTGCCGGGTGGTCAAACAAAGAAAAAAGAGCGGGCGACTCGGCAATGCGCCGATCAGAATATCCGGCGACTGACAGAGAATCTATTGAACAATCCACAGCGAGACATGCAGTGGCAGGCAGACTTTTGTAGCCTACAAGCGTTACTACGACTATATGGCACGTTGGTGACGGACGAATTGGGTGAGGCAGTCGACGCAATTGCTGGTAAGCTCTTAACGGCCATTGAACGGCCGGTGCCTGATCGGCAAGTCATTGCGCAACAATTGGGGGCACTGGTCGATTGTCGATAGCGTGGATGGAACTTTCAAAAATTAAGAGCACTGACTAAATGGGCCTGAGTAAGCGGCAAGTTTAGTCAGTGCTTTTTAGGTAAAAATCGGAGAGGGATGCTTAGATTAGTCCTTCAGAAAAATAGTGGAAATGACGTGATCCCTATAAAAAAAGATGTCAACGCAGGGCGGTCAATTTAGTTAATTCATTTAGTTAACATAATCACAAGCAAAAATAACCGGATTTTCGGTTAAACCTGACGGTGTGTGACGCGTCGTCAGTCCAACCACGTATTTTGGATATTATGCAAAAATAAAAAGGCATCCCACCACAGTATTTTTACCGTGCAGGATGCCTCGTAGCATTAATTAGTTCATGAATGCGGTAATGGCACCGAAAACAAGTGACCCAATTGTTGCAATGATCATGATCCAAACAAAAACGTTGAGAATCTTTTGGAATGTTGATTTCTTTTTCTTTTCCATACGTGAATAGCCACCTCTTTACGTCCCATTTTACTCAACTAGTTTACCGTGGCACCGCTCGAATTGCAACAGCTACAGCGAACTTGTCAAGGAGTTGTTACAAATCTGAATTGCATGTGGTCGCCGAAATCTCTATAATATAACGAAGACTAGCAGTGGGGGGAAGTAAAATGAAGTTTTGGACATCACCGGGAGGCCAACTCGCGATTCTGGCGATTGGGTTTTTGTTAATTCGGGGTGTAAAGACCTTGTTGCGGAAACGCTGGCCCAAGGGCCTCAGTACCTGGGACCTGATGGCACCGCTCTTCTTGTTGGGCGCTCTGAACCTGATTCCCGCCGGCTCAGGGGTCATCATGCCCTGGTTGGTCATCGGCTGGATGGCTATCGGCATCATTGTTGCTGTGCTGCAGGCTGTCCGCAATCATGAAATCCTATACAGCAGCTTCTTCAAGACTTTTTGGCGGTTGACCGACCTGTATTGGTTGTTAGGATTCATTGTATGCTTTTTACTTGTAATTAGTTAGCTAATGCATAAATATTAATAATTTTGATTATGGAACCAGTTTTTTGGTGAAATATGAAGGGCTTTCAGCCGCGGTGAACAAATGTTCGCCGCGGCTTTTTTAAGCTTTGTGGGGAAATTTATAAAAATTCGGAAACGTTGTGGTAGAAAGTGGGGGCATGTGGTAAACTTGACAATAGTTACAAATAGGGGGTAATGGCCATGTTCATGGGCGAATTTGAACATTCAATCGATACCAAAGGCCGACTCATTATCCCCGCGAAATTTCGGGAGCAGCTTGGTGAACAATTTGTGGTGACCCGAGGCATGGATGGTTGTTTATTCGGCTACCCAATGTCCGAGTGGGCAGCGCTGCAAGAAAAATTGAAAGCCTTGCCAGTAAATCGTAAGGATGCTCGGGCCTTTGTCCGTTTTTTCTACTCCGCTGCGACGGAGTGTGAATTGGATAAGCAAGGGCGTATTAATCTACCGAAGTCTTTACAGGACCACGCCGCGTTGTCTAAACAATGTGTCATCGTCGGTGTGGCCAATCGCTTTGAAATTTGGAGTCAAGAACGGTGGGACAAGTTCTCCACCGCCGCCGAAGAAGATTTCGACGATATCGCCGAAAATTTAATCGACTTCGGGATGTAGCTCGGGAAGGGAGAGTGTTCATGGAAGACTTTCATCATGTAACGGTTTTGTTAAATGAAGCAGTGGCGGGGTTAGACATCAAGCCAACGGGCACCTACGTTGACTGCACTCTCGGTGGCGGCGGTCATAGCCAACACATTCTGGAGCAGTTAACAACAGGTCATCTCTATGCATTTGACCAAGATCAGACAGCCATTACTTACAATCAAGAACATTTAAAGCAGTATGTTGAAGCCGGAAAGTTAACTTTTATCAAGAGCAATTTCCGCCAAATCAAAGAGGAACTGAACGCCCGGAACATCACCGAGGTCGATGGGATTCTTTACGACCTTGGTGTTTCTTCGCCACAATTTGACGAAGCCGACCGTGGGTTCAGCTACCAGCATGATGCGCCATTGGATATGCGGATGGATCAGAGTGCGAAGCTGACCGCGTGGATTGTGGTCAATGAATGGGAATTCAACGACCTGATGCGGATCTTCCATCGCTATGGCGAAGAAAAATTCGCTAAGCCAATCGCCAGAGCTATTGAGCGTCACCGGGCCACCGCGCCTATCGATACGACCGGGCAATTGGTTGAAATTATTAAAGAAGGGATTCCCGCGGCCGCTCGTCGGCACGGGGGACATCCTGCTAAGAAGGTCTTTCAGGCGATTCGAATCGCCGTCAACGATGAATTGGGAGCCCTTGAGGATTCCCTGGAACAGGCAATTGGTTTGTTGGCCCTGAACGGACGGGTCAGCGTTATTACCTTCCAGTCGTTGGAAGACCGACTCGTTAAGACTATGTTTCGTGAAAACTCTTCATTGCCAGAACTCCCCCACGGTATTCCGGTAATCCCTGATAATTTGCAGCCCAACTACAAGTTGGTTAACCGCAAACCAATCACGCCTTCCGAGGAAGAATTGGCAGCAAACCATCGCGCGCACAGTGCCAAATTAAGAATTTTAGAAAAAGTTAAATAGTTAAATCAATCACTAAATATTGACATAGGATGATGATCAATTATGGCGCAAAATAATTTAGCTGAAGCTGTTCCCCTAACTCCGGAACCTCAACAACGCCCAAACATAGAACAACCGCAACGCCAGGCACAGCCTCAGGTTCAGCCCCAAGGCAACCCGAATAGCCAAAAGTTACCGGTTTCGAAATTTGAAAAATGTTTGATGACCGTGTGCGGCATTGTTTTGGCCGTGCTCATGGTCTGTGTCGTTTCTGCCAAGATCTCGATGAGCAACGCCCAGCATGAATTGCAAAGCGTCAACAATGCTGTGACGACCTATACCAATCGCAACACCAACAAGCAACAGCAAATAAATGAGTTGCAGAGTCGGAGTCGACTTGATAAAATTGCCAAAAAGCAAGGTCTGTCTCTCCAAAATGACCGCATAAGGAATGTAAACAAATAATGAAAGATCCAAATAAGCGACAAATGATGAATAAGCAACCCCGCAGGAACCGGAAGTACGTTGGCCAGTTTCTGTTTTTCCTTTTCATTGCTGTATTTATACTCATCGTTGGTCGCTTTTCGTATATCTCCATTGGTAAGAAGGTTCAAAACGTTAACCTGAGTGCTTCCGCCCAGAAGCTCTACACGGCCAATGAGACCCTCAAGGCCAAACGGGGCACTATTTACGACGCCAACGGCCAGGCGATTGCCGAGGATACCAGTGTGTACTCACTTTACGTGGTGCTGGACAAGCGGCAGAAGAGCGTGGACGGGCAGAAACTGTATGCCACTAACAAGGAAAAGATTGCGACCGTTTTGGCCAAAAATTTACCAATCAGTCGCGATAAGGCCTTGAAGATCCTGAATCCCAGTTCCGGACATCCTTTCCAGGTGGAATTCGGGACGGCCGGGCAGAATATTTCATTGACCACCAAGCAGAAGATTCAAAAGGAGCATCTGAGCGGAGTCAATTTCATTCAACAGGAATCCCGGCTCTATCCTAACGGGACGTTTGCCTCTCATCTGGTTGGCCTAGCACAGGCGAAGACCAACGATAAGGGTCAGACGACGTTGACGGGGTCGATGGGCATCGAACAAGCCTTTAACAAGCAATTGACTGGAACGAATGGGTCGCAGAAGATTAAGAAGGATATGTATGGTTACCAGTTACCTGGGACCAAGCAGAAATCCAAGAAAGCTAAGAACGGGGATAACGTGTATACAACGCTAGATACCCGGTTGCAGACGTTATTAGAGACCGAAATGAGTAGCGTTCAGAACCAGGTCAAGGCCAATTCGATGAATGCTGTGTTGATGAATGCCAAGACCGGGGCCATCCTTGCCGCTACGCAACGGCCGACGTTTAACGCCAGCACGAAGCAGGGACTAGGCGACATCTGGCGGGACACGCTGGTTCAGGACGCCTACGAACCGGGGTCAACGATGAAGGTCTTCACGTTGGCTTCCTCCATTGATAGTGGGAATTACAATGGGAACGCTACTTATCAATCTGGGAAATATGCCATTGGCAATCAGACGGTTCCTGACTGGAATACGGCTGGTTGGGGGACCATCACCTATAACAAGGGGTTTGCCCTCTCCAGTAACGTTGCCATGGCCCACTTGGAACAGCAGATGGGTGCCAAGACCTGGAAGAAGTACATCGATCGTTTCCACTTCTTGAAGAGCACCAACTCTGGGTTACCCGGTGAAATGAGTGGGAGCATTGCCTTCCAGCGGCCGATTGAGCAGGCCGATACCGCCTTTGGTCAAGGGATTCAGGTCACCGCCTTCCAGATGCTACAAGGGTTGACCGCCGTCAGCAATGATGGGAAGATGATGAAACCTTACGTGATCAGCAAGGTAACGGACCCTAACACCAACAAGACTGTCAAGAAGTATTCCCCAACAGTTGTGGGTAACCCCATTTCGGCCAAAACGGCGAAAACTGTTCGGAAACATATGGAAGATGTCGTCTATAAGAGTTATGGTATTGGGAGTGACTATAAGATGAGTGGAGAACGGGTCGCCGTTAAAACCGGTACCGCTCAGGTCAGCAACGGGAAAGGGTACCTGTCAGGCGATGACAACTACCTGTATTCCGTGGCGGCCATGGTCCCTGCAAGCAATCCGAAGTACGTGATGTATATCACCATGAAACAACCTCACTTAGGGAGTAAGACCGCAACGCAATTGCTGGCTTCCATTATGAAGCCGGTCATGGCGCGGGCCTTACAAGAGGATACCGAAGCCAAGATGACCAAAGTCTCCAAGATGCCATTAGTTGCCGGTCGGACCGTGACAGCCGCAACGAGTGCGCTGACCAAGGCCGGTGCGACGATCACTTTGCTCGGAAATGGGAACAAAGTCACGAAGCAATCCGTTTCGGCGGGAACCACGCTGTATAAGAATCAGCGGGTCTTCCTGAATACGGGTGGTACCGTGGCTCTGCCGAGTCTGAAGGGTTGGTCGAAGGGCGATGTGGTAAAATTAGCTCAGATTGAAGGATTGAAGTTGAATACTACCGGGGATGGCTACGTCACGAAGCAGAGTATCAAGGCGGGAACCACTGTCGCTTCTGGCGCAACGTTAACGGTAACTTTGAAACAAAATAAATAAGAATGAGGATTGAGAAAGAGAATGATGAATGTAGTAGTGCCCTTGTTGGGTGGATTTATAATTACCGTGGCATTTATGCCATCACTGATTCGGTACTTCCGAGCCCGACATGAGGGGCAAATGATTCGTGAAGAGGGACCAACCTGGCACGAGAAAAAGTCAGGGACACCAACGATGGGTGGTTTGCTGTACATCATCGCCATTGTCGTGATGACGCTGGTTACCAGTTGGGCGTTGGCCCCACACCACGTGCTCTCCACGACCTGGATCTTACTCTTTATCCTGGTCCTGTACGGGGCATTGGGTGCTTGGGATGACAGCATCAAGCTGTTTCATCGCCAAAATGAAGGCCTCAAGGCGTGGCAAAAACTGCTTGGCCAAATCGTGGGGGCCTTGATCCTATTCTGGGTCTACACTCACGAACAATTACCAATGGCTCTGCACGTACCGGGCTTGGGTGACTGGCACATGAGTGGCTGGTACGCCATCTTCATTATTATTTGGTTGGTGGGTTTCTCCAATGCCGTGAACTTAACGGATGGGTTGGACGGCCTGGTCAGTGGGTTGGCTAGCATTTCCTTTGCCGCCTACGGGATCGTGGCTTACCAACAGCATCAAATTAACATTGCTATTTTCTGTTTTGCCATAGTCGGCAGTCTTCTCGGTTTTCTCATCTTTAATCACAAGCCAGCCAAGATTTTTATGGGTGATACCGGTTCGTTAGCCCTTGGTGGGGCCTTAGCGGCAGTTTCTATTCTGTTGCATCACGAACTGTCCCTGCTGTGGATCGGTTTGATTTTTGTGATTGAGACGGCGAGTGTTATGTTGCAAGTTGCCTCATTCAAGTTGACGGGCAAGCGAATTTTCCTGATGAGTCCGATTCACCACCACTTCGAAATGAAGGGCTGGAGTGAATGGAAGATTGATTTGACTTTCTGGGGAATTGGCTTGATTACCGCGTTAACGGGTGTCTGGGCCATCTTAGCCAACTAACGACTGGACGACTAATGGGCTAGCTTGCTCGTTAGGGCCAAGCTAGCCTTTTTTCGTCCACTGCCGGTTTAGCTGGGTTAAGATAAGTGTGACCCGCGCCTACTGGACGGTGAAAATCGGCCGGTAAGCGTTGGTGGACGTTCCGAGCCATAGAACGGTCTCGGGACTTGGTTTCAAGCCGAATACCGCGTCTTGAAACTACCAATTACCTTGGCGACAAGGCCGCCAAGGTAATTCCAACAGCTGGGCCGATTTTCACCGTCCTCACGGCTGACGTTAGTCGTTGACTTGGTAGAACGGTAGTGATCGATAATGGTGCTAATGGCGATAGTGTGCCCTATAGTGGCCCGCTACGGCTACTTGGTGGGAGATGGTGAGTTGGCCATGAATTTCCGGAAGCGGGCTCAGCAGTCCATCTAAGGACTATTCACAGGGAACTAACTGCTGACCATCGGTAATCGAGCGATATTGACCCCAAAAATCACTGAATATCGAAGATTTCTTGCAGATTTTGGCAGATTTAGTGAGATAAGTCGGCGAACCTGATAAACTAGAGATAGTGCCAAATTTGGGGTACTCATCTTTTATAGGTGTTTCGATAAAAGTGTCGGCTGCTGGGTTACACATTGTCTTCTGGCAAGAGTCGCTGGATGAACATTGGTTAAGCTTAATTTGGACACAGTTAGCTTAGCCGGAGGAGGCCGGAGATGTAGCCAGCTGTGACGGCGGTGTTGTTTGGCGTTTTTTGCCAGACTACAGCGCGGGACGAGCTTTGAGACGGGTGAACTTCGCGGCTCAAAGTCGAGGTAAAAGACCGCTTCACAGGCTTTTGCCGGTCCCCACAGCAGGCGGAATCTCTGGCGGCCGCAGGTGACAATGTGCCCGAATTTAAACGATATCAAAATAAGTAACACTAAAAATGAATGGAGAGCGAACGGCGTTATGAAGCAGATCACGACATATGCAGGGAAAAAGGTTCTCGTCTTGGGATTGGCCAAGAGTGGGACCAATGCAGCAAAATTATTAAAACGTTTGGGGGCTACGGTCACCGTCAGTGATGTCCAACCACTGGCAGAAAATCAGAATGCTCAGGAACTTAAGGCGGCTGGTTTTGATGTGATTCTTGGTGAACAAACGCCGGATCTGCTAGATGCCGGGTACGACTTGATCGTGAAAAATCCCGGGATTCCGTACGATGTGCCGGTTGTAAAGCGGGCACTGGACTTAAAGTTACCGATCATTTCAGAAATGGAATTGACTGGGGAAGTCGCTGAAGCCGAATTGGTCGCTGTCACTGGCAGCAATGGGAAGACCACGACGACAACGATGATTCAAAAGATGTTGGATCACGACCGTCAGGCGGGCCACGCGGTTTACGCTGGGAACATTGGTGTCCCAGCCAGCATGGTTGCCCAAGAGGTTACAGCCGATGACACGCTGGTCTTGGAAGTCTCCAGCTTCATGTTGGTGGGAACGACCGAATTTCATCCCCACATCGCTGTCTTGACGAATATCTTCTCCAATCACTTGGATTATCACAAGACGCGGGCTAATTATGTCGCAGCTAAAATGAAGATTACCGCCAATCAAACGGCGGACGATTACTTCGTGGTTAACTTCGACAATCCAGAGTGGCGTGAACTGAGCAAGCAATCCGCCGCCAAGGTCGTCCCATTCTCCCGGGCCGATAACTCACAGGATGGCGCTTACGAGGCCGATGGCGACCTTTACTTCCGTGGTGAAAAAATTATGGCCGCCAGTGATGTCAAGGTTCCTGGGGACCACAACATCGAAAATGCCTTGGCCGCGATTGCTGTAGCCAAGATCAAAGGTGTCAGCACGGCGGCAATCGTCAGTGTTCTGAAGACCTTTGGCGGTGTGCGGCACCGGACCCAATATGTGCTGGAAGCCGAGGGTCGTCAATACTACAACGACTCCAAGGCAACCGACATGGAAGCAACCGAGATGGCATTGAAGGGCTTCAAGGCGCCAGTCGTCTTACTTGCTGGTGGTCTGGACCGGGGCTACACCTTTGAAAAGATGGTGCCAGCCTTCAAGGAACACGTCAAGGCCATCGTGCTCTTCGGTCAAACAGCCAAGCTGCTGGAAGATGCAGCGAAGCAGGCTGGTATCAAGACCATCAAGTTCGCTGAGAATGCCGAAGCCGGCGTGCCAGTGGCTTACCAACTGAGTGATCCTGGTGACATCATTCTCCTGTCGCCGGCTAATGCCAGCTGGGATCAATACCCAAACTTTGAGGTTCGCGGCGACCGCTTTATCAAGGCCGTTGAAGATCTGACGGGTAAGCAGGAGGAAAAGTAAATGCGACTAATCGTATCGGGTGGTGGTACCGGTGGACATATTTATCCGGGACTGGCCCTTATCAAAGCTTTAAAGAAACGCGATCCTGACGCCGAGGTCCTCTACGTGGGGTCCGAACGGGGATTGGAAAGTAGTATCGTTCCGGCCAAGGGGATTCCCTTCAAATCAACGAAAATTCAGGGCTTCAAGCGGTCTCTGTCACTGGAAAATTTCAAGACGCTCTATCTGTTCTTGAAGAGTGTCCACGAGACCAAGAAGATGATCAAGGAATTTAAGCCGGACGTCGTGGTCGGTACCGGGGGCTACGTTTCCGGGGCCGTCGTGTACGCCGCTAGCCGGTTGAACGTTCCCACGATGATCCACGAGCAGAACAGTGTGGTTGGGATTACCAACCGGTTCTTGAGTCGCTACGTGGACCGGATCGCCTACGTCTTTGACGCCGCGTTGGACCAACTACCAGCCAGTAAAATGGTGAAGACGGGGAATCCGCGGGCGCAGGAAGCCGCCGAGGTCGTCAGTAACTTTAGTTGGCAAGAATACAATTTAAAAGATGACGTGCCAACGTTGCTGATCTTCGGGGGATCCCAGGGGGCCTTGAAAATCAATGCGGCCACGGTCGCTGCGATTCCTGCCTTTAATCAGCGGGATTACCAAGTGGTCTTTGTGACTGGGCAGAAACGCTATGATGGCGTGATGGAACAGCTCAAGTCGACGACCCTGGGCGACAATGTCGTGGTGAAGCCGTACATTCCCAACATGCCAGAAGTTCTGCCCAAGGTGGCCGCAATCGTCGGTCGGGCTGGGGCAACGAGTATTGCGGAAATCACGGCCGATGGGATTCCATCCATCCTGATTCCAAGTCCCTATGTGACCGCTGATCATCAGACCAAGAATGCACAATCCCTGGCCAACGTAGGTGCCGCCGAAATCATCAAGGAAGCTGACCTGAACGGGGAGAGCCTCGTTGCCAAGGCCGACCAATTGATGACCGATGACGGTTTACGGCAAGATATGGCAGCAGCTTCCAAGCAGTTAGGTGTCCCAGATGCTGCGGACCGGGTCTTGGATGTGGTTCTGTCTCTCAAGCGTGACTAGCACGCTAATCCAGCAAGTGGGAGGTGTGCGGCTGTGAAGTTTCGTTTGAACCGCAACGATAAGAAGCAACAAGAAACGTTGACCCCCTGGGAAAGTTACCAGCGTAAGGCGGCGGCTCAGCGAAAGCAAGCCAAGGCCCCCAAGTGGGTTCATCAGGCTAAACGTATCGGGGACAAGTTACCGCGGTTGAAGCATCAGCGCAACCGGAAGTTGGTCCGCCGGTTAACGATACTGTTGACCAGCTTTACGGTAGTGATTCTCGCCATGGTCTACCTAATCTCACCACTGAGTCATTTTAAGACGGTGACGGTCACTGGGGCTGATGTGCTGAGTGCCAAACGCGTGCAACGTGCGGTGCAGATTCAACCGGGTGATTCGATCTTCAAGCTGTGGGGGCATACCAAGCAATTTGAGCGGCAGGCTCCCCGGCGGAATTCACGCCTCAAGCAAGTAACCATTCATTTTCAGCGGCCCAACCTGGCGACGGTCCACGTGACCGAGTACGCCACGGCGGGGTATGTCATGAAGCAAAATCGTTACTATGAAGTCTTGGAAAATGGTATTGTTAGTGAACAATCGGTGACTCAGCCTAAAAGTGGGACACCAGTTTACGGTAATTTCAAGAACACCAAGAGCCTTCATCGGATGATCTTGCAATATGCCAAGCTCGATTCGGAAATTAAACGAAGTATCAGTGAAATTCATGATGCCCCGAATAAGGACAATCCGAACCGGGTCCACCTGTTCATGAATGATGGTAATGAGGTCTACGCTAGCATCCCGACTTTCGCCCAGAAAATGGCGTATTACCCGGGGATCGCGGCGAAAATGAAGCAAAAAGGTGTGGTCAATTTGGAGGTTGGGGCGTACTCGTACCCCTTTACAAAATAATTCATTTTGATTGCAACGGCGAAAAAGCGTCAATTAGGCTTTTTCAACCCCTAGTAAATGTGGTAAACTGAAAAATAATTAGGGGAAAAAGCGAATTCATGCAGTGTTGATATTAGATTAACTTAGGAGGTTCCTTTTTCTATGGATAATTCAGGGATGTACGTTGGTCTCGATATAGGAACCACCTCAATAAAAGTCATTGTTGCTGAGAATGTTAAAGGGCAAATGAACGTTATTGGTGTGGGAAATGAACGTTCGAATGGTGTCAGTCGCGGAGTTATCGTGGACATTGACAAGGCAGCTGAAGCGATTCAGCGCGCCGTTCGACAAGCCGAAGAGAAGGCCAGCATCGAAATTCACGATGTAATTGTGGGGATTCCCGCAAATATGTTAAAGATTGAACCATGTAGCGGCATGATTGCCATTGACGATCAGTCCCGTGAGATCACGGGGCGTGACGTCCGGACAGTTGCAAATGCAGCATTGATTCAGAGTTTACCACCGGAGCGCGAGGTCGTTGACATTTTAGCCGACGAATTTGTGGTCGATGGTTTTGACGGGATCAAGGATCCTCGAGGGATGGTTGGGGTACGTCTTGAAATTCACGGGACGTTGTTTACCGGACCTAAGACGATCATGCACAATACCCGCAAAGCTGTGGAACAAGCCGGCCTTAACCTGCGTGGGACAGTTATCAACCCGATGGCGCAAGGCATGATGGTCATGAATGATGGTGAGCAAGACTTTGGGACCATCTTGATTGATCTCGGTGGCGGACAAGCTACGGCGGCCGTGATTCACGACCACCAATTAAAATACATTGATGTCGATCAGGAAGGTGGACAATTTATCACCAAAGATATTTCGGTGGTCTTGAACACTTCCCTGGATAGCGCGGAAAAACTCAAGCGCGATTATGGTTACGCTGATGCAACGCAAGCTAGCGACGAGGATGAATTCCCAGTTGATGTGGTTGGCCAAAGCCAACCCACACCAATTTCGGAAAAATACTTAGCTGAAATCATTGAAGCCAGACTCGACCAAATTTTCCAACGTCTACGGTCTAATCTAGACGAGGTCCAAGCCTTAGAATTACCGGGGGGTATTGTGTTGACCGGTGGGGTAGCTGCTCTACCAGGCATCACTGACTTGGCCACGGATGAATTTGGGACCAACGTTCGGGTCTACGTGCCCGATCAGATGGGGCTTCGGCACCCATCGTTCACGTTGGCTCTGGCCTTAGTGAAATACTTTGGGGGATTGAGCGAGATTGATCTGCTCATCAAGAGTGCTTTGACTGGCTCCACCCAATTAGCCGATGAGACTGACGAGATTCGTTCTAGAGAGGCCGCTCAAGAGGCTGCTGACAATGCTCCGGCACAATCTAGCCAGACTTCGAAGGCCAAACAACCAAAAGAAAAGAAAAAGCGAACTGAAGGGTTCCGGAAGTTCTTTAGCGACTTCTTCGACTAATGCGAGATGGAGGAAATACAAATATGGAATACTCACTAGATTCAGCGCAAAATCACGGCGCGAATATCAAAGTCATCGGTGTCGGAGGCGGGGGTAACAACGCCGTCAATCGGATGATCGCCGAAGATGTTAAGGGTGTCGAATTTATCGTTGCCAACACTGACGTCCAAGCCTTGGAAGCCTCTAAGGCTGAAACCAAGATTCAACTTGGCCCGAAACTGACCAAGGGTCTCGGTGCCGGTGCGAACCCTGAAATTGGGGCAAAAGCTGCCGAAGAAAGCGAAGAACAGATCACGGAAGCCTTAGATGGTGCTGACATGGTTTTTGTTACCGCCGGAATGGGCGGGGGTACCGGTAACGGTGCTGCCCCAATTGTGGCTAAAATCGCCAAGGACAGTGGTGCTCTGACGGTGGGTGTTGTTACCCGGCCGTTTAGTTTTGAAGGCCCACGGCGGGGTCGTTTCGCCGCTGAAGGGGTTGCTGCCATGAAGGAAAGCGTCGATACGCTGATCGTCATTGCCAACAACCGTTTGTTAGAAATCGTCGACAAGAAGACGCCGATGATGGAAGCCTTCCAAGAAGCCGACAACGTATTACGTCAAGGGGTTCAAGGGATCTCTGACTTAATCACGAGTCCTGGTTATGTTAACTTGGACTTTGCCGATGTGAAGACGGTCATGAAGGACCAAGGGGCTGCCTTGATGGGTATCGGTTCCGCTAACGGTGAAAACCGGACGGAGGATGCTACCAAGAAGGCTATCTCCTCACCATTGCTGGAAGTTTCTATCGATGGTGCCGAACAAGTGCTGTTGAACATCACCGGTGGGCCAGACCTGTCCCTGTTTGAAGCCCAAGCCGCTTCGCAAATCGTGTCTGACGCCGCAACCAGCGATGTCAACATCATCTTCGGGACTTCCATCGACGAAGAACTCGGTGATGAAGTTCGGGTCACGGTGATTGCCACTGGGATCGACAAGAAGAAGGAAGAACGCGAAGCTGCCCAACACAGTCGGGTTGCTCGGCGTGAAGCCAACCAACAAGGTCACAACACTGAATCACAAAATAACCAAGCAAGTAAGAATGAAGCAGACCAAGATCCATTTGGTAACTGGGACATCCGCGAACCTGCCCATCGGCCAGAACCCAAGGCTAGTTCATCTCATGATGAATTTGCTGGGGTCGACAAGCCGGACTTTAACATCTTCAACCCTAGCTCTAGCAACGATAGTGCACCGGCTGATGATAGCAACAAGGGCGAGGACACGCCACCGTTCTTCAAGCGTCGGCGCAAGTAAGGGCGTCTCAGGTAAGAGTCGTTATTGAGAGGAGTGGCCAACCATGGCGGATAAGTTTAGTCTTAGCAGATTTTTCGGTGTAAACGATGATTATGACGAAGACTATCAGGAACCCGAATCAGCCCCGGTAGCGAACCCAACGCCAGCTACCCCTAATCGGCCGGTCGATAGTCGAAAGGTGGTTGCCATGCGCAATGCAAAACCCAATGCCAGTCATATTGCCATTTGTGAGCCCCGGATTTATTCTGATGCGAAGTCGATTGCCAAGCAACTCACGAGCGGGGATGCCGTCATCGTGAACTTTGCTCGGGTCGATGAGCCACAAGCCCAACGTATCGTGGATTTCCTCAATGGGACCGCATTTGCCGTGGGTGGCGAGATCAAGCGGATCGGTGAGCAGATTTTTCTGTGCACCCCGCATAACTTTGAAGTTAGCGGCGACGTCGCAGCAAATCTAGGCACACAGTTTACGAAGTAAAGGAGCGACGCCTTGTTAACGATTGTGAATTTGATTTTCCAGGTTTTAGGCTGGGTCGTTAGTGCCTATATCATGTTGATCGTGGTATATGCGCTGATGAGTTGGTTGCCTGGGGCTTACCAGTCAAAGTTAGGCCAATTCATTGGTCGGCTGGTCGAGCCGTTTCTAGGCTACTTTAATTTCATTTCGGTTGGACCACTAGGATTTGGCCCAGTCGTGGCCATCATCGTCCTATCGGTGGTTCAATACGGTTTGCAGTACCTGCATATCATTGTACTGAATTTACTCATTCGATGAGTCGAGGGGAGGTTTGAGACATGGATGAGAACGTCACACAACATTTTCGACCGGATGAAGCACCGTTTATCGATGCAGTCGGTGGTTGGCTTCAACAGGTGGCGGACGAATACCGCCCCGTCCTCACGCATTTCTTGAACCCACGGCAAGTCTATATTGCCACCACGTTAGCCCATCGTGCCGACGTGAAGGTTCAATTTAGCGGCGGTCACAAGATGGCTGAGATGCAACGGGCCCTGTTCTTCCCGGATTATTACGAACCTGAAGAGAAAGACTTCGAGTTGACCCTATTACGGGTGGATTATCCGGTAAAATTCGCCACGTTACACCACAGTCAGATTCTGGGAACGTTATTGGGTTCGGGTATCGAACGAGAAATCTTGGGTGATATCCTAACCGATGGCGAAACGTGGCAGGTCGTGACGGAGTCGTCAATGGCCGATTACCTGACGGGACAAGTCGACCACATTGGTCGCGTCAAGGCCCGGCTGGTGGTCAGCGACTTCGATGCGTTGATTCAACCGTTAGATGAGTGGGAAGCGGAGTCCGCAACCCTGTCGTCATTGCGGTTAGACAACATCGTGGGGACCGGCTTCCATTTATCCCGGCACCGCGCGAAGGAATTGATTGAGGGCAACCACGTCCGAATTAACTGGACGGAAACCATCAAGCCGGATTACGAACTGGACGTGGCTGACATTGTGTCGGTCCGTGGGTTCGGTCGGGTACGGTTAGACGAGGTTGCCGGTCGTACGAAGAAGGAAAAAATTCGGGTCACCCTAGCGGTGTTGAAGAAATAGATGCGGAGGGAACACAATGGTATTAAGTCCATTAGACATTCATAATAAAGAGTTTGGCACGAAGATGCGTGGTTACAACGTTGATGAGGTCAATGATTTCTTGGATCAAGTCATCAAGGATTACCAAATCACGTTGAACCACAACAAGGAATTAGAGGAACAGTTAGATGCAGCGAACGGGAAGCTCAAGTACTTTAACGACTTGAAGGACTCTCTTAACCAATCCATTTTGGTTGCGCAAGAAGCTGCGGATAAGGTTAAGGCTAATTCTCAAAAGGAATCTGAAATCATCATCAGAGAAGCACAAAAGCAGAGCTCCGATATTGTTTCTGAGGCCACGAACAAGGGCAATCAGATTATGGACGAAGCTTCGAAGCGGGCCAAGAAGTTGGCTGTGGAGACTGATGACTTGAAGAAGAGTACCCGGGTCTTCCGTCAACGTCTGCAAGTTATGCTGGAAAGCCAATTGGAAGTGGTTAAGTCCAATGACTGGGACAGCCTGTTAAAGGAAGGGTCCATGTCCAGCTACGAAGAAATCAAGAAGGTCGTTGGCGACCGGCTTGACAATGATGCAGCTCAAGGCGTAAACTCAAACACATCCCAACCAAGTGGTGAGACGGCGGTGGCAGATGATGCTCCAGTCCAAGAAGCCCCGGTGACGGATTCAAATGATGATAATGGCGAGACCGTTGTGATTTTCCCAGACAACGATCAACCGCATTTTGATCAAGACCAACAATAAATATTAAACGACAGAGAAATCAGTCAACTAAAATAGACGACACAAGCGAGTTAGCGATGGTGGAAGGCTAACGTCACCTCTTTTTAGCTGGTATCATTCTCCAAGTCCCGTGGCTGAACTAACAGTAAGCAACGGCGGAAGCGCCCCGATACGGTGCCTTGAGGGAAGGCGGTGACCACCGTCTTCTGAATTTGGGTGGTACCACGAACGACTTCGTCCCTTGCGACGGGTCGTTTTTTGTTTGCAAAGAGTGCAGAAGCAGGCGGTTAGCTGGCGAGCATTAACGTCATCCAGGTGAAAATCCCGGGTTTGGATTTTGGCCTGGATGGGGTTAAGCACAACCAGTTGCCTGCTGGAGCACGTTTCGGCTGTGTGACGGTAGGGGAGCACTAGTGCAATCCTGCCAGAAAATGGTCAACAGAGCATTAACGTCAATAAGGGCAAAATCCCGGGTCTGGATTTTTCCTTAGTGGGGTTAAGCGCAGGGACCTGCCTTGTGGCGCACGTTTCGGCTGAGTGATGGTAGAGGTAGCACTAGCAATCCTGTCAGAAAATAGTCGACAGCGAAGCCCCAATTACCAGTTAGTCAGAGTCAACCTGGTATACTAAGCGAGGCAAACTTAGTTCTAGCCAATCTGCTATGCCAGCCGCAGGAGTAGTGAAAATGGACCCAGTTGTGGGAATCCACTTAGCGGCGATTGCCGGTTAGTGGATTGGTGGATTTGAGCCGCGGGTTGTTGCGGCTTAAATCCAAGGTCAAAGACCGCTCTGTGGCTTTGACCGTCCGCCCTCAGCGTCACGGTTCGTTTTCACTGCTCCGGAGGCACTGCGGAGCACAATAAAAAAGATACAATCGGTCCGGTAGACCGGTGAGCTGAGGCTAGCTACACTAGCTTGAGCTCACCGGTTCACCAACCGTGAAGGACTTAAACATAAGGAGGAAATGACGGTATGCGAGTGAAAGACACGTTGAACCTGGGTAAAACCAAATTCAAAATGCGTGGCAATTTGCCAGTTAAAGAAGTTGAACGGCAAAAAGTCTGGGCTGAAAACAAGATTTATGAAGCCCGCCAAAAATTAAATGAGGGGAAGCCATCGTTTATTTTACACGATGGCCCACCATACGCTAACGGTCCCATCCATATGGGGCACGCGTTGAACAAGGTTTCCAAGGATATTATTGTTCGTTACAAGTCAATGAGTGGCTACCGGGCACCTTACGTTCCTGGTTGGGATACTCATGGTCTGCCAATCGAACAACAGTTGACGAAGGCCGGTTACGATCGGAAGAAGATGTCGACTGCCGACTTCCGTGACCTCTGTCGCGAATACGCTTTGAAGCAAGTTGACCAACAACGTGAAGGCTTCAAGCGTTTAGGCGTTTCCGCTGAATGGGACAATCCTTACTTAACGTTAAACCCAGAATTTGAAGCCGCTGAAGTGCGGGTCTTTGGAGAAATGGCTAAACGTGGATTGATCTACAAGGGGAAGAAGCCAGTCTACTGGTCATGGTCTTCCGAATCAGCCATGGCTGAAGCCGAAGTTGAATACCACGATGTGACCTCACCTTCCGCCTTCTTTGGCGAAAAGGTCGTTGATGGGAAGGGCGTCTTAGACGACGACACTTACCTGGTCGTTTGGACCACGACGCCTTGGACCATTCCTGCTTCTGAAGGGATCACCATCGATGCTGGCATCGAGTATGCCGTTGTGCAACCTGCTGGTGAAGACCGCAAGTTCGTCTTAGCTAGCGACTTGGTTGCCGAAAATGCCGAACGCTTTGGTTGGGAAGACGTCAAAGTCTTGAAGACAGTGATGGGCCAAGACATGGACAACATCATTGCCCAACACCCATTCATTGCCGACCGTAAGTTAGTCGTTATGTTAGGCGACTTCGTGACGACCGATTCCGGGACTGGTCTGGTTCATACCGCACCAGGTCTTGGGGAAGATGACTTCAACGTGGGTAAGCTGTACAACTTGCCTGTCCTAGTGCCAGTCAACGACCAAGGGTACATGACCGAAGAAGCTGGTCCCGACTTTGACGGTGTCTTCTACGAAGATGCTAACCAAATCGCGTTGGACAAGCTGAAGGCTAACAATGCCTTGTTGGACTACATGCCATACGAACACAGCTACCCATTTGACTGGCGGACGAAGAAGCCCGTTATCTTCCGGGCAACGCCACAATGGTTCGCTTCCGTGGACAAGGTTCGTGATGAGATCCTAGCAACGTTAAAGGATGTTAAGTTCCAGCCTGACTGGGGCCAACGGCGTTTAGCCAACATGATCAAGGACCGTGGCGACTGGGTTATTTCCCGGCAACGGGTCTGGGGCGTGCCACTGCCAATCTTCTATGGTGAAGACGGCGAAGCCATCATCACGCCAGAAACGGTTGACCACGTTGCTGATCTGTTTGGCCAATATGGCTCAAACATCTGGTTCAAGCGTGAGGCCAAGGACTTACTGCCCGAAGGCTTCACCAGCGAACACTCACCAAATGGTGAATTCACGAAGGAAACCGACATCATGGATGTGTGGTTCGACTCCGGTTCATCACACCAAGGGGTCTTGGCTGAACGCGATTACCTCGACTTCCCAGCCGATCTTTACCTGGAAGGTTCCGATCAATACCGTGGTTGGTTCAACTCTAGTTTAATCACTAGTGTTGCCGCTACTGGCAAGGCGCCTTACAAGCAGGTCGTTTCACAAGGATTCACGTTGGACAAAGACGGTCACAAGATGTCTAAGTCCTTAGGGAACACGATTGCCCCTGACGAAATCATCAAGAAGATGGGGGCCGACATCGTTCGCCTCTGGGTCACTTCCGTTGATTCCTCAGCCGACGTTCGCGTTTCTACGGAAGCCTTCGTCAAGATTTCCGACAGCTACAAGAAGCTGCGGAACACCATGCGTTACTTGCTGGCCAACACCAGCGACTTCGATCCTAAGACCGACGCCGTTGCCTTTGATCAGCTGACCACGGTTGACCGCCATATGCTTTACAAGCTCAACGAATTCACGAAGAGCGTGGAAGGGCATTACGAAAACTTTGACTTCCTGAGCATCTACAAGGAACTCATCAACTTCGTCGTGACCGACCTGTCCGCCTTCTACCTGGACTTTGCCAAGGACATCCTGTACATCGATGCCGCTGACAGCGAGGCTCGTCGTTCGATGCAAACGGTCTTCTACCAGATTGCCGTTAGTTTGACGAAGCTGATCACGCCAATCCTGCCACACACTGCCGAAGAACTCTGGGGATTCCTGCAAGAACCAGAAGACTTCGTGCAATTGGCTGAAATGCCTAAGGTACTGGATATGGATGACGCTAATGAAGTCGAAGACAGCAGTGAAAACTCTGCTTGGGATCACTTCATGAAGCTGCGGAGCCACGTGCTGAAGGCCTTGGAAGAAGCCCGGAATGCCAAGTTGATCGGGAAAGCTGCTGAAGCTCACCTGGACTTGTACATTGACGACCAAACCAAGACGTTACTGGACAAGTTGGACGTTGACGTGCAACAAATCTTACTGGTTTCTGGTTTAGACTTTGCCGACCTGGATCAAGCCCCAGCCGATGCGCTGAGCTTCGATCACGTCGCTGTCAAGGTTACGCCAGCCGCTGGCGAGGTCTGTGACCGTTGTCGTTTGACCAAGGAAGATGTTGGTAGCGACAAAGACTACCCTCACTTCTGTGCCCGCTGTGCCGCTATCGTTCGGGAAAACTATCCTGAAACGGCAACGGAAGGTTTTGAAGAAAAGTAAGCTTTAAGAGCTTGCCTTAACTGAAGATTAAGTTGTGCCGCAAAGATGATTGCCCGCTTGGGTGGTTGGTCTTGGCGGCACTTTTTTTGGTTGGAAAAGAGTTTAGCAGAAACGATTCACCTCGATAGGGTATCTCTAGATTAATGGCATGTTTGGACTATACTTCAAAATAAATTCAGTCGGAGCTTGAGGGGTGAAGAAGATGACCAAAAGCGAAAAAAATTTGCAAGCTAAGCGCATCTCTTTCTCATACATGACTTACGAAAAAAACAGTGGGCTTCTAGGATCTCTGCATGACTTTGTGCACCGCCGTAAGCGTGCCGTCCATGCAATTCATGATATCTCTTTCTCAATAAATTCTGGAGAAATAGTGGGGCTACTTGGGCCGAATGGTGCGGGGAAAACAACACTGATCAAATTAATGACTGGAATTTTACCAGTGAACGAGGGTAAGATTGACGCATTTTCTGGAATAAACCCTTTTGAAAAGTCATCCGCCTACTTGAAAAGAATTGGTGTCATGTTTGGACAGAAGAGCCAATTGATCTGGGATCTTCCGCCAATTGATACCTTGATTATGTTGCGAGAAATTTATCAAATCCCCAAACCGGTCTTTGAAAAGCGACTTTCATTTTTTACCAAGCAGCTGGCGGTCTCTGAACAGCTACAAATTCCTGTCAGGAAACTATCATTAGGGCAGCGCATCAAATTTGAACTTATTTGCGCGATTATCCATTACCCGGAAATCTTATTTCTGGATGAACCCACGATTGGAATCGATGTCAGTAGTCAATCCAATATCTATCGATTTCTCCGGGAGATAAATAAAGAGAGAAAGATGACGATTATATTAACCAGTCACAACACGAAGGATATAGTAGCACTAGCCCAACGCGTGATAATCATAGCTAAGGGTGAAAAGATTTTCGACGGCACACCTAATGCATTAATTTCGGAACATGCTAGTCAGCAAATCATTGAGGTGACAACGGATAGTCCAATTGAGCCGTTGCCGATTGATTTGATAGAATTGGGAGACTGTCATTATCAATTTCTGAGTAACGATTCGGCGCAATTACCGATTGCTCTGGCGCATATTCTTTCTTTGAAACGGAGAGACGGGGATCTAGATGAAATCTTGGTCGGTTTATTTTCAAAATTGGAGGGTAAAAAGTGAAGTATTTGGTTAGCTTTCGAAATGCCTTCTATTCAACAATTGCTTATCGTGGGAATTTTGTATTGCGACTGGTCACAGTGTCTTTGCAAATTGGGGTAGCCGTCTTCATGTGGCAAGCGGTTTTTAGGTTCAGCGGCAAAGGTGATATAGCCGGAATTGACCCGCTACAGATGACCTACTACTTAATAATTGTGAACCTGTTATCTCTGATATTTTCGACGAGCTTGATTTTTAAGTTCAGTCAGCTGGTACGCAGTGGTAATCTGACGATTCTGCTTTTAAGACCCGTTAAATTGCTGGTGCAAGCATTTTTCGAGTATGTGGGACTGTCATTCCCGTATTTAATTATCTATGGCTTTGTACTCGTGGTGTCATCTGAAACATCCAGCCAGTCATTTACTGAAATACTGATGACCTTGGCATTGTTTGCCATTATTTATATCACTTTTTTCTTGCTGATCAGTGCAATGAGTTTGGTGAGTTTTTGGTTAATTCAGGTCTGGCCAATGCGCCCAGTGATTAATGCCTTATTTATGTTGTTGGGCGGGCAGGCGTTTCCTTTACAGGTCTTGCCTCAGACGTTTCGTTGGCTGGAATACACGCCGTTTGCGTTGGCGGGAAATCAACTTGCACTTTTGAGCCTGGGTAAAGTATCGTCCGTTCAAATGTTGCTTGTTTTTTTGGCATCAATTTCATGGAGCCTAGTATTCTTGATTTTAATAAAAGAATTATGGCGCAAAGGAATTCACGCGTATGAGGGAGTCGGTAGTTAATGATCAGGCTATACAGAACACTGATTAAACAGAGTTTTGAGGAAACATTCGCTTATCGCGGAACGACAATTCTTACGATAGTATTTGGCATTTTATTCTACGCAATTGTAATCTTAACCGGAAGTGTTTATTTTTCGTTTGCCAAAGACATATTTGGATGGGACTTCACAGACTATCTCAACCTGGTGACAACGGCCAATGTGATGACTTACCTGTATGAATTCTTATTTGTCCAATCCCAGGAGGCGTTAACTAGTCAGATCTTAGAAGGCACATTGGATTATTCATTAATTAGACCGGTTAATACTTACTGGTTCCATGTCTTATACCGAGTTGACTTTCCTTCACTGATACCACTTATCTTGACCGTGGGTATAGAATGGGTGATCATTGCGAGAATCCGACTATCTTTCAGTCAAATTCTGCTATATGTTCTTATCGTGATGTTGGGGACGCTGTTTATTTTCTGTCTGAATCAAATTGCGGTGACGGCAACGTTTTGGATTGACGGCTTAAGTGCACTGGCCGGATTGCCGGAATACATCATGGACGCTTCAACACGTCCTGCAAAAATTTATCCTAAAGTTATTCAAGTATTGTTTCTTTGGATTTTACCGTCGTTAACTGTGACAAATATTCCGGTTAGCCTTCGCTATCGAACGTCATTCAGGGCGGTCATTTGGCTTGCAGTTGTAGATGCTTGTTTACTAATCGCCTCCAAATTTGAATGGCAAAGGGGACTTGAACAGTATGTATCAGCTAATTAGGGAGGATCTTACCATAACTTCCAATCCTCCAATTCCGCCAATAAGCCCCCGTGTTTGCGGTCTACCGGTCAAGCGAGTATAATTTGGTCTATGTATGGGAGGGATACCATGTTAACCGGAAAAGTAAAAAGTTATAGTGAACAACGCGGTTTTGGTTTTATTACCACGCCAGACGGTGAAGATGTCTTTGTCTATTACACGGGCATTATCGGCGAAGGCGAAGGTTTTCGAAAACTCGAAGCCGGCCAGACCGTGCAATTCGTGATTGTCCAAGGCATCCGTGGGCCACAAGCAGCCAAAGTGATGCCAGTCAAAATGGGCAGCACGGAGGAGGCTTAACATGGATTTAGAAGAACACGTTGAATCCACCGAGGACTTGTATGACGGTGTGATTGTGAAATTGGAACGGCAACGTGTCCGCCTACCTAACGGGGATGCTGCGACCAGAGAGATCGTGCGTCACGCGGGTGCGGTCGGCATTTTAGCGTTGACCGACGATAATAAAATGATTTTGGAACGCCAGTGGCGGGCACCAATCGCCGCTGCAACCTTGGAAATCCCAGCGGGCAAGTTGGACAGCCGTGATGCCGACAACGTTGAACACGCCGTTATTCGGGAATTGAATGAAGAAATTCGATATCAACCTGGTCAGTTAAAACGGATTACTGGTTTTTACTCCAGTGTCGGTTTTTCTGACGAGTACATGACGTTATTCATGGCAACGGATCTCAAGCCCGTGACCACCGAGCTCCCCCGGGATCAGGGGGAAAACTTGGAATTGATGACCGTCACGAAGACGGAAGCACAGGCCATGATTGAGAGTGGCGAGATCAACGACGCCAAGACGATTACGGCCATCTATTACTGGCTATTACAGAAGTAGGTGACAGCGATGCACAATGATTGGCAAGAAGATGACGATCAACCCAAGACCAGAGCCGACTACCGCCGTGAACAGGAACAGGCCGAAAAGGACTTTCAGGAACGCGACCGCAAACGGGTTCAAGTCGAAAAGGACTATGCCAGAAAGCATGGCAATCCCAAGGGAAACGAGCCAACCAACGAACCACCCATTGACCAGCGCGTGAGTCCCGCCGAAATGAAACAAAAACGGTTGGGTCACCGCCTAAACTGGGCGATTTTTTGGTTAGCCGCATTGATCATCATTGTTTATCTAATTATGTTTTTCATGCGTTAATCGTAAAAGAGATGCGCCATGCCTGCCGGACTAGCAGTAGGCGTGCTATAGATTAATTAAAGAGCGGTGGTGGGGCAGTGCCCCATTCGCCGTATGGGCACTCACTAGTGATTACTGGTGACTGTTGAAAAGACGACAATTTTAAGGAGCGAACACGACACATGACATTTGGAATTCTCTGCGCCATGGAAGAAGAAATTAAGGAACTACACGACGCCTTACAGGACGCGAAGACCACGGACATTCACGGTCTTGAATTTTACGAAGGCACCATTAGCGGCCAACAGGTCGTCTTGGTCCGTTCTGGAATTGGTAAAGTTGAAGCCGGCTTAACGACAGCCTTACTGATTACGCAATTCAACGTGGATATCGTCATCAACTCCGGTTCTGCCGGTGCCTTAGCACCTGACTTGAACATTGGTGACGTGGTTGTTTCCACTGAAACGGCGTATCACGATGCCGATGCCCGGGCCTTTGGCTACGAATACGGCCAATTGCCACAACAACCAGCCCGGTTCGAAGCTTCCAAGGAATGGGGCGAAAAGATTGTGGCCGCCGCTGCCGACACCGGTTTGAAGACTAAGCTGGGTCTGATTGTCTCCGGTGACCAGTTCTTAAACAGCCCTGAAACCATCAAAGACATTATGGGACACTTCCCAGATGCCTTGTCCGGTGAAATGGAAGGGGCCGCAGTGGGCCAAGTTGCTCACCAATTTGACGTTCCTTACGTGGTCGTTCGGGCCATGTCCGATAACGCCGACAATGACTCTGGCGTTAATTTTGATGACTTTATTATTGATGCGGGACACCGTTCTGCTCAGATGCTATTAGCCCTGTTAGCCGCACAAGACTAACTCGGCTGTTCAGGAGGTTTTAAGGGTGCAAGAGATTCATATTGATAACAGCAACGCCGTCAAGGAGATTTACCTGGACAACGCTGCCACGACGCCAATGGCCCCAGAGGTCTTGGCTGAGATGATGGATAAGATGGCTAACGTGTACGGAAATGCCTCCACGCTTTACGGCTTGGGCCGGCAAGCCCACACGGTGATGGAAAACAGTCGCCAAGTCATCGCCAACAGCATCAACGCTGCCAGTGACGAAGAGATTATTTTTACCAGTGGTGGTAGTGAAGGTGACAACACCGCCATTACACAGACTGCGCTTGCCCGGCAATCTCTGGGTAAGCACATCATCACCACGGCAATCGAACACGAGGCTGTGTTGAAGCCCCTTCATGCATTGGAGGAACAGGGCTTTGACGTGACCTACCTGCCCGTTGACGAGCATGGGGATATCAGCCTCGATGACTTCAAGGCTGCCTTGCGTGATGATACGATTCTCGTGACCATCATGATGGGTAACAACGAGGTCGGCAGTCGGATGCCAATTCACGAAATCGGTGAGATCTTAAAGGACCACCAAGCGTGGTTCCACACCGATGCCGTGCAGACCTATGGCTTACTCGACATTGACGTTCAGCGTGACCACATCGACATGTTGTCGACGTCGGCTCACAAGATCAACGGGCCTAAGATGATTGGGTTCCTCTACAAGCGTGAAGGGATTAACTTCCCTAGCTTGATCAAGGGGGGCGACCAGGAAGAAAAGCGGCGGGCCGGAACGGAAAATGTTCCCGCTATCGCCGGTTTTGCCAAGGCCGCTGAACTGTTGACGCCGGAAGCTAAGGCCGAAAAGCGCGCCCGTTTCCACGGCTTCAAGGAACAGGTCGTTAAGGGCTTGACCGATAACGGTGTAGACTTTGAAATCAACGGATCGCTGGGCGACGAGGGCGAAAACCTCGATCACGTGTTGAACATTTGGATCAAGGGAATTTCAACCTACGTGATGCAGACAAACCTGGATTTGGCAGGCATTGCCGTGTCCGGTGGGTCCGCATGTACGGCGGGCTCAATCGAACCGTCCCACGTTTTGACAGCAATGTTTGGTGAGAAGAGTCCCCGGATTGCAGAATCGATCCGCTTGTCCTTTGGGCAACAGACGACGAGCGATGAAATCGCCACGTTCGTAGAGAATGTGAGTGCCATCGTGAAGCGGTTAGCCAAAAATCATAGTGAGGTGAAGTAACGTGTTATTTGAAAAGCAAATGCAAGTTGACGGTGACCCCGATACTTATGAGTTGAATCCAAGCGTGAAGCCCTATGCTTTGAAGGATGTCGGGTTCCAACTGTCAAACGCCGGTAATTATACGCTGGAACGGTCGGTCGACCCAACGTCACCCTACAACCGTAATCAGATGTTACGGGTGATTGTGGCCAAAGACCTCAGTGGTTTCAAGATGTCCACGACCAATGCTTCCGGTAACCGGCGCGTCAACATCTTCAAGGGTGCGCACGCCGAGGGTAACGTGGAACAATATCACTTTATCCTGCAGAACCTAATTGATCGCGAGATTATTCAGAAGAAGTAGTTGTTTTATTAATGAAATATTAAGCATAGATGAATTAAGGGTGGGAGGCCGAAGTCGGTCTGTCACCTTTTTTGTGAGTAGGCAAGGTGTTGACCGCAGTGGGCAGATTGCCCCACCTTTTCTGAAAGGAAACGCCAGGCTTGCAAAACTTACGAAAAATAGGTAAACTAAGCAATACTGGATTTATGCGACCTTCAAATCGTAGATTCTCCAGAATCTGAATGAAATGATGGTGATACCATGCAGGACAACAGCCACACGCGAGTTGTCGTTGGTATGAGTGGAGGTGTCGATTCTTCCGTCGTCGCTTTGCGGCTTAAGCAGCAGGGTTATGACGTGATCGGCGTCTTCATGAAGAATTGGGACGATACAGACGAGAACGGTGTTTGTACCGCCACAGAAGACTACAAGGATGTAGCCAAAGTTGCCTCAGAAATCGGCATTCCTTACTACTCCGTTAACTTTGAAAAGGAATACTGGGACCGTGTGTTCACGTACTTCTTGGATGAGTATAAGAAGGGTCGAACGCCTAACCCTGACGTGATCTGTAACAAAGAGATCAAGTTTAAGGCATTCCTCGACTACGCGTTGGAGCTCGGTGCAGATTACATTGCGACCGGTCACTACGCTCAGTTGACCCGCGATGAGAACGGCGACGCACACTTGATGCGTGCCGTGGACCAGAACAAGGACCAGACTTACTTCTTGAGCCAGCTTTCCAAGGAGCAGTTGGACCGCGTGATGTTCCCAATCGGTGACTTGGTTAAGCCACAGGTTCGTGAGATCGCCAAGAACGCGGGCCTGGCAACCGCTGATAAGAAGGACTCCATGGGAATCTGCTTTATCGGTGAAAAGGGTCACTTCAAGGACTTCCTGAACACCTACTTGCCAGCTAAGCCCGGCAAGATGATGACCGTTGATGGTGAGATCAAGGGCGACCACGCCGGCTTGATGTACTACACCATTGGTCAGCGTCGTGGCCTGGGTATCGGTGGTGATGGTGAAGATAACGAGCCATGGTTCGTTATCGGTAAGGATCTGACGAAGAACATTCTTTACGTCGGCAAGGGGTATCACAACGAGCACCTCTACGCGACGCACTTGTCAGCCTCTGACATTCACTGGGTCAACACGATTGACCGCGGCAGTGACTTCCACTGCACGGCCAAGTTCCGGTACCGGCAAAAGGATACTGGCGTGACCGTTCACTTGAGTGAAGATGGCCAGCAGGTCACTGTTGAATTCGACGATCCCGCACGGGCAATCACGCCTGGGCAAGCCGTCGTCTTCTACAATGGCGACGAATGCTTGGGGAGTGCCATTATCGACGCTGCCTACAACAAGGATCGCGAGTTACAGTTGATCTAGTTTTTAGCATTTAAATCAAACACTTAATGGGAACCCGTTAGCGAGAGCAATCTTGCTGGCGGGTTTTTTAAAATTTCCACGGTTGTTTCTTTGAAAATCACCTGAAAACTGGCATAATAAGGTGATGTAACTGCACGGGGTTCTGAAGGGCGTGCCAGCGTAGTATCATTGAAGTTATTGTTATAGAACGATACTGGCATTTCGTAAAAGATTAGCCGATGCGGATGAATAGAAAACGGTAAAATAGAAAAGATTGGTACGGGTTAAGCCAATGTAAGCCGTGAGGGCGACGTAAATGGACCAAGCCGTGGGAATTTTCTTAGCGGTGGATTGTACCGCTTAGAGAATTGGTGTGGTTGAAACTCGATTCTTAGAGGTTCGACCACAAGCCTGGAGACCGTTCTTTGGCTCCGGGCGTCCGCCCACAGCGTCACGGGCCATTTACGTCGCCCGGCAAGTAACCCGTACAGAGATGAGAGGAAGGGACGACACTTTGAAATTATACTTTGTCCGTCATGGTAAGACGCAGTGGAATTTAGAGGGCCGGTTTCAGGGCGCTGGTGGCGATTCTGAGCTACTGACCGAGAGCTACCAACAAATGGTCCAGGTGGGTCGCTTCTTGCGTCATACGAGCTTTCAGCATGCTTATTCGAGTCCTATTCGCCGTGCGCGGGTGACCGCCCAACACGTCGTGAAGGAACTTCACCAACACGTACCATTGACGCTGATGAGTCGACTCGAGGAGTTTCACCTGGGACAACTCGAAGGCATGGCTTTTGATGATGTTAAGGCGCAGTTCCCAGCCGAGTTGGACGCCTTCCGCAACCATCCCGACCAGTACGATACCAGTCGGATCGGCGGGGAAACCTTCCAAGAAGTCATTGACCGGATGACGCCTGGGATTCAGGCAATCGTTGCGGCCAACCCACAACCGAAGGCCAACGTCCTGATTGTGAGCCATGGGGCCGCCCTCAACGCGGAGATCAATGCGTTGTTGGGGACGCCACTACCGGATTTGCGGAAGCGTGGTGGCATTCGAAATACCAGTGTCACGGTGCTTGAGACCACGGATGGTGGCCAAAGCTTTAACTTGTTGGACTGGAATGATACGAGCTTCTTGACGGCGGCAGCATCGCCGACCGATACGATTTAGATATTAGGTGATTAATAAAATGACGGAAAAACAAACGGGTCAGGGGCGCGACCAGGATAAAGAGCGCTCAGAACAGATGGTTCACGAATTGGTTCAACGCATCGATAGTCATCCGGGGGATGCGGATGCGTACTACGAGTTAGCAACGGTTCTGGTCGATCTCAATTCTTTCGCTCAGGCAGAAGAACTCTTGATGAAGGCCTTAGGCTTATTCGCGGCACAACCAGCTGCCGTGGAAAAACTGCACTATGGCTTAGGGAACGTCTACTATGCCGCACAGGATTACACGAAAGCCATTGCTGAATTTGATCAGCTTGGCGCCCAGTTGAAGGGGGCCGGCTACCTGATGATGGCCCAGAGTTACATGGCGAGCGGCGATCATAAGCGGGCACTGGTCTTTGGCTTGACCGCTTTAGGCAGTCAGCCCAAGGACATTGCCACGTTACAGGTGGTCGCTGAAAACTTGCTAGCACTGGGGAACATGGATCAAGCCGCCCAATACTACGATCAAGTCTTAGCATTGGACGACCAAAACGGCCGGGCTAATTTTGATCGCGGGTTAGTCGCTATGGTTCAGGGTGAAGATTATGGCCCATATTTCAAGGCGGCTAAGGCGTTAGATCCCCAATACTTTGAAAAGGGTCAAAAGAAGTTGGCCGATATCGAACGGTTCATTCAAACCCAAAAGAACGAGACCAAAGAGTAGTTAGGAGGAGACGAGCAGATGGCATCCGAATCACTAGACTTATTCGCGGGCGACAGTGGCGATCAGGCCGATTACGTGGTCGGCACTGTCAGCGCGGTCTTCTTTGCCAGCCAGGATAGTTTCTATAAGGTCATGCTGATCAAGGTGTCCGAGACCAGTCTGGATTGGCACGAAGACGAGATTGTTGTGACGGGAAACTTCGCGGACGTGAAGGACGATGTGACCTACCGCTTTAGTGGCAAAAAGGTCGAACATCCCAAGTACGGCGTGCAGTTTCAGGCCGACAATTATCAAAATGAAACACCAACGTCCCGCAGCGGGGTCATC
Organism: Levilactobacillus fuyuanensis; assembly: GCF_003946395.1. Lineage (GTDB taxonomy): Bacteria > Bacillota > Bacilli > Lactobacillales > Lactobacillaceae > Levilactobacillus > Levilactobacillus fuyuanensis. Next base: position 119,866 of record NZ_RHNZ01000001.1, on the reverse strand, counting down.
GCCTATCTGAGTGGTGACGACTTCCCTGGACTGGGGAAGAAGACGGCGGAAAAAATCGTCGACGGGCTAGGCACCAATGCCATTGAGCAGATTCTCGATGACAGTAGCGTTTTAACACCGTTGGGGCTGTCCCCCAAGGTCGTGGCGACACTGGTCAGTCAGTTGCAGACCAATAACGGGATGGAACAGATCATCATTGGTCTGAACGGCTACGGTTTTGGAAGTACGCTGGCAGCCGCTATCTACAACCGGTATGAGGCGAAGACGCTGGATGTGATTCATGACAATCCCTATCAGTTAGCCGAAGACATTACCGGGGTCAGCTTTAAACGAGCCGATCAGATTGCGACGCAGTTAGGCTACGAAGCCGACCGTCCGGAACGGTTGCGCGCGGGTCTTTTGCAGACGCTGACGGATCTGTCCGTCGCCAATGGGGACACGTACACTACGGCCAAACCGTTGCTGGCGAACACGCTGAGTCTCTTAGAGAATTCACGTAACGTTCGTTTGAATCCACAGGATATTGCCAATCAACTCCTTGAGTTGGCGAAGCAAGAGAAGGTCGTCGGTGATGAGCAGCGAATCTATTTGAAATCACTCTATGATGCCGAATGGCAAATTGCCGAACATTTTCAACGGCTGTTACAGGGCGGCGATGACGATGACCGCTTCAACGATGAGGCCATTGCCAAGCAAGTCCGCATCGTCGAGAAGCAAGCAGACATCGTGTACGACGACTCACAAACGGCCGCGTTGACCGCCGCCGTGAAGGCAAAGGTCATGTTGCTGACTGGGGGACCCGGAACCGGGAAGACCACGATTATTCGTGGCCTAGTTAACCTGTACGCCCGGTTGCACGAGGTGTCACTCGACATCAACGAATACAAGGAACAACCTTTCCCAATCTTACTGGCTGCACCGACCGGCCGGGCCGCTAAGCGGATGAGTGAGTCGACCGGATTACCGGCCAGCACCATTCACCGGTTGTTGGGACTAACAGGGCGAGAGGATGACCTCGACGCTGCGGCCACTAAGGATTTAGAAGGTGGCTTGCTGATTATTGATGAAACGTCGATGGTCGATGTCTATCTGATGAAGACGTTACTACGGGCGGTTCCCGTGGGGATGCAAGTCATTCTTGTCGGGGATAAGGATCAGCTGCCATCCGTTGGGCCCGGTCAGGTCTTTCACGACTTGTTGGCCAGTGACCAACTGCAGAAGATCCAACTGGACACGATTTATCGACAGGGCGACGGTTCCTCGATTATTCCACTGGCTCACGCGATTAAGAATGGGGAGTTGCCGGCTGACTTTACGAAGAATCAACCGGACCGATCATTCATTCCGTGTCACGCCAATCAGGTCGAGAGCGTGATTGATCAAATCGTTGACAAGGCGCATGCCAAGGACTTTACGGCGAGTGACATTCAAGTCCTGGCACCGATGTATCGGGGTTCTGCTGGAATCGACCGGTTGAACGTGGGCCTGCAAGATATTCTGAATCCTCGAAAGTCCGAACGCACCAAGGAAGTGGAATTCCGTAATCAGAAATTCCGCATCGGCGATAAGGTCCTCCATCTGGTGAACAGTCCCGAAAACAACGTCTTTAACGGCGATATTGGAACGATTACCGGGATCGACCTGAGTGCCAAGAATAAGGAAATCAAAGCCGATCAACTGACGATTGCGTTTGAACAGACTGAGGTCACGTATTCACGAAACGACTGGAACCGTCTGACGCTGGCCTACTGCATGTCGATTCACAAGTCGCAGGGGTCCGAGTTCAAGATGGTTATCCTGCCGATGGTGGGTCAGTATAACCGGATGCTCCAACGGAATCTGCTATACACAGCGGTGACCAGAGCGGCAGACATGCTGATCCTGTTGGGGGAACCCAATGCCTTTGCCACCTGTGTCAATAATCTGTCGGTTAACCGCCACACGACGTTGACCACACGGATTCAGCACGTGCTGGATCCGGATGGGACGACGTCATCGGTGCCAGCAGATGACGCAACCGAGGAATCAGGCGAGGATGCACCAACGGCAGAAATGCCGACCGGAAATGAGAAAACGGTGGCGCCGAGTGAAGAAGTACCGGAAACGCCTTCAACTGAGGCACCAGCATCGGCTGAACCGGCCGATTACCGCTTAACGCCGGAGTTGGTACGCAGTCGTCAGATTGATCCGATGATTGGGATGCAGGGAATCACACCGGCACAATTTATGGCAAAAGCCTAAAAGTGCGGCGCGAATCGTTGCGTTTCCGGGAAAAGATTGCGATAATGTAAACAGTAAATTAGGTGTTGTGCGCATTAGTTTTATAGAGAGTGTTTTGCTCGGTGTGCAACGCAAACTTAAAATATAAACGAATTTGGGGAAACCCACTGGGAGGCTGTTATGGCAGAACATGTCGAAGCTGGCAGAATGAAAGTTTTTGCACTGAATTCAAACCGGCCACTCGCGGAAAAAATTGCGAAGGCTGCTGGCGTTGAGCTAGGTAAGTCAACAATCAAGCACTTTAGTGATGGCGAAATTCAAATTAGTATCGATGAAAGTATTCGTGGGGACGAACTGTTTATCATTCAGTCAGTCTCAGATCCAGTTAACACAAACTTGATGGAACTGTTGATCATGGTGGATGCCGCACGGCGGGCCAGCGCTGAAAAGATCAACGTGGTCATTCCATACTATGGTTACTCACGAGCTGATCGTAAGGCGCGTTCACGGGAACCCATCACTGCAAAGTTAATCGCGTCACTCCTTCAAATGGATGGTGTCAGTCGGGTGATTGCCCTGGACTTGCACGCGGCGCAATTACAAGGGTTCTTCGACATTCCGGTGGATCATTTGCAAAGTGACCGGCTGTTGGCCAGCTACTTTGAAGACAATCCTGAAATGGCGGATGATAACTTCGTTGTGGTCGCTCCCGACCATGCCGGTGTGAGCCGGGCACGGCGGTTAGCCGAATTGCTGGGTGCCCCAATCGCCATTATCGATAATCGGGACGATACGGAGAATTCCGCACATCCTGATGCCGTTATTGGGGATGTGAAGGGTAAGCGCGCTATCCTGGTTGACGATATCATTGATACCGCCTTACGGATTACCGTTTCTGCCCGCGCCTTGAAGGCTGCCGGTGCTGCAGACGTTTACGCCTGTGCCACCCATGCAGTCCTGTCTGGCCAAGCAACGGAACGAATCAACGAATCACCACTCGAAAAAGTGGTCTTCACCGATTCGATTCAGTTGCCAGACGAAAAGAATAGTGATAAATTTGTCGTATTGTCCGTTGGCGAGTTGTTCGGTAAAGCCATGGACCTCATTTACCACCAAGAACCCGTGGATTCCTTGTTCCACAAGGCTTTGAAGCAGCATAAACAATAAAAATGATGAGGGCCGTCACCCTGGTGATGGTTCTTATTTTATGCCACGACGAATCCGCAAAAGGGGTGAACGGGTGGTGCTACAAATATCTAGATTAAGGAGCGAGTAGTTTGAGAGGAAAACATTTTGGCATTTTACTGGGAATCACAGCTTTAGTCGTGGGCGGTCTCGCTGCTTGCGGGAAGACTACGACGTCTAGCAAAGCGGGGCTGGCAGCCGACCAAGAGGTCAAGCTGTCTACAAAGTCGGAAGTCACGACCTTGGACGTCTCCAAGGCGGCGGACTCTACGAGCTTGACCCAGTTGTATCATACGCAAGAGGGATTGTATCGTTTAGGTAAAAATGAAAAATTAGTCAATGCGATGGCAACGAAGACCACGGTCAGCAACAATGGGAAAACCTACGTCTTTAATCTCCGTCACGACAACAAATGGAACGACGGCAAGACGGTCACGGCCAAGGATTACGTTTATTCTTGGCAACGGACGGTCAACCCCAAGACGGCGGCCGAATATGCTTACCTGATGGCTGGTATTCAGAACTACAGTCAGGTTCAAAGCGGTAAGCTAGCACCGAGTCAATTGGGCGTCAAAGCACTGGGTAAATACAAGCTACAGGTAACGTTAAGTAAGCCAGTGGCCTATTTCAAGCTGTTATTGGCCTTCCCAACTTTCTTCCCACAGGAACAGAGTGTCGTGGATAAGTACGGTAAGGACTACGGTCATTCCAGCGACAAGACGGCGTACGATGGACCATTTGTCATGACGAAGTGGCAAGGGACTAACCAGAACTGGCAGTTGCTCAAGAACACCAAATTCTGGGACAAAAAGAAGATTACCTTGAAGAAGATGAACTTCCAAGTCGTTGCCGATCCATCGACTGGTCTCAACCTGTATCAACAAAAGAAGTTGGACGCTACGACCCTGGATGGGACGCAGGTGGCTAACCTGAAGAACAACAAGGACATGAAGACGTTTGTCGGGGGCTCGACCTACTACATGCAGATGAACCAAAAGCGCATCAAGGCTTTGCGGAATCTGAAGGTTCGTCAATCCCTGTCCATGGCCATCAACAAGCAACAACTTGCCAAGAGTGTGTTGCGTGATGGCTCCAAGGCACCGTTAGGATTCGTGTCACAGAACTTGACGCAGAACCCGAAGACCAAGGCGGACTTTGCCAAGGATGCCTACGTTAAGAGTGGGGTGACCTACGATTTGACGCAGGCCAAGCAGTTGATGAAGGCTGGGTTGAAGGCGAGTGGTACAAAAGAATTACACTTGACCTTGATGGCCGATGACACTAGTGTGACCAAGACGGTTGCTCAGTACATTCAAGCCGACTTGGAGAAGTTGCCTGGCGTGAAGGTCACGTTAAGCACACTGCCTTACAAGACGCGGTTGAGCCGTTCCAACAGTGGTAACTTTGACTTGGTTCTGTCCAACTGGGGGGCTGATTTCGCCGACCCAATTAACTTCTTGTCATTGATGAGTACGGGGAACACCAACAATAATGGTGGCTTCTCCGATGCCCAATACGACAGTTACGTGAAGAAATCCGAGAATCAGGATGCCAACAAGCCAACGGCCCGGTACAACGACTTGGTCAACGCTGAAAAGCGTCTGATGACCCAACAAGGTGTGATTCCGCTGTATCAACCCGCAACGGTTGAAATGTGGAATTCTAAGGTCAGTGGTTACGTTTGGAACCCAGCCGGCATGAGTCGTGGGTACCAATGGATGGCAGTTCAGAAATAAAATAAGTTGTATTAGATTGGATAGCAAAGGCCTGGGACAAAACCCCAGGCCCTTTTGTTACACAATTTTATATGGTCGAAACGTGCGCCAAAAGGCAGTCGGCTCCGCTTAAAACTGATAACCAAACAATCCAAAACCAGGATTATTCGGTTATCAGCCTTAATGCTCGCCGGCTAACCGCCTTTTGCCCCACTCTTTATAATTTAAAGTCTCGCAGAATGGCCTCACGTTGGGCCAAACTCTTCTTCTCGACCTGTGCGAAGTTGTGCCACTTAAAGTGCCATAACCGCGTTTTCAGGAAGGTTCCCCGGAAAAGCAGTTTGGCCAATGGGGCGCCAAACAACAGTCGGTAAGCCAGGTTAGGGGTACTCATCGTGGTGATGATGTCAATCTTCGGTTGCTTGGTCAGTTTGGTTTTCATGGAATCGGCTTGGTAGAGCTGTCCTTTAGCGTAGACCTTGTCCAGGAAGCCCTTGGTCATGGCCGGCATGACTTCCCACCAGACGGGAAACATAAAGATGATCCGGTCGGCGTCCAGCAAACGTTGCTGATAGTCGGCCACTTGGGGGTCGGTCGATTGCCCACGGCGCCAGTTGGATAAGTCAGCCGCGGACATGACTGGATTGAAACCATCCGCATGCAGATCAATCAGATCGACTTCGTTATTTTCGGCTTTCAGCCGGGTCATCACAGATTGTAGCAAGGCTGCGAGAAAGGAACGGTGATGCGGAACGTTGTGACCGGCAGTTGCCGTGTAGGGGTGATCAAAGATAATTACAGTTTTCATAAATAAAGACCTCGTTTTTAGTTAATAATGAGAGTATAAAGGGAAGTGAAGCTTGCGGCATTAACATATGTTAATTTGCGCCGCTAAGGAGGTCATTACATGCAAGTACCAGCTTATTTAGCACAAAAATTTCCGGAAATTGGGGAACACTGGCCAGAACTCCAGTCCTTATTTGTCCGTAAACACGTGGCGGCAGGGAACACGCTCCTCTTGGAGGGGGATGTGGCCACTGACCTTTTCATCGTGACCAGCGGGGCGTTGCGTCTGTGGCACAGCAGTGCGGGACGTGATATTACCCTGCAGTTCTTCTTTGAAAATCAGATTGTTTCTTCATTTGAAAGCTTTTATTTGGACCAACCCAGTGGATTTTCGATTGAAAGTTTCGAAGATACGGACGTCCTGATGCTCAGTAAACGTGATTTCACACGGATTCAGCAGCAGTATCCGTCAATTGAGCCGGCCATCACCCGGTTCATCTGTGAGCGGTTCATTGCTTACCGTAATATTTTTTTCAATCAGCTTCAGGATTCTCCGGTCGAACGTTATCGCCAGCTGGCTGACGATGATCCGGAGATCTTGGACCGGGTGCCCTTACGGCTCGTCGCATCGTATTTGGGAATTACACCGGTATCGTTGAGTCGGATTCGGACGCGATTGAAGTCAGAGTAGTAGTTGGCGGTTTTGATAGTCTCACGTGGTATAGTGAGGCCGGAAGGAAGCGATTATGATGTGCACAACACCCGTTACGATTGCATTGGATGAGCAATTGCAGCAAACCGTGACTGTTCAGTACAGGCTGTTGGATTGACTTTGGATGAGTATTTTGTTCTAGCAGTAAAACAACTTGTAATCCAGGACCGAATACCATTTGCCGTTTTAGTGCCTGATGAGGATGAACCTAATGTAGTGACTAGAAGGGCAATGGTAGCAGGGGAAGCCAAAGAGTTGGGCCTGATTCCGGACAATTCGCCGGTATTTACTGATGTTGCAGCCATGATGGCGTATTTGGATCAGAATGATGAGTTCTAAAATGGTCCCTATACTATTACTAATGTAAATTTACGGAATCTGGTCTCACTTTTTTTAAAATAATTTGGAAATTCGTTTTAAGTACGTCATGGTGCAGGTGCACAACTGTTTTAGCAAACGAAAGTCTGAAATTAGCAGGGAGAAAAGGCTCATTGATATTCAGCGCATCAGACTAAAAAGGTTCATTTTGTAAGCGCTGGAAGTTAGCGTGAATATTACTGGCCTGATATTCACAATTGAAATTATGTATGAAACATGTTATACCTAGAGTAGTAACTATGAAAGCGAATACATAATTTTGACAAGTCTAATGAAAGTTGGAGGTCAACACCATGCAATTTGATGACTTACTTACAGAACAGAGAAACCACCGCTCGACACACATCGACCGTGAATCAACGTTGGAAATGGTCGGCACGATTAATCGCGAGGACCACCGAGTTGCCCGGGCCGTGCAAAAGCAATTGCCAGAGATTGCTGCGGCGATTGATGCGGCGTATCCGAAGTTCGACCAGGGTGGGCGTCTGATCTACGTGGGCGCCGGGACTTCTGGCCGGTTGGGGGTCATTGATGCGACCGAACTCCAACCGACTTACGGCCTGACCGAACAACAGACGTTTGGTCTGATCGCAGGGGGCAATCAAGCGTTGACCCATACGCTGCCTTCCGTTGAAGATTCGCCAGAGCTCGCCCAAGATGATCTCGCCGCCGTCCAATTGACGGAGAATGATGTGGTTGTGGCCAGTGCTGCCTCCGGTCAGACGCCATACACCGTTGCGGCTTTGAAATTTGCTCAGGAGCACGGCGCTACCGGGATTGGTTTCTCATGTATTGAAGAGAGCCCGCTAGCTCAACTTGCCGACTATCCAATCACGCCGGTCGTGGGTCCTGAAGTGATCACGGGGGCCACGCTCTTGAAAGCCGGGACCGCCGAGAAAATGGTGCTCAATATGCTTTCTACTGGAATCATGGTAAAGTCAGGGAAGGTTTATCAGAACTTGATGATCAACGTGGTGCCAACCAACGGCAAGACCTTTGAACGGGCCAAGAAGATTATCGCGGAAGCAACTCAGACGTCGACTCTAGCGGCGGAACGGGCGCTCGACCGGGCCGGTAACAACGTCCCATTGGCCATTGTCTTGATTGAAACAAAGGGGACCATTGCCGAAGCCAAGAAGTTACTTGACGCCACTGGTGGCCACGTTTCACAAGCGGTCAAACTCAGCGATGACGTGCATCAGATTTAACGTAAAACTTGACTGGTCCACACCAATTCCTTTATACTCGTAGGTAGGCATAAAGGGAAGGAATGTGGCAAATGTATTTAGCAGATGAACATCGTTATGAAAAAATTCCAGTGCGGCGTGCCGGAAATACTGGCTTTCAATTACCAGCAATCTCTTTCGGAATGTGGCACAAGTACGGGGAAAGCGCCAATTACGGCGATACCCGTGACATTATCTTAAAGGCGTTTGACGCAGGGATCTTTAGCTTTGACTTGGCCGCCAATTACGGTCCGGGTTCCTACGAAGCAGAACGTCTTTTTGGTGAAGTTTTGGAACGCGAATTAAAACCTTACCGGGATGAATTGGTTATCAGTAGTAAGGCCGGTTTCCACATGTGGCCAGGACCTTACGGCCAAATGAGTTCTCGTAAAGCTTTGATGGCTTCGTTGGACCGTTCCCTGAAGTGCATGGGGTTGGACTACGTGGATATCTTCTATAGCCACCGTTACGACGCCGAAACGTCACCAGAAGAAACGGCCGTTGCCTTGGATGACATGGTTCGGCAGGGTAAGACGTTGTACGTTGGGATCTCTAACTACACGGCACCACAAGCCGAAGCGATGATCAAGATCTTTAAGGACCTGCACACGCCATTTGTCGTGGACCAAGTCTCTTACAACATGTTGAATCAAAGCGCCAATGATGATGGTCTCTTCGATATGCTCCAGAAGAACAACGCCGGGGCCATCGCCTATGGGCCACTGTGTGAAGGCCTGTTGACGGACAAGTACTTGGACGGTATTCCAGAAGACGTTGATATTCACTGGTCTAGCGAATACATTTTGGAACAAGGCCGCGACAAGATGCTTGGCAAGTTGCAAGCACTGAACAAGATTGCACACAGCCGGGGGCAAAAGTTGTCCCACATGGCCCTCGCTTGGTTGCTCCACAATCCGGTTATCACCAGTGTCATCACCGGTGCTTCCAAACCTGAACATTTATATGAAAATGTAAAAGCAGTTCAAAACTTAGAATTTGACGATGAAGAATTACAAGCTATCGACAAGATTTTAAAGGCTTAGGACTGATAAAAGACTGACGACGCAAGGATTAGCTTACGGCCCAGTCTTTTATTTTACACCGGCTAAGCGGTGGAAACTGAACTTCTGGAAAAAACGCGGGGCCTATAGTAAGTAGTCAGTTAGTTAAGTCACCGGGCAATTGTGTGAACAACTAGTGGAAGTTGGCTATAAATTTGATAATAACGAATGCTATTCTGTAAAATAAGAAAAATTGTTCAGCAAATGGGCTACGGGATAGGGTATAATCGTTATAGAACAAGTGCGGCGATTGCCGATACTTAGGACAATAGAGAATTAGACAGATTGGTGTGGAGGATGCTATGACACGGAAAGTAACGATTCGAGACCTGGCAGAGGCCGCCGGCGTTTCGGTGACCACGGTTTCGCAGATTTTAAATGGGAAGGGCGAGCGCTTTAGCATTGACACGCGAACGCGCGTACACCAGCTCCAAGAAGAGATGGGATACGTGCCAGACTTTAACGCACGTAATCTAATTATGCGTTCTGCGCAAACGATCGGGGTCATCGTGCCCAACCTAGGGAATCCCTTCTTCAGCATGTTCATTAAGGGGGTTCAGTCGACGAGTCGCGAGCGGCACTTTATTCCACTGATTTTTGGCGCAAACTACGATGAAGACCTGGAAGGCTACTATCTACAGGAGCTGATCAAGCGGGCCGTCGATGGCCTGATTATCGCCAGTTCTTCAATCACCGTTGATGCCATTGATAATATTTTGAAGAAAAATGGGATTCCCTATTTGTTGATCGACCAAAATGGGGGTCCAAGTCTCGATAGCGTGCGGATCAACGACCAGCGTGGCGGTCAAATTGCGGCCGAACATTTGCTGGCATTGGGACACAAGAAGATTGCTGTCGTGATGCCAGAAGATCCAACGGACAACTTGATTGTACGTCTGGATGGGTTTAAGCACACCCTGGCGGCAGCCGGTGTGGCGCTGGAAGTCGAGAATACAATCATTTCGCCAATGACCAAGCTCGGTGGTTACCAGGCGACCGCAGCTGTGGTCAAGCAGGCCCCAACCGCGGTATTCGCGGTCAACGATGAAATGGCTTTAGGATTGATTCGGGGACTCCACGAACAGGGAATCCGCGTGCCAGAAGACATCTCAGTCTTGGGTTACGATGACATCGACCTCGATGACTATGTGGTTCCTAAGCTGACAACGGTTCATCAACCCGTCGTGACAATGGGTGAACAAGCCACCACGTTACTGATTAACCGGATTCAGAAACGGCAATTGGACCCACAGACGGTGGAACTGCCCGTTGAGCTGAAAGAACGGGAGAGCACGGGGCCAGTCAGTAAATAACCCATCAAATATAAAAAAATAACTGAAAAAAATTTCAAGTTTTACTTGTAAGCCTTTTCGAATCATGATACGCTAGTAGTAATCTGAAGCGGGTTACCGGGTGTATCGGTAATACGTAAAACGTTTTACGAACGGAAAAATGGTTAAGGAGTGGAAGTTTATTATGGCAAACAAAGTTACTGTTTTGGGAAGTCTCAACGTGGATACAACCTTACGGGTTCCCCGTATGCCGTTACCAGGTGAAACCCTGTCAACTGAAAACAAGAGTAGTGCCGCTGGTGGGAAGGGTGCGAACCAAGCCGTTGCCGCAGCCCGTGCTGGTGCCGAAACACGGTTCATTGGTAAAGTCGGTAATGACGATGCCGGCCGCTTCATGGTAGAATCCTTGCAAGAAGACAAGATCGATACGAGTGCTATTGTAACCGACAAGACGGTTGGTACCGGTTCTGCTTTCATTCTTTTGGATGAAGAAGGCCAAAACAGTATCTTAGTTTACGGTGGTTCTAACCAACAGATTAAGGATGCCGAAGTCTTAGCTGTCGAAGACGACATTGCCAAGGCTGACTTCCTGATCGCCCAATTTGAAACGCCCCAAGCTGCAACCTTGGCTGCCTTCACGGTTGCTAAGCAACACGGTGTAACGACGATCTTGAACCCAGCGCCAGCCGCTAAGATTGATCCAGCTATCTTGAAGGTGACTGACCTGGTCGTACCTAACGAAACCGAAAGTGCCGTTTTGACTGGTATCGAAGTGACTGACCGGGCATCAATGGACGCCAACGCTGACAAGTTCCGCGCAATGGGTGCCAAGAACCTGATCATCACCGTTGGAAGCAAGGGTGCTTACTACGCAACTGAAAAGGAATCTGGCTTCGTGCCAGCGTTCAAGGTTAAGGCCGTTGATACGACTGCAGCCGGCGACACCTTCATTGGGGCATTGAGCTCACAACTGAAGAGTGATTTGAGCAACATTGAATCCGCATTAACCTTCGCTCAACGCGCTAGTTCATTGACGGTTCAAGGCTTGGGGGCAATGCCATCAATCCCAACCTACGATGAAATCATCGCTGCAAGCAAAAAGTAAGTTTTCTGAAAGACTTAACTAACTTAGCAATCTTTTTCGAAATTTTCGGAAAAGATTGTTTTTTTTTGCGTATTTTAGACAACCGGTTGCAACATCACGAAATCGGTATATTTGATAATACAGCTATCGGCTTATTATAAACGCCGGTAGAATAACTTTTAAAAGAGTGGTTGCATTATTCTAGTTGAATTGGTATAGTTAGAAAAGTCAAGGAGATGCCGTTGACGATATCGATTAAATCAACGAATGCATGCGCCAATCAAAAATGGTAGCCGTGAATGGTCCGGTTACATAAAAGTGAGGTTATCTATCAAATGTTGAATGAAAAAGCAGTAAAAAAAGCAGATTTTGATGAAATTGATACGCAAGCGGTGACGGCCGTTCGGATGCTCAGTATGGATATGATTTCGCGGGCCCGCTCCGGTCACCCTGGCTTACCTTTGGGGGTTTCGCCAATGGCTTACGTTTTATTCTCCCGGCACTTACGGATTGACCCATCCTTCCCGCAATGGTTCAACCGCGATCGGTTCGTCTTATCAGCCGGCCATGGTTCAGCAATGCTTTACAGTCTGTTGTACCTCAGTGGGTTTGCGCTGAGTAAGTCCGACCTGATGAATTTCCGGCAAGTGGGCAGTAAGACACCCGGGCATCCCGAACATGGGGTCACGCCAGGAGTTGATGCCACGACTGGTCCCTTGGGACAAGGAATTGGGATGGCCGTGGGGATGGCCATGGCCGAAATGCACTTGGGTGCCGAATACAACCGTGCCGAATATCACGTGGTCGATCACTATACTTACGCCATCTGTGGGGATGGAGATCTGATGGAAGGGGTCGCTGCTGAGTCAGCAAGCCTCGCCGGTCAGTTAAAATTAAATAAATTAATCGTCTTATACGATTCAAACGATGTGTCCTTGGATGGGCCGCTCTCCAACGCTTGCCACGATGACGTGGCTGGCCGGTTTGAAAGCTACGGTTGGAACTATCTGCGGGTTGCCGATGGCAATGACTTAGACGCTATCGATACTGCCATCAACACGGCTAAGGATAATCAGTCTGGGCCAACATTGATCGAAGTTAAAACAGTCATTGGGGCCGGCAGTCCTCACCAAGGGACAAATAAGGTTCATGGGGCACCACTCAATGCAGAAGATTTGGCTGCTACCCGGGAATTCTACAACTGGGATAACGATCCCTTCACGGTGCCAGCAACTGTTACTGAGCGGTTCCAAAGCACGGTGAAATCCCGGGGTTGGGCTAGTCATCAGGAATGGTCCAACTTGGTTACTCGCTACTCGGCGGTTGAACCGACGTTAGCTGCGCAATTTGCCCAAGGCATTAGTCAAAGCTTACCTGCCGACTACACGGCCAGCCTGCCAACGTATTACAAGAAGGATGCGCTGGCATCTCGGGCTAGTGGTCACGAGATTCTTCAACGGCTGAGCGCAGCTTGCCCGAACCTGTGGGGTGGGTCGGCCGACCTGTTCAGTTCGAACAAGACCAACGTTGTCGATGAGGATCGTTTTAGTCGAGACAATCCAACCGGCAAAAATCTTTGGTTTGGGGTTCGTGAATTTGCCGAAGCCGCTGCGATGAACGGGATTGCTTTGCACGGGGGAACACGCGTCTACGGGTCGACGTTCTTCGTCTTCTCCGACTACATGAAGCCAGCAATTCGGTTAGCAGCATTACAAAAGTTACCCGTTACCTACGTCTTCACCCACGACTCTTTAGCCGTTGGGGAAGATGGTCCAACCCACGAACCCGTTGAGCAGTTGGCAGCATTACGTTCCATTCCAGGCCTGACGGTTTACCGGCCAGCCGATGGGAACGAAACGGTGGCGGCTTGGGAGCAAGCCATCTCCGCAACGGATCATCCAACAGCTATCATCTTGACCCGTCAAGGTTTACCAACCTTGCCAAAGCCAGCTGCTAAGGTTCGCGCCGGTGTGAAGCGTGGGGGCTACGTCGTTGCCGACGCCCAACACGAGGCCGAAGGAATCTTGATGGCCTCGGGTTCCGAAGTCAAGTTGGCTGTGGATGCACAGCAACGGTTGGCTGAAATTGGCCACGATGTTCGCGTAGTTTCAATTCCTAGCTTTGAGAAATTCAGTACGCAATCCGCTGATTACCAAGAGAGCGTGCTTCCCAAGCATCTTCGCCGCAGAGTCGCGGTTGAAATGGCGAGTGGCGCTAGTTGGTACCGCTACGTTGGCCTGGATGGCATTGCTCTGACCCAGGAACACTTTGGGGCTAGTGGTAACGGCACGGCCGTCGTCGAAATGGCTGGTTTCACCGCAGAAAACGTCGTTCAAGCCTATCTAGATCTGTTGTAAAAGAAAAGTTTCTACTATAATAATACGTCCTCCAGTCACGCTAGGCCTCCGCAACTAGCGTGACTTTTTTTATGGGACGATATCAGTGCCACTTTAGCCACTGGTTATCGAAACAATCACGTAAGTTGCAGAACAATCTAGTAAGTTGACCGAATTATTGGTAAGATTGGGGTAAAGAAACTGGAGGCGGTTTTAATGGAGATTCGACGGATTAAGGTTCCCACGGCATTAGTGTGGTCCGCACCGACGGTAGCCACGGAGACTGATCAGACCTATTTACAAGACGGTGACTTGACGGCGTGGTTAGCAGCCTTGCAACCGGCCGATCGGCAACGTTTGGCAGATAAGAATGGTATCGTCACCGAAGCGTTGTTTAACGATCGAGTCGTTTTGGATCGGCAGGAGGGCGACTGGGCCCACGTCTTTGTGACGCGGCAAGCCAATCGTTTGGAACGGCGGGGCTATCCCGGCTGGATTCCAATGGCCCAACTGACGACTAGCGATGCCGAACTGGAGTACCCAACGACGACGGTTCGCTTGGTTCAGCCAACGACAACGTTATTGGATACGGATCAGCAGCCTGTCTTGACCTTGCCGATGGGGACAATCCTAACCACGACTAGCCAGGATGCCGAGTGGATTCAAGTGGTCACCCCACTAGGCACTGGTCAGATTCCAGCAGCGGCTGCGCAACTCGGCGTAACTGGTGTGGATGATGGGGATCGAATCCTCGCATTAGGCCGCCAGTTTATCGATACACCTTACCTGTGGGGGGGCTTAACCCCAGCCGGTTTTGACTGTTCGGGCTTCATTTACGCCCTGCACCGAGCACTGGGGATTCCCGTGCCACGTGATGCACAGGATCAGTTTGCCAACGGTTATCCCGTGGCACCTGAGGAATTAACGGCCGGTGATCTGGTCTTCTTCGCAACGGATCACGGCACAGGGACCATTCATCACGTGGGTCTGTACGCTGGTGCTGGGCAGATTCTGCATGCCCCTAAGCCCGGTGGACAGGTTGAAGAGATCAGCATGGCGAAATCCGCCTTTGCCCCTGAATACGCTGGTGCACGGCGGTTCTGGCAATAATCGTAAGTCTGAAGAATTCTCTAAGGTCGCTCTGAATCCGGCTTCCAGGTTGGGTCTCGTGCTATACTGAGTTCACCGGGGAAGTTAAATTCAAGTGAAAAGAGAGTGCAAACAATGAAATTAAAGCGAGTTATCTTGAGCTTGGCGGCAGTTGCTCTGGCAGTTGGTATTGGCGGGAGCATGGTTCATGCTAACGCGGATACCACGGACGCGACGAGTGACAGCAGTAGCTCCGCCACCAGCGGGAGTACCGTTCAGACCAAGGCCTTATCCAAAGCCTACGTGGTCTATGGTGCGGGGTTAGCCAGCGAGGATAAGGATGCCGTGGCTTCAGCCTTAGGCGTTAAATCCAACTACAGTGCCTTAACGGCGACTGGGAGCGATTACGCCCAGTATTTAAACTCAGCCGGGACGACCGATGCCAGCATGATCAGTTCCGTGGCATTAGCGCCTGCTGATCCGGGTACTGGTGTAAAGGTCAACATTGCCGAATATAATGGTAGTAATAATATTACTGAGGTTACCTCTCAACAGTATGCCATGGTTGCGACAATGGCCGGGGTCAAGGATGTCATCATTACCGTGACAGCCGACAAGTCCGTCTCGGGTGAGTCAGCGCTGACTGGGGTCTACAAGGCCTTGGCAGCGGATGGCTTAACGCTGAACTCGGAGAACACTCAAGCCGCTAACGGTGTTTTGGATGCGACCCAACCTGCAATTGATAATAACAGTAGTGATAAGAAGTATCCTGGTAAGCTGATGTCAGCGGTCGGTTCAGTTTCTTCCGACTTAGCTAAGCAACGGCAAAACGGGGATGACCTAGCAACCAAGGCCGACATTGAAGAAATGTTGGAAAAGGCCTTGGCTAAGCAGGGCATTGATGGCAAGACTAACCAAACGCAGATCACAAATATTGCGGTTGCCTTGAGCAAGGTTCAGCAAGCACCAGTCTCAACCAGTAAGACTTACGTGAACAACGTGACTAACGTTGCAAACAATTTAGCTAATAGTATTGGTGACAAAATGGCGAATGTGAAAGATTTTGCCAACAGCGCCGATGCCAAAAAGGCCGAAAACTTCTTCGTTCAAATCTGGCACCAGGTTGTCTCGTTCTTCCAAGGACTATTCAACTAAGGAACGTCAGAACGGCGGGATTACTAACTAACGGGAGAATTTCTCCCGTTTTTTTGTGTACAAAAACGAATTTCACAAAGTCGCAACAAAAATCGCCAGTTGTAACCTACAGAAAGCGTTGCCAGTGGCAATTTGTATTCTGCAAATAGTTTTATCCCCGAAACTGCTTGAGGTGTTCAAGGAAACTGTTGCAGGTAAATTTTGAAGATTAAAGAACAGAAGTTTGCTTAACGAAACCACTTAAAGCCTACTAATAAGCGCTTCCATGACATGAATATAATGATAAATTAAAAAACGGGAACAAATGTTTAAGCTTAAAAATCCGTTATGATTTCCTTAATATTTCACAAGGAACTGGCAAAACGTGTGGTAATATTAATTTGTGATTCGTATTTACTATGAACGACCGGAAGTTGCTTGCTGAGTAGCAGGACTTTCACGTTCACCTGCGTTGAAAAAAAGTCATAAAAGGACGTGTTGTTGAAAATGAGTACAGGACAACGAAAAACCACCAAAGCACTTGTCGGAGTCGTCAGCGCCATGGGTGCCTTAGCAGCCGGA
The DNA here is from genome assembly GCF_003946395.1 of Levilactobacillus fuyuanensis. Taxonomy (GTDB): domain Bacteria; phylum Bacillota; class Bacilli; order Lactobacillales; family Lactobacillaceae; genus Levilactobacillus; species Levilactobacillus fuyuanensis. The sequence continues at coordinate 103,066 of NZ_RHNZ01000001.1, read as the reverse complement.
GCCACGATCACCGCTAATGCAGATAGTATTCAAGTGAAGCAGGGCGACACCGTTTGGGAACTTTCACAAAAACTGGGCGTTTCGATTCAAGACCTAGAACAACAAAATTCGATTGATAGCAAGACTGACATGATCTTTGTCGGTCAGAAATTACAAGTCCGCTCCGCTAAGACCCAACAAAGCCACACCGTTAAATCCGGTGATACGCTGTGGGACTTAGCTCAGCAGTACCACGTTTCCGTAGCACAATTACAAAAGGCCAATCACATGGATGGTGATGTTCTAAGCGTGGGGCAGACCTTAACGATTCCTAAGGGCAGTGTCGCCGCTACCACGAGCACAACCAACTCGACCGCAACAAGTAGTGCAACTCGGCAGTCGACGCAAAAGGCCAATGCCGTTCAAGCTCAAATCGTGGCGCAACAGCAAGCCGCAGCAAGTAAGCAACAGCAGAAACAGAGTGCAGCGGTTGCTAGCTCAAGCACGACGACACCAAGTACCACGAAGCAATCCTCGTCAACTCCGGCTGCAAATAGTTCTTCACGAACTAGCAGTTCAGCTGTGAAGAATAATCACGTTAACACCAATGCGACGGAGACGTCACAAGTTGTAAGTAGCGCAAGCTCCAAGTCTAGTGTGTCAACTTCGAGCGCAAACAGCGCCGTAACGTCTAACAGTTCATCAACGACGGCAGCAAGCACGACCAGTTCTAGTCAACCAGTGCAGCGTCAGTCTCGAGCCACAGTTGTGTCAAGCCAGTCCGTATCATCTAACACGACGCAATCTAGCTCACAGGCCACGACACCAAGTACGACGAGCACTAGTAGCAGTACTGTAACCAGCAGTAGTAGTCAAGCGCAAACGCAGCCACAAACCGGCAGTCAAAACGCAACGGCCACGACTCGGACGAAACGGATCAAGACCACGACACAGTCTGCTGTTAAGAAGCAGGCTGCTAAGGCAGCTACAACAACCAACACCAACACGGCAACGAGTAGCAGTTCCTCAGCTACGGTGGCAACTAGCAGCAGTACTAAGAAGACCACGAACACGGCTGGCTTAACCAGTGGGTCCGTGACCGGTTTAGCCTTGAAGTTAGCCTCAGCCAACATTCCTTACGTTTGGGGTGGCTCTTCACTCAGTGGGATGGACTGTTCTGGTTTGGTTGCTTACGTTTACAAGAATGCAATGGGCGTCAGCTTACCACATAACACGGTATCGCAAGAAGCCTATGTTTCAACGCACTCCGTCGCTTCAGCCAAGCCTGGCGATATTCTCTTCTGGGGTACGAAGGGGTCCACTTACCATGATGCAATCTACTTAGGCAATAATCAATTCGTTGCGGCACCACAACCTGGTCAAAATGTTAAGGTCCAACAGATCAGTAGTTACTTCATGCCATCCTTTGCTGGGACATTGAAGTAATCGGTTGCAGGAAAAAAGTTTATGAAAATCGTTGAAAAATTTTAAGATAATCGTTAACAAATCCCTTAGCAAGTGGTATGATTCCTTTTAGTCGTTTAAGAAAACGGGAATCAAAAACTAAATTTGTTAAAGGAGTTGTGTAGTGATGAGTAATCGGGTAGAGATTCTGGAAGAGTATCGGCAGGCTAATTCACAGCTAGCCACGTTGAAAGAAAAGGAATCCGCAACTGTTCAAAGTACTAGTGAAACCGTACAGATTGAACCGCGGTATGGTGAGGAAATGAACTACCTCAGTAATAAGTGCGCTCAACTAGACATGATTCTGGAAGCAATGGATGCTTCTGAAGATTAATCATAAACTGTCGTTGGTTAGTGCCAATGGCGAGAGGATGTGGTCACGATCACATCCTTTTTTTGTGCTTTCATAGTTACTGAAAACACCTGAAAAACGTCCCATCAGATGCAGCGCAAAGGCTGAATCCGATGGGACGTTCTTTAGGTTACTCAAAATTACTTAATGATCTAAATTGTCGTATCGAACCAAAAAGGATACTGCTTGAGACCCACGTAAACGTCAAAGAATCGTCCACCCATCTCTTCGCCGTCTAATTGGCCGTATTCGATGGCCGGAACGGTGAGGTGGACACTTGATGCCTGATAGTAGTGAACGGCCTTAGACGTCAAATGACGCTTAAATACGAGACGTAGGGCTAACCACATCAATTTAAAGAAGTTAGGCTTTTCAATGACGACCAAATGTAATTTGTGATCGGTAATGGTTGCGCTCGGGGCAATACCCACGCCACCGCCGAAGTAGGGGTGGTTGGTGGTCGTGACCAGGAAGGCATTGGGGTAGATATCCCGTTGATTGCCCACGTGCACAGTTAGCGTGAAGCCCGTCTGGTTGTAGTACACATCCAGGGCGGAAGCCAGGTAAGATAATTTTCCCATATGGTGCTTGTTGAGCCACACCTTGGCTTTGGACTGGTTTGCCTGTGAAATGATAGCAGCGTCGAAACCAATCCCCAGGTTATTGGTGAACACACCCCGTTCCTGCTTGATTGTCTCGTTGTAACTGCCAATGTCGTAATCGGTCGCGTGGGTACACTGAATGATCTGTTTGAAGGCGTCTTGCCATTTAAGCGCCATGCCAGCACCCCGGGCAAAGTCATTGCCAGAGCCGATCGGTAAGTAGGCAACCGGAATGGGGTGGGTCCGTGGTAGCTTGGTGAGGCCGTTAATGGCTTCGTGAAGGGTGCCATCGCCACCAACGGCGAGGACAACCCAATTTTGATGGGGTTCATCGGGTAATTTTTTGGCAAATTGCTCGCTTAAAAGAATCGCATGATTCGCATATTCCGAGATGGCAAGCTGATAAGAAACCTGGGCGGCATCAAGGGCTTGCTTGATTTCCGGCCAGAGTTCCTTTGCACGTCCGCTGCCCGCGTGCTCGTTTAAGATGATATAGAACTGGACACTCACCATACTTCTCCTCTCAATTATTAATCTTCACTATTATAAACGAAATCGACCAAACTGCCTAGTGATTCCGGCGGAACTTTCCTTAGTTATAAGGTTTTTGTGAGGAAGTGGAGATGTGGGGGATTGGTGAAGCAAGTCTTAGAGGGGGAGATTGGGAGGGCGTGTTGAATTGACTCTCTTGTTGCGGGGATATACTGAGATGGTTATTTTTGTTTGGGGCCTCGCTCTCCTGCAACATGGCCGAAACGTGCTCCGCAAGGCAGGTTCCTGCGATTAACTCCGCCAAGCCAAAAATCCAGGCCCGGGATTGGAGCGTTGTGGTTATATTTATTTGGGGCCTCGCTCTCCTGCAACATGGCCGAAACGTGCTCCGCAAGGCAGACTCCTGCGCTTAACCCCGCTAAGCTAAAAATCCAGGCCCGGGATTTTCACCTTAGCGACGTTAATGCTCAGAGTCTAACCGCCTTGCTCCGCACTCTTACCCACAAAAAAAGGCGCCATCACAGCGTCTTCTTCTTATATCTACTTAGTCATAATGAACATTGGCAAGATCATAGGGTGACGTTCCGTCTTCGCAAATAGGAAGTTTTGGAGGTCATCAATGACCGCGTTTCTAATTGAGGCTTCGGTAGCCTTAGGATTACGCATGGCCCGACGAATCGTTTGGAAAACACGACGACGGCCTTCGTTTAGCAACTCACCGGATTCACGCATGTAGACGAATCCACGGGAGAGCAGGTCGGGGCCGGCCTTGATTTCTTGATTCTTGAGGTCGATGGTGGCAACCACGACAACTAAACCTTCTTCAGAAAGTAGTTGGCGATCGCGTAAGACCACGTTACCAATATCACCGATACCGGAACCGTCGATGTAAACATCGCCAGCGGTAAAGTGACCCGCAACCCGGGCAGAGTCTTGCGTTAAGGCTAAGACATCCCCGTTTTGCAGAATGAAACTGTGATCTAACGGTACACCACACTGTTCAGCCAGTTCGGTATGGATCTTTAACATCCGGTATTCCCCGTGAATTGGCATGAAGAATTTCGGTTGCATCAGCCGGAGCATCAGCTTCTGTTCTTCTTGACCACCGTGACCGGAAGTATGAATGTTATTGACCTTACCGTGAATGACGTTAGCGCCGGCTTCTTCCAGTTCGTTAATGACCCGGTTCACCGAAATGGTGTTCCCAGGAATTGGATTACTGGAGAAGACAACAGTATCGCCAGGTTGAATGGCAATTTGCCGGTGGGTTCCGTTGGCGATCCGTGAAAGGGCCGCCATGGGTTCACCTTGCGAACCGGTACATAGAATCATGACCTTTTCAGCGGGGAGAGAACGAATGGTGTTGGCATCGACTAACGCTTCGTCAGGGATGTTCAAATAACCCAGTTCCCGGCCGTTGACAATGGCCGCTTCCATGGATCGGCCAAAGACAGCAATTTTCCGTCCGTGCGCCAACGCCACTTCACAAGCCGTCTCGATACGTGAGATGTTGGAAGCAAACGTGGCAAAGATGACCCGGCCTTCAACTTGGTCGAAAATCTTGTGAATGGATTTACCCACCCATTTTTCAGATTTCGTCCAGATGGGGCGTTCGGCGTTGGTACTGTCTGACATGAGACAGAGCACACCTTCAGAGCCCAGCTTGGCCATCTTTTGAAGATCAGGCGGCTGGTTGGTAACGGGAGTTAAGTCGAACTTATAGTCCCCCGTTTCCACAATCGTGCCGACTGGTGTGTGAACAGCAACCCCCAGCGTATCGGGGATGGAGTGGGTCGTTCGGAAGAAAGTCACACTCATCTTCCGAAATTTAAGCACAGTATCATCGTCAATTGTGTGTAGCTCAGTCGATTTAAGTAATCCGTGTTCTTCGAGCTTGTTCTTGATCAATGCTAAGGCTAAGGGACCAGCGTAGACTGGGACGTTCAAAGCCTTTAACAAATACGGGATACCGCCAATATGATCTTCGTGGCCGTGGGTAATCACTAGCGCCTTGATCTTAGACTGGTTCTCGACGAGGTATTGGTAATCGGGAATGACATAGTCGATCCCTAATAATTCGTCTTCAGGAAATTTAATACCGGCATCGATCAGGATGATTTCGTCCTGAAATTGGATACCGTAAGTGTTCTTCCCGATTTCTCCAAGTCCACCCACGCCAAAGATAGCGGTCTCGTTATTTTTGACGTTTAACTTGTTCATTCATTGAACTCCGTTAACTTGTAATTCGGATTCTGTTGCTCGTAAGCGAGGGTACTGCCTTCCATCGCTTCGATGAATTCGATATTGTGTTCCGTGTGTGCCTCTACTTGGGCCCGAGCTTCAACTTCGGTGTCCGCTTCCAAATAGAGAGAATGGGTATCCTCGCGCTTAGGATTCCGCTTTTTATCGTTTTGGTAATAAACTTTATAAATCACTGACAAAACTCCTTTAACAAAATAATTTAACTCGTCAGTAAGACGGCGGGTCATGGGTCCTTCCGAACTGCGGGTTGCTTACACAACAATTAGCACAATTTTAGCATAGTTTCAGGCGATTGTATAGAATTACCACTGGATGACAAAACATGCTATGATTAAGCTAACGTAAAGTGAACGGAGGAGACACCATGGCACTAATAGTAGAGATCATCATTGGGATTATCATTGCCATCGTGATATATGAAATGATTCACCGGACCATCGTGCAACGGGCGACCCGAATTGTTCGCCGGTCTGCCCAGGATGAGACGGATGTGGCGGTCAAGGCGGCCCTCCAACGCCTGGTCAACGAAGATGTTCTGACGGAACCCGAATGTCAGATTGAGGCTGCCGAAACGGTTGCCGATGTCTGGGGTCGGGGGGTCATGTCATTTGAGTATAGCTTTCCCGCTGGTTTGGATACCGAGCGTCGGTTGCCGGAGCTTGAGGCGGCTTTTAACCAAGCGTTGGCTAGTTTTTGTGCCGATCACGAGGTGAAGTCGGTCGTCAGTGGTTCGGCCTTCGTTGTCAGTGACATCTGGGTTTACACGGGCGAGCTGCATTTGGATGTGGCATACTTGATGAATGAGTCCACCGTAGAATATATGAAGGATTTGAAGAAGTTGGGTGACCCAAGTGTTAAGTGAGTGACCGAACTAAAAGAAACTTAAATTAAAAGGCGTCTTGGTTTTCGCAAAATAATTGTGAAAACCAAGACGCCTTTTTTCAAACAACTACTCAATCATGATGGTATCTTCAGCGCGACTGAATGGTTGGTCCTTGTCAATGTGGTCGTAGAATAACGTCCCGTGTAAGTGATCAATCTCGTGTTGGCACACGATGGCGGGGTAGTTCTTCAAACGCAGTTGGTGCTTTTCACCGTTAACGTCGTAGTAACGCAGCGTGATTCGGTCGTGACGTGGCACGAAACCGGGCACGTCCTTGTCGACGGAGAGGCAACCTTCACCCTCGGTCAATGCCCCGAGCTGAACGGATTCAGAGACGATGACGGGATTGATGATGACGTCTGTGAACGGTGACTTACCGTTTTCTTCTGCTGGTGGAACCAGTACGGAGGCCATCTTCTTGGAAACACCCACTTGGGGAGCGGCCAGCCCAACGCCGGCACGTAAACCATACTTCTTACATTGTTCTGGGTCTTGGGAAACGACCAGGTATTCCATTAAGTCCTTAGCGAGTTGCTGATCCTCTTCTGACAGGGGGAAAGTGACTTCTGCCGCTTCCTTACGCAGTACGGGATCGCCATCTCTGACAATATCTTTCATGAGAAACAAGAGCATTACCTCCGCAATTTATTCATAACTAATTTCCATTTTAACATATCAGGCAGTCAAAATGAAATGAAAGAAAACGATTTCCATACATTAAAAATAGCGAAAGCTGATAATCACAAGCGTTATCAATGATTTCGCGTCAAACCTTTATTTACGTCAATGAAAGGGCTTGCAACGGTTGTGAAAAAATGGTACTTTAGGGGTGTAGTCAGGAAACGCAACGTTAACTCACTCTATGTTAACAATTTCATATCAAGTGAAAGGAAAGTGTTACTTATGGCTAATGGAAGCAAACAGATTGTAGACTTTGCCAAAATCAAAGCTACGATGGCCGACCCATATAAGCACCCGGTGCAAGTCATTGACCGGGAAGGGAAGGTTGTTGATCCAGACACGTTGGCGAAATATTCAGATGACCAACTTGTTGACTTCATGAAGAAAATGGTTTGGGAGCGTACGTTACACGAACAAACAATGAACTTCTCCCGTCAGGGTCGCCTCGGATTTTATGCTCCAACTGCCGGTGAGGAAGCTAGTGAAATGGGGAGTGTTACTGCATTCAAGCAACAAGACTTCCTATTACCTGCATACCGTGATTTACCACAAATGATTCAACACGGGACTACCGTTGCAAAAGGTTTCTTATGGTCCAAAGGTCATGTTCAGGGGAACCAACACGAAAATCCTAACATGCTCTTCCCACAAATTATTATTGGTGCTCAATACGTAGAAACTGCCGGCGTAGCTTTGGGGATCAAGAAGAACGGTGACGAAGACCGGGTTGCCTTCGTCTACACCGGTGATGGTGGGACGTCACAAGGGGACTGGTATGAAGGGGTTAACTTTACCAGTGCCTTCCAAGCTCCAGCCGTATTCTTTGTTCAAAACAACGGTTGGGCAATCTCCGTACCACGTTACAAGCAAACTGGTGCTGAAACCTTAGCTCAAAAAGCGGTTGCCATGGGTGTTCCTTCTGTCCAAGTTGATGGGATGGATATCGTGGCTGTTCACGAAGTTTCAAAAGCTGCTCGTGAATTTGCTGCTGCTGGGAATGGTCCAGTGGTTATCGAAACGTTAACTTACCGTTATGGTGCACACTCCTCTGCCGGGGATGATCCGTCACGTTACCGGACGAAGGAAGAAGAAAAGCCTTGGTTCGATGCCGATCCATTGATTCGGATGCGGAAAGTCTTAACGGACAAGGGTGTTTGGTCACAAGATCAAGAAGACAAATTAGTCGACGAATACAAAGACGAATTTAAGCAAGCAATGAAGGAAGCAGAAGCAGCACCAGCACAAAAGGTTTCCGACTTCCTGAAGTGGACTTACAATGTTCCTACTCCAGCGGTTAAGAAGCAAATTGCAGAATTCGAAGCAAAGGAGTCGAAGTAATCATGGCTAAAATGACGTATATTAAAGCGATCACTTCTGGTCTGGATCAAGTCTTAAATGACGATCCCAAGACTTTGATCTTCGGTGAAGATGTTGGTAAGAACGGTGGTGTCTTCCGGACCACGATTGGTCTGCAAGACAAGTATGGTGAAGACCGGGTCTTCGATACCCCATTGGCTGAATCCGGTATCTTAGGATTGGCAATCGGGTTGTCACTGACCGGCTGGCGGCCAATTCCAGAAATCCAATTCATGGGCTTCACGTTCGAAGCAATGGATGGGATTGTTGGACAATTGGCTCGTGACCACTACCGGTTTGGTGGCCAAAAGAACTTCCCAGTTACTGTTCGGACACCATTTGGTGGGGGGACTCATACCGCCGAAATGCATGCCGATAACTTGGAAAACTACTTCACCAGTACTCCTGGGCTGCGGGTGGTTACACCAGCTAACCCATACGATGCAAAGGGCCTGATCATCTCCGCTGTTGAGAGCGATGATCCAGTGCTGTTCATGGAAAACCTGAAACTGTATCGTTCAATGAAGGATGAAGTGCCAGATGAAAAGTACACGGTTCCGCTAGATTCTGCGAAGGTTGTTCGTGAAGGGTCCGACATTACTATCGTGGCCTACAGTGCAGAAGTTAACGAATCTCTGACAGCTGCCGATGCTTTGGCTAAAGACAATATCTCTGCCGAAGTTATTGACTTGCGGTCACTGTCACCAATTGACACGGATACCATCTTCGCTTCCATCGACAAGACCCACAAGGTTGTTGTCGTTCAAGAAGCCCAACGGATGGCTGGTGTCGGTGCCGTGGTAGCTTCCGACATTGCCGAAGAAAAGATCATGTCCTTGGACGCCCCAATCGGCCGGGTAGCTGCACCAGATAGTATTTACCCATTTGCCCAAGCTGAAAATGATTGGATTCCAAATGCCGATGACATCGAAGCCAAGGCACGCGAAATCGCTAACTATTAATTCAAACTTTAAAAATAAAGATTAAACAAAATGTGGGAACATCCTGCATTAAATGAAAGAAAGGAAGTTTTCCCATGGCTTATACGTTCAAACTCCCTGAGCTTGGTGAAGGAATGGCCGAAGGCGAAATTTCTTCATGGCTTGTTAAAGAAGGAGACGCCGTCAAGGAAGACGACACATTAGTCGAAATCCAAAACGATAAGTCTGTTTCGGAATTACCATCACCCGTTGATGGTACGATTTCAAAGATTGTGGCACAAGAAGGGGACACCGTTGAAATCGGCGATCCATTGATCGTGATCGATGACGGCTCCGATACGCCACCTGATTTAGGTAAGGGTGGGGATGCTGCACCAGCTGAAGAAGCCGCACCAGCACCCGCTGCCGAATCTGAAGCTGTTGCGCCAGCACCTGCTGCCGCACCAACCGGGGTTCCAGCTGCATCCGATCCTAATAAGTTAGTCATGGCAATGCCATCTGTCCGGCAACATGCCCGCGACAAGGGTGTTGACATCACTCAGGTCACCCCAACCGGGAACCATGGTCAAGTCTTAAAGGCTGATATCGATAACTTCAATGGCGCCGCCGCACCAGCACCAGCTGCTGCCGCACCTGCTGCACCAGCCGCTGCGAAAGCAACTGGTCAAGCTATCAAGCCTTGGAACGCCGACCGGCCTGAATTGGAAACGCGTGAACCAATGTCACCAATGCGGAAGATCATTGCCAAGAGCATGCGGACTTCCAAGGATATTGCGCCACACGTTACGTCATTCGATGAAGTTGAAGTGTCAGCTCTGATGGCTAACCGGAAGAAGTACAAGCAAGCAGCTGCCGACAAGGGTATTCATTTAACCTTCTTACCTTATATCGTCAAGGCTCTGGTTGCCGTAATGAAGGACTTCCCAGAACTGAATGCGTCAATCGATGACACCACGCAAGAAATTGTGACGAAGCACTACTATAATATTGGTATCGCTACCAACACGGATCACGGTCTGTATGTACCAAACATCAAGAACGCGGATTCCAAGGGTATGTTCGAAATTGCCAAAGAAATTAGTGAAAACTCACAAGCTGCTTATGATAACAAGTTATCACCAGCATCCATGGCCGGTGGGTCCATTACCATCAGTAACGTTGGGTCTATCGGTGGTGGCTGGTTCACACCAGTTATCAACCAACCTGAAGTGGCAATCTTAGGGGTTGGCCGGATTGAAAAGGCACCTTACGTCAATGAAGATGGCGACATCGTTGTTGGCCGGATGTTGAAGCTTTCCATGAGTTACGATCACCGTTTGATTGACGGGGCCTTAGCTCAGAATATCTTAAATGAACTGAAAGCATTGCTTCATGATCCAGAAATGCTCTTAATGGAAGGATGACAGAAAATATGGCAGATGTTGAAAAAAAGGATACCGTCATCATTGGTGCCGGCCCCGGTGGCTACGTAGCCGCAATTCGGGCTTCTGAATTAGGCCAAAAAGTAACTTTGGTTGAAAAATCCGATACGCTGGGCGGTGTCTGCCTGAACGTTGGTTGTGTCCCTTCCAAAGCATTGATCCAAGCGGGTCACCGGTTAGAACAGGCCAAAGATGGTTCCACTTACGGGATTTCGACGAGCTCGGCTGAGATCGACTTTAAGAAGACCCAAGACTGGAAGCAAAAGAAAGTCGTTGATCGGATGACCAGTGGGGTTAAGATGCTGATGAAGAAGCATCACGTTGACGTGGTCAATGGTGAAGCGGTCTTCTTGAGCGACACCCAATTACGGGTAATGCCAACTGGTGAAAAGCAATTCATGTCTACGGACACGGGTCAAACCTTTGAATACAATAACATCATTATTTCAACGGGAAGTCATCCCATTGAAATCCCTGGATTCAAGTTTGAAGGCCGGGTCATCGACTCGACTGGTGGGCTCAACTTACCAGAGATTCCTAAAGAATTTGTTGTTATTGGTGGGGGTTACGTTGGGACTGAATTAGCGGGCGCATACGCTAGTTTAGGCGCTCATGTAACCATCATTGAAGGAACGCCATCGATCTTACCAAACTTCGAAAAAGACATGGTTTCTGTTGTGCTGAAGAACTTGAAGAAAAAGGGTGTTGATGTCATTACCAGCGCCATGGCTAAGGGCTCTAAGCAAGACGATAACAGTGTTGACGTTACTTACGCCGTTGATGGCAAGGAAACCACGATCAAGGCAGATTACTGCATGGTCACGGTTGGCCGGAAGCCAAACACGGATGACTTGGGTCTGGAATACACCAAGGTTAAGTTAAATGACCATGGTCAGATCGAAGTCGACAACCAAGGCCGGACCGCTTCAGAACATATCTGGGCGGTTGGTGATGTGGTTCCTGGCGCAGCATTGGCTCACAAGGCCTTTGCCGAGGCCAAGACCGCTGCCGGTGCCATCTCTGGTGAAAAGACGGCAAACGACTGGTTAAGTGTCCCAGCAGTTTGTTTCGCCGATCCAGAATTGGCAACGGTTGGTTACACGCAAGCCCAAGCCAAGGACAAGGGTATCAAGGTCAAGACCGCGAAGTTCCCATTTGCTGGGAACGCACGGGCTGTCTCCCTGGATGTTCCTGAAGGCTTTGTCCGCTTTGTCTACACGGACGATGAGAATAAGAACATCGTCGGTGCCCAAGCGGTAGGTCCTGAGGTTAGCACCATGACCGGTGAATTATCACTCATCGTGAATGGTGGGTTGAATGTGGAAGACGTCGCTTTGACGATTCACCCACACCCAACATTAAACGAACCGATCCAAGAAGCTGCGGACATTGCTTTAGGGTTCCCAACCCACGTCTAACGGCGACTTGTGACAACTCTAGTTTTACGGAAAGGGTCACTCCTAGTGAGTGGCCCTTTTTCGTGACCAATGAACAATTGGGGATGGTCGCAATCGGTTAAGACGAGAGGTGCGCAATCTGGCCAGCACTCGCCACCTTCGGTCAATTCAAGGTTGGATGCCTTTCGCGCTACAGCAGGCAATGATAAATTTTAGTCTTGGGACGCTCTAACTTGCTATCCGGCAAGGTTCACTTATAATGGGACTATGTGGTCATTTTCGGCGTAAAATATTTAGAGCACTGTGACCGTTTGGTTATGCAACGGTCCGCTTAGGTTTAGGCAATGGCCCCGTAGCTGGGGGATTGCGGTAAAAGGAGGGTCACCATGAAACCAACGTTACTTATTCAAGGGAATTTTGATCAAGCCAGTCAATTGGTTCACCAGTTGCTGGTGATGAACTTACCACTCGACTGTGTGGTTATGCCTAATGCGACTGACGACACGCCACGGTACCAACCATTAGTGGTGGCCAGTGCCTTATGCCCGCGCCTCACGGTTCGCGTGGGAACCGCCGCAGATTATGGGCAGGCTACGTGGTTGGTCGTGTTGGATCGGTATGCGGCGGAATTGCCAATTGCTGATCGGATCGCTGAACTGCGGTTATTGATGAAGCATATCGTTGAGAATGGCTTCAACGGGCAGCTGGTTTTTTCGGGTGAACAGGATGAGCTACTCAGCTACTTTGCGTGGAAATTCTCAGGCTTACCGGCGGGTCAGATCTGGGGGTTAGGTACGTATCCGCTGACAAGATTGCTGACGTACCGCTTGGCTGAACGGCTTGGTGTGGGGGCAACCGTCATTCAGGCGACCGTTGTTGGGACAGCCCAATCGCCAATCGTTGCCTGGAGCCGGACTTACGTGGGGCCGGCTCCATTGCTGATGTATCTGGCCAATGCCGATGCAGATTTTGACGCAGATGACTTGGATAAGATGAGTACCTGGTTGACGCGTGAGGCGGCCGAGCAACAGGATACGCTACGTTATATGGCGATTATTCGCTTGATTCAGGCCACCTTGTCACAGCAACCGGTGATTGCGCCAGTCACCAACATTCATGAGGAGACACCTGCATTTGCAGCGGCCTCACCGGTGTTGGTCGGTACCAAGGGGATTCAGCATTTAACCAATCTGGTCTTGTCGGAAGATGAGCAGCAGGCCTACGGGGCTCAGATTGCAGAAATTAGAGAACAAATTACGGCGATTGAAAGCCAACAAACGGAGGGAAAATAAATCGTGACCCAATCATCAAGTAATTATGAGTATCCTTTACAGGCCGACTGGTCGACCACGGATATCGTGGCAGTGACCACGCTGTATCAGCGGGTGGAGGACGCCTATGAAGTCAATCAGGGTGTGCCAGCGGACGTGTTAATTGCGGCCTACCGTGATTTTCAGAAGGTCGTTCCACAAAAATTTGAAGAGAAGCAACTGGGACGTGACTTTGAGAAAGCGTCTGGCTATAGTATTTACCGCACCATGAAGCAAGCACGCGAACAGGGCGGTCGAATTAGGATGAAAGGGGCACGTTAAACGATGAGTGAAGATTGGCAGCAAGTAGCACGCGATGTATCAGCCTTATTACGAGAAGGCCGGCGACAGGTTATTGCTAAAATGGCCGGTCCTATGACGGTCGATGAGAAGACGGGGCGCAAAGACCTCGTGACTAATATTGATAAAAGTAACGAACAATTTTTAATTGCTGGTATTCGGAACATGGACCCAACGGCCAAGGTCTTAGGTGAAGAGGGCTTTGGTGATAAGCTGACGAGTCTTGATGGTCGCGTGTGGATCGTGGACCCAATCGATGGGACCATGAACTTTGTGAAACAGCATGACAACTTTGCCATGATGATTGGCATTTATCAGGATGGCGAAGGCCAACTCGGATTTATCTATGATGTGATGAATGACGTACTGTATGCTGGGGGACCGGCTGTTGGCGGCGTTTGGGCCAATGACCAACAAATTTCAGCACCGGCTAATTTGGCTTTATCTGAAGGCTTAATTGGCGCCAGCGCACCGCTAGTGGTTCATGATACGGCTCACATGCAGAAGATTGTTCATGATAGTGCCGGTATGCGTATCTACGGGAGTGCTGGGATTGAAATGATTAATGTTTTATTGGGGAAGACGTTAGGATACATTTCCTACCTTAAGCCATGGGACATTGCTGCCGGTCAAGTTATGCTAAACTTTTTGGGTGTTCGGGTCTCAACCATTGACGGCCAGCCGCTCAATATGCTATCATCTAACCTTGTACTAGTAGCGACGGAAAAAGCGCAACGTGATATTCTCCAAATTGAAGAAGATGACGTCTCACTGTGACACGGTCACAGTTTTTTTATGCGGCCGGTCGGTACAGATGGACTTTATTACTCAATCACGCTACAATAAGCGTACTTACTATCGATGTAAGCATGCCGTGATCCATCTAATTCAACAAGCATGAAAGGAAGAAATACACTTGAAATTCAGAGATGATATCCGTAACATTGCCATCATTGCCCACGTTGACCACGGGAAGACGACCCTGGTTAACGAAATGCTTAAACAATCCGATACGTTAGACGAACATACGTCCATTGGCGACCGCGCCATGGATACTAACGCAATCGAAAAGGAACGGGGCATCACGATCCTGTCCAAGAACACCGCTGTTCGTTACGGCGACAAGCAAATCAACATCTTGGATACCCCAGGACATGCCGATTTCGGTGGTGAAGTTGAACGGATCATGCGCATGGTCGACGGTGTTTTACTGGTTGTCGATGCCTACGAAGGTACGATGCCACAAACCCGTTTCGTTTTGAAGAAAGCTTTGGACCAACACTTGACCCCTATCGTGGTTATCAACAAGGTTGACCGTGAAGGCGCTCGTCCTTCCGAAGTTGTTGACGAAGTTTTGGACCTCTTCATCGAATTAGGTGCTGACGAAGACCAACTGGACTTCCCAGTTGTTTACGCTTCAGCTATGAACGGGACTTCAAGCTACGATCCAGAATTGGACACGCAAGAACACACAATGAAGCCTGTCTTTGATACCATCGTTAAGCACATTCCAGCTCCAATTGACAACACTGACGAACCTTTACAGTTCCAAGTTGCTATGTTGGACTACAATGACTTCGTTGGTCGTATCGGGATTGGCCGGATCTTCCGTGGGAAGGTTAAAGTCGGCGATAGCGTTACTGTTATGAAGCTTGACGGTTCTAAGCAAAACTTCCGAGTAACCAAGTTATTTGGGTACTTTGGTTTGAAGCGTCTTGAAATCAACGAAGCCCAAGCGGGTGACTTGATTGCCGTTTCTGGGATGGATGAAATCAACGTTGGTGAAACTGTTGTTGCACCTGACACGTTGGAACCACTTCCAGTATTACGGATTGACGAACCAACGCTGCAAATGACTTTCCGGACCAACGACTCACCATTTGCTGGTCGTGAAGGTAAGTTTGTGACGTCTCGCCAAATCGAAGAACGTCTGAAGCGTGAACTTCATACCGACGTTTCCTTACGTGTTGACGACACCGACAATCCTGGTGCCTGGGTCGTATCTGGTCGTGGTGAACTTCACTTGTCCATCTTGATCGAAACGATGCGTCGCGAAGGTTACGAATTACAAGCTTCTCGTCCAGAAGTTATCTACAGAACAGTGGACAACGTTCGTTGCGAACCATTCGAATCTGTTCAAATCGATACGCCTGACGAATATACTGGTTCAATCATTGATACCCTTTCACAACGTAAGGGTGAAATGAAGAACATGGAAGCCGTAGGTAACGGTCAAACCCGTTTGACTTTCTTGGCCCCATCACGTGGATTGATCGGTTACTCAACCGAATTCTTATCCTTAACTCGTGGTTACGGGATCATGAACCACACGTTCTCCAAGTACTTGCCAGTTATCAAGAACTGGAATCCAGGTCGTCACAACGGGACTCTGGTTTCTATCAACTCTGGTAAGGTAACGACTTACGCCATCATGGCCGTTCAAGACCGTGGGTTAATCTTTACTGATGCCGGTACTGAAGTCTATGAAGGTATGATTATTGGTCAAAACAGCCGTGACAACGACATTTCTGTCAACATCACGCGTGGCCGTAACCAAACCAACGTCCGGGCTGCCGGTTCTGAAGATATTGCCAAGGTTAAGTCACCATTGAAGATGTCTCTGGAAGAATCATTGGAATTCATCAACGAAGATGAATACTGTGAAATCACCCCAGAACACGTTCGTTTACGTAAGCAAATCTTAAACACGAGCGAACGTGAAAAAGCTGCCAAGAAGCGGAAGACTGCTTCACGGAAGTAATTTCTAAAACTTAATTTAAATTCGAGCCGGTAATGGCTGCAGGAAACTGCGGTTGTTGCCGGCTTTTTGTGTAAGGTGAATTGGTCAACTGGAATGTGACCCGTGGCGATGGAGAATAGCGTGAGTTGTAGTCGGCTGTGCTAACGGAATTTTGGTAGTTGTGAGGGGCCGATACAAGCCTTATTGCCAGCTATGGCATTCCTTCCCAGTTTTATCACAATCTTAAACGCAAGCTATGCTATAATATAAACATTCGATTACCGTCTACGGGCGGCAGGCTTGGAGCGAGTGAAACATATGCGGAAGTTAAAATATTTGGACTATTGGCTATTTGTGCCATACTTAATTTTGAGCCTTTTTGGGATCGTGATGGTGTACTCCGCCAGCGCTGATATCGGCTCACAAAATGGGGGGAGTCCCGGTAGCTACCTTGTGAAGCAACTGCTTTACGTGATTCTGGGACTGGCCATCTACACCTTTATGGTGCTCATGAATTTAAATAAATTACGTGACAAGAAAATCCTGAAGTATGCCAGTGTGATTGCGATTGGGTCATTGCTGTTCCTGTTGATTATCGGTAAGACCATCAACGGGGCGGCCGGGTGGATTCGATTGGGCCCGATTAGTATTCAACCCGCCGAATTTGTGAAATTTTATCTTATCATTTGGTTAGCGCACGTCATTGATCGACGTCAGGATGCCATTGCCATTGAGGGCTGGTGGGCTGTGATGCTGCGGCCCGTCCTCATCAGTGCGGTGATGATCGGCTTGATCTTTATCCAACCGGATTTAGGGGGAGCGACCATCAATGCCAGCATCGTCTTTGTGATGTTGCTGTCTAGTGGTTTTAATTGGAAGCGGGCCATTACTTACTTCTTGGGGGCAATCTTAGTGGTTATAGGAATAATCTTCCCATTGGCCGTTAAGATTTCCGAGATGGGTTTTGCTAAAAACGTTTATCAACTTCAACGGGTCGTGGCTTTTGTGAATCCATTTGAGCATTCACAGGGCGTTGGGCAACAGTTGGTGAACTCCTATTATGCGTTGAGTAATGGGGGGATTTTGGGTGTTGGTTGGGGAAATAGTATCCAGAAGACCGGGTACTTACCCGAACCCAATACCGACTTCATCATGGCCATTTTGGCCGAGGAACTTGGGCTAATCACGGCTTTAGGCGTGATTACCTTACTGTTTTTAATTATTACCCGGACAGTATTGGTCGGGATTCGGAGTAATTCTGCTTACCACACGCTGATTTGTTACGGTGCGGCCACCTATTTAACGGTGCAAACGCTGTTCAACTTAGGTGGGGTCTTGGGCTTACTGCCAATTACCGGGGTGACGTTCCCATTTATCAGTTACGGGGGGTCCAGTACCTGGACACTTGCACTGGTCATGGGGGTCGTCATGAATATTAGTGCGCGGCAGAAACGTTACCGCGCCACACATTAACTGAGGAGGTCGACTGATGGTATTTGAAATTCAACCACGACAGAGTCTGATCGTGTATACGTATAGTTTGAAACAGACCCGCCAATTGAAACGCTACGGTACCGTCATGTATGTGTCTAAGAAGATGCGTTACGTGGTACTGTACGTGGATCAAGCGGATGTGGCCTCATTGACGGATCAGTTGAACCACTTACGCTTTGTCAAACGGGTCGTTGCGTCACAACGGCCAGAAATCAATGAAACATTTAATGGTGTCGCCGAAGAGATGGCGGCTGCAACGAAGGATGATGATGAATGAGAATTGTAGCAGGTGATTTTGGTGGTCGGCGACTCAAGGCCGTCCCCGCTATGGCCACGCGGCCAACTACGGACAAGGTCAAAGAGGCCCTGTTCAATATCATTGGCCCTTACTTTGATGGGGGTCGTAGTCTGGACTTGTTCGCCGGGTCCGGTGGGTTGAGTATCGAAGCCGTGTCTCGTGGCGTGGAGCAAGCCGTGCTGATTGACAAGCAATACGCAGCTATTAAGACGATTAAGGATAACGTGGCGGTCACGAAGGCCCCAGAAAAGTTTGAGATTCTGAAACGTGATGCCAATCGGGCCTTGAAGGAACTCGCCGATCGAGGGGATCAGTTTAACTTGGTCTTCTTTGATCCGCCATACGCGCAGCAAAAGATTGCCGAACAGATGGCAACACTCCGGGAGCTGGGATTGTTGGCGGCTGGTGCACGAATTATCTGTGAAACGGACCAGAATGCGCAATTGCCCGACGATATCGACGGTTTTGACTTCGTTGAACGCCGAGACTACGGGATCACCGAGTTGACGATTTACGCGTTAGGGAGTGAAGGGTAATGACGATTGCAGTCTTTCCAGGAAGCTTTGATCCACTGACAAATGGCCATTTGGATCTGATTCAGCGCGCTAGCAAGATGTTTGATCACCTGATTGTTGCGGTGGGGCAGAATACGTCCAAACGGGGGGTCTTTACCGCCAGCGAACGGGTCGCCTTTATCGAGGCGGGTGTGCAAGATTTGCCAAACGTTTCAGTTCAGGTCGAAACGGGATTGACGGTTGATTTTATGCGGTCGGTCAATGCCACGGTCCTAGTTCGCGGGTTGCGGAATAGCACAGATTTCGAATTTGAACAGGGCATTGCTGGCATGAACCGGGCACTGGACGACCAGATCGACACAGTTTGTTTGATGGCGGCGCCGAAGTATCAATTCGTCTCGTCCAGCTTATTGAAGGAAGTTGCCCAATTCGGTGGTGACCTGACGCGGTTGGTACCGCCAGCGGTCGCTGAAGGACTGCGGGAGCGATTGGAGCGTGACAAGTAGATGTGGAAGTTGACGCGTCATCAGTGGCGTCAAGTCATCGGTACGCTGATTTTAGCGATTGCCGTCTTGGCGTTTTTCTTTATGCCGCTACCCAAGTACATCGAGGGCCCCGGTGAAGCGGATAATCTCAAGACTTTTGTGAAGATGCCCGGACATCCTGACAAGGATAAAGGGAAGTACATGATCACCTCCGTGGCGTTGGCACAAGCACGGCCGGCGACTTACCTGTATGCCAAAATGAATTCAATCTACAGCATTGAAAGTGTGGATGCCGTGACGGGTGGGCAGAGTAATGCCACCTACGATAAGGTTCAGGACTTTTACATGCAGAGTGCCATCAACGAGTCGATCTACACGGCCTATAAGTCTGCCAAAAAGCCGGTGACGCGGAATTATCTGGGAATCTACGTGCTGAGCGTGGATCAGAAGTCGCCGTTTGCCAAGCAACTCCAGGTTGGCGATACGGTAACTAAGGTCAATGGCCGTCATTTCAATTCAATGGTCGGCTACCAGCAGTACATTCAGCGCCAAAAAGTTGGGGCGAAGGCCACGATTACCTATCGCCATAATGGCAAGACGCACGCGGCAACGCAGAAGTTGATGCGGTTACCTACGAAGAAGGCTGGTATTGGCATCACCCTGACGGATAACGTGAAGGTGACGGCCAAGCCTAAAGTCACGGTCGATGCCGGAAATATCGGTGGACCGTCTGGTGGGTTGATGTTTAGCCTACAGATCTATACGCAGGTGACGGGCCAGAATCTCCGTCACGGCAAGAAGGTTGCCGGGACTGGGACGATTGACGCCAACGGTGATGTGGGCGAGATTGGCGGAATCGACAAGAAAATTGTTGCAGCCAAGCGCGCCGGTGCGACCGTCTTCTTTGCCCCGTATGTCAAGCCAAGTAAGTTACTGTTGAAGTATGAAGAACAGCACATGACCAATTATCAATTGGCTAAGAAAACGGCGAAAAAGTATGCGCCAAATATGAAGGTTGTGCCCGTCAAGTCCTTTGACGACGCGGTTCATTACCTGAAAACGCATTAAGTTGAAATTCCTCTTTGGAAAAAAGAGGAATTTTTTTGATTTTAAAAGTTTATTTTGCCTTTAATTACGGAGTTAAGAGTAAAGGGGGCAATTAGCATGCAAATGATTGGAGATTGGTGGTTGGGGTTAGCACGGCGTTATCAGCTCATTATTGGTGGGATACTCGTTGTTGTGGTGGGCATCGTTCTGGGTGGTTGGCTCATCACGAGTCATGCGGCACCCGCGCCTTTACCGGCAGCGGTGCCACCAGCACAGGCACAGACGAGTCACGCATCGAGCCACGCGGCAACGGGAGTCAGTACGGCCAATCGGGTCAGTAGCCACGATACCCGCGTCTTTGTGGACGTTCAGGGGGCCGTGGCTCATCCAGGATTATATGAGTTCACGGAGGGCATGTGGGTCGCCGATGCGGTCAAATCTGCCGGTGGTTTAACGGCCAAGGCCGATCGCCAACAGGTGAATTTAGCTTCTCGGTTGACCGATCAACAGCAGTTAGCTATTCCGATGAAGGGTGAGAAGTCCACAGACACTGGTAGTAAGGAGACGACCGCGGCCAAGACAGCTAGTCAGTCTGGCAGCGGCGGCGCTAAATCTAGTGGGCCGACAGCAGTTATCAATTTGAATACGGCAACGGTAGCGGATCTTCAGCAGCTGACCGGGATTGGCGAAAAGAAGGCCCAGAAGATCGTCGACTATCGGACGGCTCACGGTTCCTTTCAGACGGTGAAAGATCTCACCCAGGTGCCGGGATTCGGCGAGAAGACGGTGGCTAACTTGCAAGATCAATTAACCACTTAGATATTTGGAATTGGCGACAACCAATGGCCTATTGGCGGCGGTGCGTTAGTGTTAATTTTAGAGGGATGGTGTAAGCTAGTGAGAGTTACTGGGTGATGAGAGTTATTTTGCACCCACTGAATCAGAAAATGAATTTTAAATTGACAAGAAATGAGGGCTTTATCATGCAGCGAGAAAGAATTCCTTGGGATCAATATTTTATGCTTCAGGCGTTAGTTATTTCCACGCGGAGTACCTGCAACCGACTGTCGGTTGGGGCAACTCTGGTTCGTGACAAGCGGATCATTGCCGCGGGGTACAATGGGTCGGTGTCGGGCGATGACCACTGCCTAGATGAAGGTTGCTACTTGGTGGACGGTCACTGTGTCCGGACGATTCACGCCGAAATGAATGCCATTCTGCAGTGTGCCAAGTTTGGGGAGGCCACGGACGGTGCTGAAATTTACGTCACGGATTTTCCATGTTTGCAATGCACCAAGATGTTACTGCAAGCCGGGATTAAGAAGATTACGTATATGCGTAACTATCACAATGATCCCTACGCTCAGAAGTTGATTACTCTGAAACACGTCGTCTTGAATCAGGTCACTGTGGACCCAGAGCTACTAACCCAGTTACCATTTGAACAACCTAAACAGGATTAGTGGCGGCTAATCACTGGTTCTTAGCGTGTTTACCTTTAGTGGCAATCAGTGTTGTTTTTGGCGGCCATCCGGTGGCCGGCATGGGACTGGTGGCTTTGACGCTTGGACGAGTGGTGTCGTTACGATCGCGCCGAACGTTCTTAATGACACTGCTACTGGCAGTCATCTTCAGTGGCATTTTCGTGTGGCGACAGTCACAGGTGACGCGCCGGCAAGTTTCGGCGTTTCATCCGACCAACGTGACCTTAGCGATGACGTTTCAGCCGGATGCCCTCGTTTTCCATGGGGCCAGTTACTACTTTGTGGCGCGAAATCAGCAGACCGGGGAGCCACTGACGGTTCGTGGTTGGGTCCAGTCTGCTAGAGAGCTCCAACGCTTGAAGCAATTGCGTCGGCCGCAGCTTTGGCGGGTGAGTGGTCAGCAGGTAGGCATTCTGCCGGCGACAAATTTTAATCAATTCGATGGTGCCAGTTACTGGCATCATCGTGGGGTGACCAAGTCCGTTAAGGTCGTCAGTGTTCTTCAGCGGCAGACCGCGCCATCATCGCCATTACAAGTCGTGAGTAACTGGTGGCACCGGCAACGGACCCGTTTGATTCGTTACTGTGATCAACTCCCGGGGGCGTTACGGGTCTACGCATTGGGACTTCTACCCGGCAGTCGTGCAGCCGAAGCCGTTCAGGAACTGCAGGGGATGCAGCAGCTGGGACTCTTGCATTTATTTGCAATTTCTGGTCTACACGTGGCGTTACTACTGACGGCGGTGGAATGGCTGTGTGTCCATCTCCGAATCCAGCGGGAACACTGGGAATGGGGACTGCTCCTCGGGCTTCCCGGTTATTTTATTCTGGCCGGTGGTGGTAGCGGTGTGTTGCGGGCTTGTTTGATGCGGGGAATCCAACTGGGTGGTCGGAAGATTCGTGTACGGGTGAGTACTCTGGATGCCTGGGCGGGAGCTTTAGCAATCGGCTTGCTGGTGAATCCGGGACTGCTCTTTGAGTTGGGAAGCCAACTGAGCTATGGTTTGTCGCTCGGCCTGATCCTGTTGGCACAGGAGTCACACTGGTGGCGGCAAGTGGGCTTGACGTTATTGGGCCTGCCCAGCCTGCTCAACGGCATTTTTCAATGGCATATGCTGACAATTCTAACCAACGTGGTGCTGGTGCCGTTATTTCCGTTGGTCATGCTGCCAGTAACGCTGGTTGGCGTCGTAAGTTTTCCCTGGTTGCCAGTAATTAGCGGGTGGAGCGCGACCGTTCTGGCCATGCTGGATGGCGGACTAGCCCGCTTGGCTGAATTACCGGGAAACGTGAGCTTTGGCAAGCCGTGGTGGTGGGTGTGTTGGCTGTGGTTGGTAGTGAGTTGGTGGCTGTTCACTCGGCCACCCCGCCAACGTCGGCAGTGGCTAGTCGGTTTACTCGCGAGCTATGGGGTCGCGTATGGGTTGATTCATTTGCCGCTTCACGGCGAGGTCGCTTACTTTGACGTGGGTCAAGGCGATAGTATCCTATTGCGGGAGCCGTTCAATCGGCGAATTGCAATGATCGATACCGGGGGGCACTTGGCTTTTCCGCAACCGAAATGGGTGCCGCGCACGCCCACTACGTATGCCGCAACACATACGAATCTGAATTATTTGCGCAGCTTGGGAATCGACCACATAGATGACCTGTACCTGACTCACCATGATGCCGATCATATTGGGGATTTGCCGGCTTTTTTGCAAGCAATCAAGGTTAAACGACTGCTCGTACCGGCGGGGATGGAGACGGAACCGGGGTGGCAACACTTATTGGCTCACAGTCGTTTCCCGGTGAAGGTCCAGCCAATCACGATTGCCAGTCAGGTGCCGTTACGCGTACGGCATCCGTATGAGGCGGCTCCGGCCGAGAATGCCAATTCCTTAGCCTTACAGGGCAATTTTGGTGGGTTAAACTTTCTCTTTATGGGGGACTTGGACCAGACGGGTGAGCAGAAAATTATTGGCGATGACCCACAGCTTCGAACGGACGTGTTAAAATTAGGACATCACGGTAGCAAGACGGCCAGTGCACCGGCCTTTATCGACCAGCTCCGTCCGCGATGGGCAATTATTTCGGCAGGACGGGAGAATCGCTATGGTCATCCGCACGCTGAAACTTTAGCAACGCTTCGAGCAGCTGATGTGCCAGCGGTGAGTACCCAAACGAGTGGGATGATTCGCTACGTCTATGCGGGAAAACACGGTGTCTGGCAGACTAAATTAAAAGGGGAACGGGACTCTTGACGATTAATGAACTCTTAAAAACTTTGGCAACTGGGGGCAAACTCGCACCGGTTTACCTGATTATGGGGCAAGCAGATTACCTTCAGCGACGACTGAAGACGGCCTTCAAGTCAGTTGTTCCCGCTGAAGAACAGACGATGAACTACGCGACTTATGATATGGATGCCGTACCACTTGCCGTTGCATTGGATGATGCCATGGCAGCACCGTTTTTTGGTGAACGGCGGGTCGTATGCATCGACAACCCTCAGTTTTTGACGGGGGAGACCAAGAAACAAAAGGTTGAACACGATGTTGCCAGTCTCCAAACATACTTAGGATCACCAATGGAAAGCACGGTGCTGGTCTTTTTTGCGCCTTATGAGAAGCTAGATGGCCGCAAGAAAGTTTCCAAACAACTCAAAAAGGTGGCGACGACCATTGATATTGGCAACTTTTCTGAACGAGATGTGCGCCAGTTCGTAACGAATCAGCTCAAGCAGGACGGGTATACCATGGACCCAGCTGCCTTGGGTGAGCTGATTCAACGTACGGATGCGGACCTGACACTGATGATGGCGGAACTCCCTAAGTTGGAACTTTTTGCCTATCCGCAAAAAACGATTCAACCGGATGCTGTTACTGGATTGGTGGCTCAGACGTTGACACAGAATGTGTTTGATTTAGTCAATCAGGTTCTGGCTAAGGATACGGCCAAGGCGGTCACCTTGTACCGGGAATTGTTGTTGGCAAAGGAAGAGCCACTGAAAATCAACGCGATTTTGCAAGGCCAATTCCGGTTGTTGATTCAGACTAAGGTATTGGCTAAGCAGGGATACAGTCAGGGGAAGTTGGCGAATCTCCTGAAGGTCCATCCCTATCGGATCAAGTTGGCACTACAGTCACAGCGACGGTTCAAGCTGACCGATTTGAACCAAGCTTATTTAGGGCTGTTCCGGGTGGAAAAGCAGATGAAATCCACTGCGATGGCGCCGGAAATGTTATTTTCGTTGTTTATGACGCAATTCGCCGGGGGTCAAACGGCATAAAAGGGTATCAAAAAAGGGGGTCGACCGGAATGGTCGACCCCCTGAATTGCATCATCTAATCTGTTTGATTAATTGATTACTTAGCTAAACGTGCAGCCATCCGTGACTTGTCACGAGATGCCTTGTTCTTCTTGATCAAGCCCTTAGAAGCGGCGTGGTCAACAGCAGCACTAGCTAAACGGTATAATTCTTCCGCGTTGTCGGCACCGGCAGTCTTGGCTTCTTCGAAGCGCTTAACGGCAGTCCGCATCGTGCTTAATTGTGCTGAGTTACGTTCGTTGGCCTTGACGTTAGTCTTGGCACGTTCGATTGCTGATTTGATAATTGGCATGAAAATTTCACCTCCGAATGAGAATTCCTGTACCGGAAATCTTAATTTCAACGTATGTAATTATACAGAACCCAGGGACCGAATGCAATACTTTAGCGCGATAAATGTAAAGCAATTTTACTTGATAGGCATTTACACGGAAAAGCTTGCTATTTTTGTGGGAATTCAGTATGATAGGTAACTGTGCAAAAGCACAAACCCTTAACTTAGTTGGTTCGACAACCACCGTCGGCTTACTCAGTTTAGGGCAATTATATGAAGGGTGGTACATTTACCATGGCTATTAGTCCAGAAAAGAAAAACGAAGTTATCAAGCAATACGCACGTCACGAAGGCGACACGGGTTCTACTGAAGTCCAAGTTGCTGTTTTAACCGCTGATATCAACGAAATCAACGTGCATATGCAAAATCACCGTAAGGATTTCCATTCCCAACGTGGTTTGATGAAGAAGATTGGTCACCGTCGTAACCTTTTGGCTTACTTACGGAAGACTGATGTTCAACGTTACCGTGAATTAATCAAGAGCTTAGGCCTGCGTCGTTAATTCGCCGCACCGACGAGTCCATTTCCCTTGGGGAGATGGACTTTTTTTGCGTGGGACACCTTCGTAGTTCAGTAATTGCCCAAAGTATGGTAGACTGGAGAAAGTTTAATCATGGACGAATCTAGGTAGCGATACCTATAAGAAAAGACTGGTCGCAGCAGATCAGTGATTAACTTAAAACTAGTGAAAATACTTGAGGTGAACTTATGAGTGCGAAGATAAAAATTATTCCGTTCGGTGGTGTCCGCGAGAATGGAAAGAACATGTATGCCGTTGATGTTAACGGTAGTATTTATATTTTAGATTGTGGGTTAAAGTACCCGGAAAATGAGTTGTTAGGGATCGATGTTGTGATTCCAGACTGGAACTACTTACGTGAGAACAAGGATCGCATCGTTGCGGTCTTCCTGACCCACGGCCATGCTGATGCAATTGGTGCGTTGCCTTACTTCTTGAGTGAATTCAACGTGCCAGTCTTCGGGTCCGAAATGACGATTGCGTTAGCTAAGCTGAACGTCGCCGACGAACCAAAGGTGAAGAACTACGATGATTTCCACGTGGTTGATGAAAAGACTGAAATTGACTTCGGTGACGTGGTTGTTTCCTTCTTCTCAACGACCCACTCGATTCCAGAATCCATGGGGATCGTCTTGAAGACCGATGAAGGCCAAATCGTCTACACTGGGGACTTCAAGTTCGACCAAACGGCTAAGCCCGGTTACCAGACGGATTACGCCCGGCTTGGGGCCATTGGCCAAGCTGGCGTGTTAGCCGTATTGAGTGATTCCGCTAATGCCGAAAATCCAACGATGAACGCATCCGAACAAGAAATTGCTGAATCCATCGAAGAGACTTTCAACTATCGTAACGGCCGGGTTGTCGTTGCCTGTGTTGCTTCGAACATCTTACGGATTCAACAAGTCTTTGATGCCGCCGCTAAGACGGGACGAAAGGTTTGTTTGACGGGGCAAGACTTGGAAAAGATTGTCAACACGGCGATGAAGCTGGGCAAATTGTCTTTTGATGACGATCTTCTGGTTACACCAGAACAACTCGACAGCTTAGAACCTGCTGAAACGGTGATCCTGCAGACTGGCAAGATGGGTGAACCCATCAAGGCTATTCAACGGATGGCCAACAAGCAAGAAAAGACGCTTAATCTGCAAGAGGGCGACCTAGTCTACATCACGACCACGCCTTCTCACGCCATGGACACGACGGTTGCCCAGACGCGCGACATGGTTTACCGTGCTGGTGGTGAAGTGAAGGCTATTTCCGATGAAATGAATTCTTCGGGTCACGCCTATAAACGCGACTTGCAACTGATGTTGAACCTGCTGAAGCCAAAGTACTTGGTTCCTATTCAAGGGGAATATCGGTTGTTGAATGCCCATGCCAACGCTGCAATGGAGCTGGGAATGCCTGCCGACCACGTCTTCATCCTCGCTAAGGGTGATGTTCTGACGTATGACAAGGGCACCATGGGTCTTGGCGAAGGTATTGATGTCAGTGACACCATGATCGATGGAATCGGTGTTGGTGATATCGGAAATATCGTCTTACGTGACCGGAAAGTCTTGGCCGACGACGGGATCTTTATCGCCGTGGTCACGATTGATCGTAAGAAGAAACAGATTGTGGCGGAACCTAAGATTACATCGCGTGGATTCGTCTACGTCAAGGCTAACAAGGACTTGATGCAGGAGAGTGGTCAAATTATCAGCAAGGCCGTTCAAAACAACCTCGACAACAAAGAGTTTGATTGGGGCCATTTGAAGCAGGACGTGCGCGAGCATTTGAGCCACTACCTCTTTGAGCAGACGCATCGACGTCCAGTGATCTTGCCGGTCATTATGGAAGTCAACCAGCACCATCGTCGTGCAAGTAGCAAGGATAAGCCCAACACGGGGAAGGAACAGGCTAAGGACGTCAAGACACCTGCTAAGCCTAAAGCCAAGTCGAAGCCAAAAGCTAAGGGCAGTAGTGCACCAAAAGCTAAGGCGGCTGGCAACAAGCCCGCAGCAACGACCAAAGATGGTCAGGCAACGCATAAGCCACGGCGCAACCGGAAACGGCGGCCACATGCAGCGAAGCCAGCCGAATCAACAGACAAACAGTAAAAATACGAGCGGACCGAGACCATTTGGCGTCGGTCCGTTTTGATTCAACCAATTCTGGTACCGAAAGGAATGTGCTATGGGAGAATTTTCTAGTCCAGCCGCTCGTGAACAAGCCATTGTTCGGGCTCACCAGGCGTTTGAGGCGGAGGAGTGGTCCACGGCGACTGAATGGTTTGAACGGCTCTATAATGACCAGCAAACGGCCGAATTCAATCGATATTTGGTAGCGAGTCTCTATCATGATGAAAAGTATTTAGTCGCCGAGCAGTTTGCCGCGGAACAGGACACCGTTTATTTGGCGACGGCGGAGACTTTTCAGTTGCGTTTAGACGTGGCTTTGAAGAATCAACAGTTTATTTTCGCTCGAGAGTTCTGCGAATTACCGGCGGCGAAGTCTTGGCGTGACGCCGGACTCACTCAGATAGTTACTGCCGAGGAGGTCTCTCGGCAGGCACTAGGTGAGACACAGCGAGTCTTGGCGAAGCAATTCTATCATCTGGGCGATGTGGATTTTGACGAACAGCGGCAGCGTTTGACCCATGCGCGGCAATTACCGCTCAAGGAGTTTATGCAGGGCGTTCAGTATCTGTTGGTCGATCCTTTCTTACATCCGTTGATGCGTGCGACGCTGTTAGAGGAACTTTTACGGTTACACACGACGAAGACCGTTCAGCTTCACTGGTTGGACGACGAAGATTACACCCTGGATACCAGTCAATTAGAGCCGGTGGGGGCGAGTCAGGCCGCACAAACGATGCAAAATTATCTGCATGAAGATCTGGGTCAACAAGATCCGATGCTTGCCGCTAGCGTTTCACAAACAATTACGTTACAATTAATGATGCTGTATCCGTTTATTGACAAAATTATTCGGAATCCACTGACTTGGGTCCAGATTGTGGCACAGCAACCGGTGACAGATCAGACCGGTGCAGCAGAATTAAATGAAATTTCTGAGTGGCAAAACCGCTTAAATCACTTCATGAGGGCATTATTTGGGCCGATTAACCATGAAAATCATGAAAAACCGTAAATTCGGCAAGATTTTAGTTTACAAATAATTCTGCAGCATATATACTGGTCAAGGATTCTTTTTTGGGAGGGTTCCAGCTTTCCCTTTCTGAAAAGAAGTAGTATAATTTTACGCAAAGGGTGATTAATTTTCTTTGTGAGAAGAGATTGTCCTTGCGATAAAATACAGGAGGGTTTCATTAATGGCTGAAAAAGAACATTATGAAAGAACTAAACCCCATGTAAATATTGGTACTATTGGCCATATTGACCATGGGAAAACGACGTTAACTGCTGCAATCACTAAGGTACTTGCTGACAAAGGTTTAGCAAAGGCCGAAGATTACGCTGATATCGATGCTGCTCCAGAAGAACGTGAACGTGGTATCACGATCAACACTGCCCACGTTGAATATGAAACTGAAAAGCGTCACTATGCGCATATTGATGCCCCAGGACATGCTGACTACATCAAGAACATGATCACTGGTGCTGCCCAAATGGACGGTGCTATCTTGGTTGTTGCCGCTACTGATGGCCCTATGCCACAAACGCGTGAACACATTTTGCTTGCTCGCCAAGTTGGTGTTAACTACATCGTTGTCTTCTTAAACAAGACCGACTTAGTTGATGACGACGAATTGGTCGACTTAGTTGAAATGGAAGTTCGTGAATTGCTGTCCGAATACGATTACCCTGGTGACGATATTCCAGTTATTCGCGGGTCTGCTTTGAAGGCTCTCGAAGGCGACGAAGAACAAACCAAGGTTATCCTTCACTTAATGGACGTTGTTGATGATTACATCCCAACGCCAGTTCGTGAAAACGACAAGCCTTTCTTGATGCCCGTTGAAGACGTCTTCACGATCACTGGTCGTGGGACTGTTGCTTCCGGTCGTATCGACCGTGGGATGGTTAAGGTTGGTGACGAAGTTGAAATCGTTGGTTTACATGACGACGTATTGAAGACTACTGTTACTGGTCTTGAAATGTTCCGTAAGACGTTGGACCTTGGTGAAGCCGGGGATAACGTTGGTGCCTTATTGCGTGGGATTAACCGTGAACAAGTTGTTCGTGGCCAAGTTCTTGCACAACCAGGTTCGATCCAAACCCACAAAGAGTTCAAGGGTGAAGTCTACATCTTGAGCAAAGAAGAAGGTGGCCGTCATACGCCATTCTTCTCAAACTACCGTCCACAATTCTACTTCCACACCACTGATATCACTGGTGTTATCGAATTGCCTGATGGCGTAGAAATGGTTATGCCTGGTGATAACGTGACGTTCACTGTTGAACTGATCCAACCAGCTGCCATTGAAAAGGGTACTAAGTTCACTGTCCGTGAAGGTGGCCACACTGTTGGTGCCGGTACTGTTACGGAAATTGACGACTAATTAATTTTATTAATTAGTGTGCCTTGAAAGAGGGGCTGAAGGGGTAACCTTTCAGTCCTTTTTTCGTACCTAAAATGTCGCTGTGTACGACGGGACGTTTTCGCTGATTCCGCGGTGCGGTGCCGGGATAATCTGGCCCGCGACGTTAATTTCTCGGCAGCGGTTTATTTTTACCTGATTTTCAGCAAAAAATTTAAGGAAAGCCGCGTCATTCACGGCATTTCAGCAAAAATCATTTTACAATTTGGATAGCATAAGGTACACTTATACAGTATGCAATTGATAGAATTGTAAATAGTAATATCTTTCATTTCGGAGGGAAAATAATGGCTGCAAAATGGGAAAAAAAGGACTCTAATCAAGGCGAATTAACCTTTGAAATTGCTCCTGATATGATCAAAGATGGTCTGGACAAGGCCTTCAAGCGTACCAAGAAGAACCTGGCTGTACCTGGTTTCCGTAAGGGCCGTGTACCACGTCAAATCTTCGACCAAATGTACGGTGAAGAAGCATTGTATCAAGATGCTTTAAACATTGTTTTACCGGATGCTTACGAAGAAGCTATCAAGGACGCTGGTATCGAACCAGTCGACCAACCCCAAGTGGATGTTGAATCCATGGACAAGGGTAAGGCTTGGGTTCTGAAGGCCGTTGTTACGGTTAAGCCAGACGTTAAGCTTGGTGACTACAAGGGCCTCAGCGTAACGAAGCAAAACACGCGGGTTTACCAAAAGGACATCGATGCCGAATTAGAAAAGCAACGTCAACAACAAGCCGAATTAGTGCTTAAAGAAGACGAAGCCGCTGCTAAGGGCGACACTGTTGTGATTGACTTCGACGGTTACGTTGATGGCAAGCAATTCGATGGTGGTAAGGCTGACAACTACTCCTTGGAATTAGGCTCTAACTCCTTCATCCCTGGCTTCGAAGACCAATTAGTTGGTCACAAGGCCGGCGATGACGTTGACGTTAAGGTTACTTTCCCTAAGGATTACCAAGCCGAAGACTTACGTGACAAGGAAGCCACTTTCAAGGTTACCTTACACGAAGTTAAGGAAAAGCAATTACCAGAATTGGACGATGAATTCGCTAAGGATGTTGACGAAGATGTTGACAGCTTAGAAGAATTACAAGCTAAGACTAAAGACAGCTTGAAGGAACAAAAGACCCAAGCTGCTCACGATGCTATCGAAGACGAAGCTATCAGCGAAGCCGTTGATAACGCCGAAATCGGTGACATCCCAGAAGCTATGCTGAAGGATGATATCAACCGTCAAATGGACCAATACCTGGCTAACATGCAACAACAAGGTATTGAACCAAAGATGTACTTCCAATTGACTGGGACTACTGAAGACGACTTACGGAAGCAATTCACCGATGGTGCCGATAAGCGGGTTAAGACTAACCTTGTGCTTGAAGCCGTCGTTGCTGCTGAAAAGATCGAACCTTCAGAAGACGAAATCAGTGCTGAAGTTAAGGACTTAGCTGGCCAATACGGCATGGAAGAAAGTGCTGTTCGCAGTGCCCTTTCAGATGACATGTTAAAGCATGACATTGCTATCAAGAGCGCCGTTGACTTGATTGCCGATTCCGCAAAGCAAGACAAGAAGAAGGACTCAGAAGATAAAGACTAATTCTTTATTCAATTGAGAACTTGACCGGGATGACAGTCGCTGTTGTCCCGGTTTTTCATTAGAATCAGGTTTTCTGCGCCGCTGAGGCAAATTGATTTTATCGTGGGCTTATCTGTGGTATAGTACACGATTGATAGGGAAATCTGGTTAGTTCGACAGGTTTACTGACACACAGCTTTTTGTAATGAGTTAGGCTTAAGCCTGGAGAGAAAGGGTGAAGTTTATTGTTTGAAAACACCGAAACGACTGGCCCAGTGACCTGTTCTTTTTGTGGTAAATCACAAGATCAAGTAAAGAAGATCGTTGCCGGCCCGGGTGTTTACATCTGTAATGAATGTATTGACCTCTGTAAAGAAATCATTGATGAAGAAGCTAGCCAAGACAGCGCACAAGAAACCTTAGAAGTGCCGAAGCCTGCTGATATCGTCAACACGCTCGACCAATACGTCATCGGTCAAAAGGAAGCCAAGCGGACGTTATCCGTTGCTGTTTACAACCACTATAAGCGGGTAAACGAAATGGCGCAGGCCGACGATGAGGGCCCTGAACTGCAAAAGAGTAACATTGCGGTGATCGGACCTACTGGTTCCGGGAAGACTTACCTGGCGCAAAGCCTGGCTAAGATTCTGAACGTCCCATTTGCAATTGCAGATGCCACGACCTTGACTGAAGCTGGTTACGTGGGTGAAGACGTTGAAAACATCCTCTTGAAGTTGCTGCAAAGCGCCGATTATGACGTGGACCGCGCTGAAAAGGGTATTATTTACATCGATGAAATCGATAAAATTGCTAAGAAGTCCGAGAACGTTTCGATTACGCGTGACGTTTCCGGCGAAGGGGTGCAACAAGCCCTCCTGAAGATTCTTGAAGGTACGATTGCCAATGTTCCGCCTCAGGGTGGTCGTAAGCATCCCCAACAAGAGTTCATTCAAATCGACACGACCAACATCCTCTTCATCGTTGGTGGGGCTTTTGATGGCATTGACGGTATCGTCAAGCGTCGTCTGGGTGACCAAACGATTGGATTTGGTGCCGACAGTAAGGAACAAAACGTCTTAGCTTCTGGCGATAGCCTGATGCAACACGTGATTCCAGAAGACTTGCTCCAATTCGGGTTGATTCCAGAATTTATCGGGCGGTTGCCAATCCTGACAGCCCTCGAAAAGCTGGATGAAAACGATTTGGTTCGGATCTTGACGGAACCTAAGAACGCATTGGTCAAGCAGTACGAGAAGTTGCTGTCCCTCGATGATGTTCAACTGGAATTCCAGCCAGCTGCCCTCCGTGAAATGGCCAAGTTAGCCATCGCCCGGAACACTGGTGCCCGTGGATTGCGGTCAATCATTGAAGACGTGATGCGTGATATCATGTTCGACCTGCCTAGTCGTGATGACGTGGCGAAGGTTGTGATTACGGCTGAAACCGTGACCGACCATGCTGAACCTGATGTGATCTTAAAGGATCAAAAAGTTTCATAATTGCCACACTGTGTGGCGTTGCGACCAGCCTTTAGGTTGGTCGCTTTTTTTATGGCCGCGCAAAGGGTTGGGGGAGTGGGCTTTAACCGCTTTATTGCAGAATGCCTGTTCGAGAAAGTCCCCAGTGGGGTGACGTTCTGTGTTAGAATAATGAAAGATATTTGGAGAGGATGGCATTAACCAATGGAAGTCAATCACGTAGAATTAGTCATGAGTGCGGTTGACCCCGCACAATACCCAACGACGGGGTATCCAGA
The DNA here is from genome assembly GCF_003946395.1 of Levilactobacillus fuyuanensis. Taxonomy (GTDB): domain Bacteria; phylum Bacillota; class Bacilli; order Lactobacillales; family Lactobacillaceae; genus Levilactobacillus; species Levilactobacillus fuyuanensis. The sequence goes on along the minus strand of NZ_RHNZ01000001.1, from coordinate 69,515 downwards.
AATTGCGCTGGTCGGCCGGTCAAACGTCGGGAAGTCTTCATTGACCAACGTTCTGATCAACCGGCGCTCATACGCCCGGACGTCTAGTCAACCGGGAAAGACTCAGACCCTGAACTTTTACAACGTCGAGGATCAACTCTACTTCGTCGATGTCCCTGGCTACGGTTACGCCAAGGTTTCCAAGACGGAACGGGAAAAGTGGGGCAACATGATCGAAACGTACCTGACCCAACGCGACCAATTAAAAGGGGTCGTTTCACTCGTTGATGCCCGGCACGCACCGACCGAAGACGATGTTCAGATGTACCAGTACCTGGCTTACTTTAACCTACCAACGCTGATCGTCGCCACTAAGAGTGACAAGATTGCTCGTGGTAAGTGGAATCAGGCTGTGAGTCAGATCAAGAAGGCCATGAACCTACCTAACACCGACAACATCATCATGTTCTCAGCACCGAAAAAGGTCGGGAAGGATGCTGTCTGGAACTGGATCGAAGAACAAGCCTTTGGGGAGGAATAGGAATGGAATTTAATGATTATCAAAAAGCTGCGAACCGGACGTTGTACGGCAACGAACAGGTTCTAACCAACTGTGCATTGGGGTTGGCCGGTGAATCGGGCCAAGTTGTTGATCTCGTCAAGAACTACACCTTCCACGGTCAGGACATGGACCACGAAGCCATCGTTAAAGAGATGGGTGACGTGCTCTGGTATCTCAGCCAGATTGCCCAGTGGGCTGACATCGACTTCGATGAAGTGGCACAGGATAACATTAAACGCCTCAATGAACGCTACCCCCACGGTTTCCAACCGGAACGGTAGTCGTTTGGAGCTATATCCAAGTTAAAGCCTAAAACAAAAGGACCCACGGATTTATTCCGTGAGTCCTTTAACTTTCAACGTTAGTCTTGACTGTGATCCTGTTCGTGTTTTGATTTATCGGCGTTGATCAAGCCTTTAGCGCGCTTGTTATCCTTGTGGGCATCGTCACGCTTCAAAAACTTGTCGCGTTTCACGTCCGTGGGGTCCATCTCAGCAAATTTACCGAACATGGAGTCAAGGTCATCCTGGCGTTTTACTTTAAGAGCCATTCAAGCCACCTCCTTGTCTTTAGCAGTTATCATAGCAGAATTTCTGAGATTTGTCATTTATCAGGATAAGGCTTGGCAAAAACCGAAGAAATCGAGTCGACTTATGACCGACAAAAATAATCCGAGAATCGGCACCGCGGCTGGGGTGAATTGCTTGCACCAAACACGTATTCGGCTTATACTTTATAAGCTAATTCGAGAAATGAACGGGAGGTTAGGCCCTTGGCATCGGAATATTTGGAACACAAACTGGCGTTATTGCCGGGCCTTCCCGGCTGTTATTTGATGAAGAACATCAACAGCCAGATTATTTACGTGGGGAAGGCAAAGAACCTGAAGAACCGGGTGCGGTCGTACTTTAAGAGTAGTCACACCGGGAAGACGGCGCAGTTAGTCAGTGAAATCGTGGATTTTGAAACGATCATCACCTCGACCGACAAGGAGGCTTTCCTCCTAGAAATTACGTTGATTCAAAAGCATCAGCCGTACTTCAACATCAAGCTGAAGCGGGGGACCGGGTACCCCTACATTAAGATTACCAATGAACGGGATCCCCAATTGCTGTTGGTCAGCGACATCAAGAAGGATGGGGCCTACTACTTTGGGCCGTATCCCAACGTTTATGCGGCTGAAGAAACCATTCACTTCCTGCAGAAGGTCTATCCGCTACGGCGGTGCAACGGCTATCAGGGTCGTCCATGTCTGTACTACCATATGGGACAGTGCCTCGGCGCCTGCTTCAAAGAGGTGCCCCAAGGCGATTACGACGAACAGATTAAGAAGATCAAATCTTTCCTAAACGGGAACGTTGGTCATGCTGAAAAGGAACTGACCGATCGGATGACTGCAGCGGCTGCCGACATGGCTTACGAGCGGGCAGCCGACCTGCGTGATCAGATTCGTTACATTGAGGCCACGGTTGAAAAGCAGAAGATTATTTCCAATGACAGTACGCCACGAGATATCTTCAACTTTTACCTGGACAAGGGGTGGCTATCGATTCAGATTTTCTTCATTCGCCAGGCGCGATTGATGAAACGAGAGAAACGGCTCTTTCCTATTGTTAGCACAGCCGAAGAAGAGCTGGCCAGTTTTATCGTGCAGTTCTATCAGCGGAAGAATACGGTACTTCCACGTGAGATCCTGGTGCCAGCTAGTATTGATGCCGCCAGCATCGAGGAAATCCTCCATGTGCCCGTTAGAACGCCGCAGCGGGGCACCAAACGTGATTTGCTGGACATGGCCGCTAAGAACTCGCGATTGGTCTTAGAAGAGAAGTTTCGGCTGTTAGAGCTTGATGAGGGTAAGACGACTGGGGCTATGAAGGAAATCACCGATGCACTGGGCATTGCTCCCGGGCACAAGATTGAAGCGTTTGACCACTCCCACATTCAAGGTGCCGACTTGGTTTCAGCAATGGTGGTCTTCGTTGATGGTCAACCCAATAAGAAGTTATACCGAAAATACAAATTACGAACGGTCGACCACGCCGATGAAACGGCTAGCACCCTGGAAGTTATTCGGCGGCGTTATGGGCGCTTGCTCAAGGAGCACGCGCAGATGCCAGACCTGATCCTGATGGATGGGGGCGACATTCAGATGAATGCGGTCAAGGAAGTCTTGGCGGACGAATTTGACCTGCACATTCCGGTTGCCGGGATGGTCAAGAACGACCACCATAAGACGGCCGACCTATTATTTGGTCCCGATGACCACCACGTTCACTTGGACCCGAAGAGTCAGGGCTTCTACCTGGTTCAGCGGATTCAAGACGAGGTTCACCGGTTCGCGATTACTTTCCACCGACAGGTTCACAGCAAGAATTCACTGAGTTCTCGGCTTGACCGGATCCCCGGTGTGGGACCTAAGACGCGGAATAAATTGCTACGGAAATTTGGCTCGACTAAGAAGATCGGTGAAGCCAGTGTGGACGATTTGCGGGAATTGGGTGTCAGCAAAACCGTTGCGCAGACGATTCGGTTGACCTTACAGGCCGAGACGGCAGAAATAAAAAGTCCGCGTACGCCAACGAAACTTTGACGTGACGGCCGTTTGCCGGTATACTGGCTAGCAGGATACTTTACGAAGAAAGCAGCACGCGCTGGTTTAGAAAACGAGGAATAATAATTATGTTTGTAGATCAAGTTAAAATTGACGTCAAGGCCGGTAAGGGTGGCGACGGGATGGTCGCCTTCCGTCGGGAAAAGTTTGTGCCCAATGGTGGGCCAGCCGGTGGTGACGGTGGTCGCGGTGGTAACATCGTGTTCGCCGTTGACGAAGGCTTACGGACGCTGATGGACTTCCGGTACCAACGGAAGTTCAAGGCCAAGAGTGGGGGTAACGGTGCCATTAAGTCCATGACTGGGCGGGGCGCCGCTGACACAATCATCAGCGTACCCCAAGGAACAACCGTTTATAATAACGAAACGGGTGCCGTCATCGCTGACCTAGTTGCCAGTGACGACTCAGCTATCGTGGCCAAGGGTGGTCGTGGTGGCCGGGGCAATATTCACTTTGCCTCACCAAAGAATCCCGCACCAGAAATTGCCGAAAACGGTGAACCTGGGCAGGAATTTGAAATTCGTTTGGAATTAAAGGTCCTCGCCGATGTCGGTTTAGTTGGATTCCCATCTGTTGGGAAGTCAACGCTGTTGTCGACGGTGACGAGTGCCAAGCCTAAGATTGCTGAATATCACTTTACCACGCTGGTCCCTAACCTGGGGATGGTGCGGTTGCCAGATGGTCGCGACTTCGTCATGGCCGATTTACCTGGTCTGATCGAAGGGGCCGCCAATGGGGTTGGCTTAGGTTTCCAATTCCTGCGGCACGTTGAACGGACGCGGGTTATCCTGCATCTGATCGATATGAGTGGTCTCGAAGGGCGTGATCCTTACGAAGACTTCGAAAAAATTAATGAAGAACTTAAGACCTACGATCCAGATATCCTGAAGCGACCACAGATCGTGGTGGCTAACAAGATGGATATGCCGGATTCTGCTGACAATTTAGCTAAGTTCAAGGAAGACTTGAAGCAGGATAAGCTGTTGGCTCAGGCACCAGAAGTCTATGCGGTCTCCGCACTGACGCATGATGGGTTAACTCCGTTGTTACAACGGACGGCTGATATCTTGGCTGCAACGCCGAAGTTCCCAGTCAAGCAAGAAGAAGTGGTCGAAAAGGCCGAATACGACTTCAAGCCTGAAGCAGAATTTGAAATTACGCAGGATGCCGATGGTACTTGGGTTCTGACCGGTGACAAGCTGTTGAAGCTCTTCCGGATGACCGATATCAACCATGATGAAAGTTTGTTACGCTTTACCCGTCAAATGCGGGGAATGGGCGTCGACAATGGTCTACGAGATCACGGTGCCAAGAACGGTGACCTGGTCAAGATCGACGACTTTACCTTCGAATACATGGCTTAATAGTTTAGCGCCAAAAAAAGCGTGGTCAATCAAGACTTGAATCCTGATTGACCACGCTTTAACTTTGAATTTGTGAAGCTATTTAAATAATTGCTAGTGGTTCACGGCAATAAGTGGCTCGGTTACAGCGTTAACTTTAACCAAGTTGTAGGTTTGACCACTTGTTTTTTGTTGGCAAATGCGCCAGCAAACTTAATTTTAACGGACTTTAGATTAGGCTTGGTCTTTTCACTGGCGAGGCCGGTCGCAAATGTAGCGAGCTTGTCTCCAGCCGGAATAGTCTTCCCCGCGCTGGCATCACTCAGTTGATTAGCTGCGTTCAATTGGCGATTGCCGCCGAGCTGGATACTTTGAATCCCATCGGTGGTTACGGCCTGCTTCCCGCGGTTATAAATGGTAAACTTGACCTGTAGCGTGTAATAGGGACTCTTGAGTTGCGCCAAATTCAGGGCTTGGGCGGCCATCCGTTTGGCCGCGGCTGTTTTGGCGGTGTTCTTAATGATCCGGACGGTCGTGACCTTATACGTCAAGTCGCCTGACTTAATCGTCGTCTGGGGATGTTTAACGGTATTCAAGGTGAGCTGAGTTCCGACCTTATCAAAGGTATATTGTCCGGCCTTCTTGAGATTGCCTGACTTCACGTAGCGGGCGTTCTTGGTCAACTTGGCCTGCGGGTGATACGTCTGCGCCTCCTCTTTGTGTGAGGCAGAGGATGACGTCACTGCGGCGTCTGGTTCCTTGGCACTGTAGCTGCTAGACTGGCTACTGCTGTCCTTGAAGCTGGCGGTACTCTTTTGGCCGCTGCTAGATTGACAGCCGACGAGCCCCACCGTGAGAAGGCTGAGGCTGAGAAGCAATGATGCTTTGGTGAAGAAACGCATGGTAAAACTCCTTTCAACCGAATAAGATTTGATGGGGCACTAGGCGGTAACCGTAGAGACGTTGGGGTGGTTCCTGCGCGATAAACAGGCTGGCCTGCGGGTCGACCTGTTGTGCGCGGGTCCGCAGTTGATCCAATGTTAATGGTCGGCCGGTTCCGGTGATGAGGTGAAGCTGGTCAGTCTTGGTTTGTAGGTCGACCACCGGCACTTGCTGGCCGTCGTGCTCCCAATACAGGCGCAGGGCGGGGTGCAAGTCGATGGTCGACAGGTTAAAGTCAATGAGCCGCATGTTCTGTTGCCCCCAATCACAAGCTTACCTCGATTATACCGAATTTTAGGAGAGAACCCCAGCAATAATCCCCTTCACTGGAGATGGCCGGTTTTGAGAGTTGCGATTTTACCCAAAATCCCCTAAAATAGTGGACGGACTTTAATTATAGAATAGGAACGAAAAAATATGGAAATTCAATTTTTAGGGACGGGCGCCGGGTCACCCGGAAAGTTTCGAAATGTGACCAGTACGGCGTTGCGCTTACTTGATGAGCGTAATTCAGTGTGGCTGTTCGACGTGGGTGAAGCCACCCAGCACCAGATTCTGCGGACCACGTTAAAGCCGCGGAAGATCGATAAGATTTTTATTACCCACCTGCATGGTGACCATATTTTTGGGCTACCAGGTCTCTTGAGTAGCCGGTCGTTTCAGGGTGGCAATGAACCGCTAACCATCTATGGACCAAAGGGCATTCGCGACTTCGTTGAAGTGAGCATGCGTGTCTCCGAGACCAAGTTGTCTTACAAGATTCACTACCGCGAACTGTCGGCGGATGGCATGATTTTCGAAGACGATAAATTTCGGGTTTACGCCCAGCATCTCGATCACCGGATCGAATGCTTTGGCTACCGGGTCGTCGAGAAGGATCATCCAGGAGAATTGATGGTTGAAAAGCTACGGGAGGCTCAGATTCCTTCTGGACCAGTCTACGGTCAACTGAAGGCTGGCAAGACCGTCACGCTACCCGACGGTCGGACCGTGAGTGGTGCAGACTTCTTGGGACCGAGTCAACCCGGACGAATCGTTGCGCTCTTGGGTGATACTCGTCAAACGCAGAATGCGTCTCGTCTGACGCAGGACGCCGATGTTCTGGTTCACGAGAGTACCTTTGCTAAGGGAGAAAGCAAGTTGGCACGGGCCTACTACCACTCAACCAATATTCAAGCGGCTGAGCTGGCTAAACGGACCAATGTGAAGATGTTGCTCCTCAATCATATCTCGGCTCGTTACACCGGCAAGATGGCCTTAGAGCTGCAGCAGCAAGCGCGTGAGGTCTTTAAGAACACGCGGGTCGTCAAGGATTTTGATGAATACAACGTGCCATTTCAAAAAATAACTGCGGAAGGTGCTCAGAAATGAAAAATCAGTGGCGAATCGTTTTAACAATCTTATTAGTCATCGTGGTGGCAATCTTTGCTATTTTAAATGTGGAAAGTGTCCCGGTTTCTTTTGGATTCACAACGGTTCATTGGCCATTGATTTTGATTCTGTTGGTGTCGATACTGATCGGTGCGGTCTTGATGATTCTCTTTTCAACCATCACCGTCTTCCAACACAACCGAGCATACAAGGACTTGGAGCAGAGCAGCAATGAGCGTATTGACGCACTGACCAAGGACAATGACCGCCTGACCAAGCGTCTGCAGAACTCTAAGAGTAAGCAGATCGCCGGGCAACAGGAAAAGCAGTTGCAGGATTTAGAGAAAGAAAACGCTGAATTAAAGGCAAGATTAGCTGAAAAATAACAAGAACCGATAGCGAGGAGCGGTGCCAGTGACACCGCTTTTCTAACGTTTAGAAAGGATGATTTGCTGGTGATTGCCGCACAATACCAATGGAACATTAAGAATGTTGACCAGCCCTCTGCGGAGGCGCAGGCGCTAGCGAAGACCGCAGAGATTTCGCCGATTGTTGCTCAGATTCTGTGGAATCGGGGCTATCAAACGCCGGATGCTGCGCATGCCTTCTTGCATCCAGGACCGGAACAGCTGCACGATCCTAACCTTCTGCACGATATGCAAAAGGGTGTCGACCGGATTGAGGACGCCATCGGAAGCGACCAGCAGATTACGATCTACGGGGACTACGATGCCGACGGGGTCACGAGCACGTCGATTCTTTACGAAACGCTCAATGAGATGGGCGCCAAGGTCAACACCTATATTCCCAATCGTTTTACTGACGGTTATGGGCCAAACGTAGCGGCTTTTAAAAAGCTGATTGCGGCGGGTACCCAGCTCATTGTGACGGTGGACAACGGGGTCGCTGGTAATGAGGCGATTGCGGCGGCAAACGAAGCTGGCGTGGACGTGGTTGTCACGGATCACCATGAACTTCCTCAAGAATTACCCGCTGCCTATGCCATCATTCATCCGCGATATCCCGGTGCTGAATATACCTTTGGCGGTTTGTCCGGTGCTGGTGTGGCGTTTAAGGTTGCGCAAGCACTACGCGAAGAGATTCCTCAAGATGTCTTGGACCTCGCGGCTATCGGAACAGTGGCTGATTTGGTGCCATTAGTCGATGAAAATCGAGTGTTGGTCTACTTCGGTCTCCAATTGTTAAAACAAGATGAACGGCCGGGTTTGCAAGCGCTCATGACCGGGGCGGGGATTAAGCCTGAAGAACTGACCGAGCAATCGATTGGCTTCGGCATTGCGCCCCGCTTGAACGCACTGGGCCGGCTGGAAGATGCCAGTCCTGCAGTCGAGTTACTGACGACGCTGGATGACGCCCGGGCCAAGGAATTGGCTCAGCAGACCGAGGAAAAGAATCGTAAACGTCAGGAACTGGTCCAACAGATCAGTCAGGCGGCCTTGGCACAAGCTGAGGACGCCGATCACCGTGACCGGGCCGCACTGATTATCAGTGGGCACGACTGGCACGAAGGCGTTCTGGGAATCGTTGCCAGCAAGGTCGTTGAGACGACGGGCAAGCCGGCATTGGTTCTGAACGTCAATGCGGATGGTCGGGCTAAAGGGTCTGGCCGAAGCGTGGCCGCATTCAACCTCTTTGAGGCCTTAGGCGGTCATAGAGACCTGATGACGGCATTTGGTGGTCATCACATGGCTGTTGGGTTAACGGTGCCTAGCGAGCAACTAGGTGCCTTAGCTGATGCCTTGGATCAGGAGGCAAGTAACCAGAAACTGGCCGAAAGTGGGCCGGCCGAGGTGCCGGTGGCGGCCTCCTTAGAGGTTGGTGCGGTCACGTCAAATCTGTATCAAGAGCTGGCACAATTGGCACCATTTGGAACGGATAACAGCCAGCCGTTGTTTGCCTTTGAGACGGCGACGTTGACGCAGATCAAGGCGATTGGTAAAGACAAGTCTCACCTGAAGTTTCAGCTTCAGGAAGGCAATCATCAACTCAACGCTATTCAATTTGGTGCTGGAAATGAAGTCGCGGCTCTGAGTGCGGCGCCGGATTCGGCAGCAGTTCTGGGTGCTATCGAGGATAATGTCTGGCAGGGTCGGCATTCGCTACAGGTGATGGTCAAGGATCTTCGGCTAACGGATAATTCAGTAAAAGTTGAACGGACTAATCAGCTTCACCAAAAAATGTTCCAGCAACCCGGAACGTACGTGTTCTTCCACAACAACGTGTTCAGACAGTTAGCTAACCAACTACCAGAAACGGCGACGGCACTGCTTTATGACGGAAGTGTGGCTGAAAAGTTACCGGCCGATTCTGCCGTGTTTATTGTGGATTGTCCGGATGCCACGACTGATTTAGAGACGGTTTTAAAACAACTGCAACCCGCGCAAATCACGGCTTATCTCTATAAGAAAGAAAGTCTTTCGCAATTAGGGATGCCAACTCGCTCGCAATATGCTAAACTATTTAAGTTCGTTGCAACGCATCAACAAGTAGATGTGGGGCACCAATTGGCGCAACTGGCAACTTTCTTGCAAATTCCACGAACCCAGTTAGTCTTCATGATTCAGGTGTTCTTCGAGTGTGGCTTCATCGCAATCGATCATGGCATCATGAATGGTGTGGCGCACCCGGAGCACAAGAATCTGACAGCGGCCCCGAGTTACCAACTTCGGCAACAACAGATGCAGACGGAACAAGATCTCTTGGCCTGTCCGGCTGCGGCGTTAACGAAGCGTCTTACCGCATTGATATAAAATAAAGGAGCTACTTAACTTATGGCAACTGATTTTACGAAATATATTGCTTCCGTTCCAGACTACCCAGAAAAGGGTATCATGTTCCGGGACATCTCCCCACTAATGGCGGACGGTGAGGCTTTCCACGCCGCAACCGACGAAATTGTCGCATATGCTAAAGACAAGGGTGTCGAAATGGTCGTGGGTCCAGAAGCCCGCGGATTCATCGTTGGCTGTCCTGTAGCGTACCAAATGGGCATCGGTTTCGCACCTGCTCGTAAGCAAGGCAAGTTGCCACGGCCAACGGTCAAGGCATCTTATGACTTGGAATACGGCACGTCAGCGCTCTACCTGCACAAGGATGCCATCAAGCCGGGCCAAAAGGTTTTGGTTACCGATGACCTCTTAGCCACTGGTGGGACCATTGGTGCAACCATCCAATTGGTCGAAGACTTGGGTGGTATCGTGGTTGGTACGGCCTTCCTGATTGAATTGGAAGAACTGCACGGTCGCGACAAGCTGAAGGGCTACGATGTCTTCAGTTTGATGACTTACTAAGATAATGAAAAATGGCTTTACCACCGGATCTCGATGGTAAAGCCATTTTATTTTGGGCATAAAAGTTAACAGGCGGAATCTCTGGCAGCCGCAGGCGATGGTTTTAAACCAGTTAATTCTGAATCATACCGCGCCGTTGGACGATGATGCCTGTGGTGGTCAGTGCTATCGCGAAGATGACCAGTAGCCAGATCACCGGCATCCAGGAACCACTGAATTGTCGTAAGTAACCGAAAAGAATCGGACCGACCGCCGCCAGCAGGTAACCCGCGGACTGGGCCATACCAGAGATGGCCGCCGTTTGATATGGGTTCGTTGTCTTTTCCGTAAAGAACATGATGGCGAGGTTAAATGCCACTCCGGAGCCCAGACCAGTAACTAACGAGACGATGGTGAGGAAGGGCACGGAGTTGGTATCGATCAGCCACGTGAGCGGAGCGACGACATAGCCTAGCGTCATGATACTCAGCAGAATACTGACACCGTGGCGTTTGTTAAAAAGGAGTGGCACCATAAATGAGAGCGGTAGACCACTGATTTGAAGCAGTGTCAGGAGGTTACTGGACGTAATGGTCGAGACGCCGTGAACAGCCAGAATTGATGGCATCCAGGTAATAATCGCATAGTAGACCAACGACTGCAAACCAAAGAATAAGGTAATCAGCCAGCCCAGCGGTTGCCGCCAGACACTCTGAAAGTGAGGAACGTGGGATCGCTGTTCATCGGTCAACGGCTCCTGCCGTTTTGCACGAATATTTGGAAACCAGGCAAAGATAGCGATGATACTGATGACCCCCAAGTAGGCTTGGGTGGCGGCGAGACTGGTCCGAGAAATTAGGATTCCAGAAACGGCAGTCCCAATAGCCCCAACAAGGAGCATCGACAGGGTGTACAGACTCGTTCCCAGGCGAATCTTGTAGGGCATGTGTTCCTTGATTAAGGCTGGCACCAGTACATTACCACTGTCGATCCCAACGCCGACAAGAAACGTCCCGAAAAGTAGGGCTGGTAAGGTGGGGATGATTCGGAGGTAAGTCCCGATGATCAGCAGTAAGAAGAGGCTGAAGACGGTCCGCTCGTTACCCCAGCGCTGTGCTAATTTCACAATGATCGGTGAAAAAATAGCAAAGGTCACCAGGGGAATCGACGTGATCAGTCCAGCCATTGAACTGGGAAGATTCAGAGATTTTTCAATACTGGGAAGTAAGGGTGGAATAATGGTGATTGGTAAACGGAGGTTGGCGGCGATCAGCATCATGCCGACCAGGAACCAACGAGGTTGCGTTTGTTTCAAAATAAATACCTCCTATGAATTGTTCGTCAGTCTATTATAGCTTGGTCAGTGGATGGAAGAAAAGGGGGTCAGCAGGATTTCTTTCATGAAAACGGCATTAAGTATAATTAGATTAATGGAAATCTCCTGAAACACAAAAAAGCAGAGAGGGGAGGACCTCTCTGCAAGCTTTAGTTGACAACTTAAGGTGGAATCGACTTACTCGTGCGGTTCGGGTAGGTCGTTGACGACGATCACGTTGGGTTCAGCGTGCTGAACCACGTAATTTGTCGTGGAACCCACGATCATGCGGGAGAACGCGTTCGTTCCGGACTTACCCATGACGATGAGGTCGATTGGACTATCTGTGGCGTTAGCAAGTTCAACAATTATCTGTTTTGGTGCGCCTTCACGAACCAGCATCGTAGTTTCCAGATTTGCTTCTTCAGCGTAATCACGAGCCGCTTCTAGAATTTCTTGGCTGGTATCGCGGAGACTTTTGATTACGGCTGCGTAGCCACCACCCAGGCCTTGCGCGGAGAACTGGGTAATGTCAATGACGTGCAGGAGAATCAGTTTGGCATGCCAGTCCTGAGCCAAGTCAATCGCGGTCTTGAGCGCTTCATTAGCGTTACTGGAGCCATCGAGTGGAACGAGTAGGCGTTTATACATGGGTGTTACCTCCTTCGATATGGTTGGGGGCAGCAGGCAATATGTGGTGACACTAGTCGATTAACGCTAATTCACTGACGATGGAAATACCTGGGAGTTACGTCAGTGAATTAATTAACTAATGGATTAGATTAGTTAATGGTTATATTATGCATTAAAATGATTAACTTAGCAAGTAAAAAACAACCAAAAAATAAAAAAAGTCATTCCTGATAAGAAATGACTGGGTCGGTAAACAGCCGAACTTATTGATCGCGGCGGGAAAGGAAGTAACTGTAGAGTGCGATTCCTAGGGCAACGACGACAAGAATCAAGCCGATGAGTTTGAACATGGAAAGACTTCTTTCTAATTAGAAATATTACATTCAGTATAATATATTTTTTAAAATTACGCCTTACTCGATGCAGTTACTGCTGGATTCCTGAAATTTCTGTACGAGACTGTTGGAGAAGCTAGTTTGCAACAGCGCTTTTAGTTAGAGATCGCAACTGGTGCCAACAATTGTTGGAAATCATTGTAGGAAATTAGTTTGATTTTACCGCCGTCCTTTGCCAATGACAGAGCCTTAAGTTCACTGGTACTATGAATACCATCGGTCAGGCGACTGGATGTCTGAGTACCACAGATAAGATAATCGGTTAATCCGGAAACACTTGTAGTGTAGCGGCCACCATGGGTGGTGATGTCTTCAATCACTTCATCACGGTCGGCTTCCATAAACTCACCGGTAATACAGAATCGCTGTCCCACAAGTGTCTGCGGAAATTTCCGATTATCGGTAATAGCTGTGAGGTGGTTATCACGGAGATGTTGATAAACAATGGCGTTCGTCTCACAGTCATTGAGCGAGTTATGAGAACGGTTATGGATGGCAAAATACGATTTCAATGTTGGCAATTTATGGTTAGGCAAGTCAGGCAGCTTTTTTCGGGCCAGTGGCAGAGTATCCAGGGCAAAAATGTCTGGTCGGTAAAATCCTTTAGCCATTAAAAAGGGCAAATCAAATCCAAAAATGTAATGGCCAATCATAGGCAGGTCTTCGATGAAGGTCGTGAAGTTCGCGATAACTTCATCATTTTCAGGAGCATCAACAAGGTCGGTATCTGTGATGCCTGTCAGGAGTGAGATTTTTTGTGAAAGCGCCGTGTGGGGATTGATGAAACTATTAAAGGTCGCGACCTGCTGATCATTGCGGTACTTGATAGCTGAAAGTTGGATGATGTGGTCATCGATACGACTAAAGCCAGTCGTTTCGATATCGAAGACGACAAAGTCAGTAAGATTACGGCGAAGGTGGTGTAGCCGTGGTTGTGGCCGTGGGGAGGCGGGGGCAATTGGCGTCACGTCTGATAACGTGGTGGGGGTATGTTCTGCTTGAGAATCCTGTGACGTGACTTCGGATGTATCGGCAGAGGGTGCAGGCAAATCACTGACGGCGATTTCAGTCGAATCGTCGGTAGAAGTGATTTTACTTAGCTGTTCGGCGCCTGTGTCAGATGGTATTGCCGGTTTCTCTGATGTTCTTTTTCCGAGCCGGTATAGGACATAAATGATACCGGCAATGATGAGTGCCCCCAAAACAAAGGGCCAAAATTCAATAACTAGGGCAACAATAAAAATCAGAAATAAAATAACAAAAATGATTTCCAAAACGAATTCCTCCAAAGAATAATTAATTTTTGGCAGAAAAAAGAACTTCGGTTACATATCGAAGTTCCAAAGAAACGCCGTTCAATTAAGGAGAGTACAGGAATTGAACCTGCGCGCCGGTATTAGCCGGTTCGACGGATTTCGAGTCCGTTGCATTACCACTCTGCCAACTCTCCAAGTCACTACTCATATATTTTACCAATAATGACTATAATTGCAAGCGTATTTTTAAATTATACCATCTGTCAAAATCTTAGGATCAAATGGGTCAATCCATGCGGGGGCAATCTCTAATAGACTTAGCGGGGAGATATTAGTACTGTCCAGCTTGGCGGCCAAGACTTGCTTATCTTCTTGGCGAGCCGTAGCAATTTCCCAATCGGTCCATTCCGATTGCCAGGTTTCGCGACTAATGATGACGAGGAGCCGATGGGAATGTTTAATTTCTTTTCGGAGACGCCGCCTGATAGTCGTTGCGTGAAAGCCAGTGAATTTGATGGGCAAGCGCTGCTCATGAAAGCTGATTGTGGGGAAGTCCCAGTCACGCGCTGCCCATTCGCGGAGTTGCTCTTGAAATGAATGGGCTAAGGGATCGGCTGACTGGTAGCTGATAAATAGATCACTCATATGGCTAACTCCCTTTCTGATTACCAACAGTTTAGTCCGTTAAGAAGTCAAAACCATTACAGGTATGTTTATTTCTTATGAATCCTATATAACAATACTAATTTATGCCTAGTGGGGCTGTATCGGTTGAGGTGAAATTAAGTATAACTGGCTGAGGACAACAAGTTGGAAGGAAACACTTCGAAAGTTAATGTTCGTAAAGGCGGGTAGCAAATAGGCAAAGAAAAACGCTTGGCAAATTTTACCAAGCGTTTACATTAATCATTTAATTTTGAGTGCCTATTTAGCCCCAACTTTTTCCTTAGTCGCTACCTTTTGGTGAGCAGCGACGGCGAGTTCTGGGAACCAGATAGCAATCTCGTGGTGTGCGTTTTCTCGGCTATCAGCGGTATGCACGATGTTTCTCAGGATACCATCTGGATATTCGTGAGCGAAGTCGCCCCGAATCGTTCCAGGTTGGGCGTCATTAGGCCGCGTCTTACCCGCTAAATTGTGAACAGCTTTAACCACGTCAGTTCCGGTCACAATGATTGCAACGAGGGGACCTTCCTGCATGTAGGTCTCGATTTCTTTGAAGTAAGGCTTTTCAACTTGCTCCCTGTAGTGACGCTTTAATTGGTCAGTCGTTGCGTTGACCACCTTAAGCGCAGTAATTTGGTAGCGCTTACCTTCGAGCCGTGAAATAATATCTCCGATATGTCCTTCCGCAACACCATCCGGTTTAACTAAGACTAAAGTTTTTTCTGAATTTGCCATGGTAGAGAACCTCCTTGAGTTTTTAAAGCGTCCGTTATAACGGGTATAACGAGTTGTTAATTCAAATTGTAGACTAACCTTTCCGCAACGTCAATCGAATTGTGAATATTTTGATAGCGTTTTCATTATTTTATTTTTAAGCATGAAAAAAGTCCGATTTTACTCGGACTTGGGGCCGATTATTCGGGATCTCCCATGACCATCCACAGAATCAAGTAAACAATGATTCCGGGGAAGGGAGTGAGTGACAGTAAGAAGAAAATTAGACGGGCAATGCCGGGATTCCAGTCAAAGTGATCAGCAATTCCGCCAATAACCCCAGCGAAGACCCGATTATTTGTGGAACGATGGATATTTTTCATAGCGTAGTCCTCCTCCAGTTAATTTAGGATTGAAAATCAGTTTTGTTGAAGAAATCAACGTGAATATCATCATCGGTGATTTCTAGCTTGGTAATACTCCCGTTGATGGTGGCAATCCCTTCATCCAGATCAGGAGCGTAGCGGTCGATGATCGAGCGAATCGTCATCCCATGGGAAACGACCATGACCTGGTCGCCATCCTTGGTATTTTCCCGAAGCTTATTGAAGCCGCGGTCCAACCGTTCCCAGAACATGTCGTTGCTCTCAGCTTCGCCGTACAGGTCGGCTTGGTGAATCAGGTCTCGTGCTTTTTCCAAACCATAGGTGCCGAGCACCTTTGACTCAGAAGTTAGGCCAACCTGGGCCCCGACGAATTGCCACATTTGGTTCAAGTCATTACCTTCGAAGTAGCCGTGACACTGTTCGCGGAATTCGGGGTACTGGTAGGTCACAATATTCATATTATCCGGGTTTTCCTTGAGTGCGATTCGTGCTGTCTCAATAGCCCGGCCGGAGTCACTGCTATACGCAGCGGCGAGGGGAATGTTACTGAGCTGTTGACCAGCCCGCTTGGCATCGGCACGACCCTTTGCCGTGAGGGGAGAATCAATCCAGCCTTGGACCTTGTTATAGTGATTCAACATCGTTTGACCATGACGCACAAAATATGCCGTAAATTTCTTCATTTTTTTCGAGGCCTCCGTTGATCAAGTAAGTGTTTACATCCTCAGTATATCAAGCTTGAAAATAGAACGCGAAGATTTTGCCGCAACTTTTGTAAAAAGTGTGTATGTTCGCTGGAATCCGACTGGCAAGCATGCTATGGTGAAAGATATTAGGAGATGGTGTGCATGAGTACTGAGAGCAGTTATCGTTATACGGGTGAAAAATCAATTGATTTAGCACAGTTGGCAACGCGTGTTGAAAAAGGGCCGGACCAGGCCGTCATCAACAGTGCACTGGATGCCAACGTGGCAACCTTGAGCGACTTGCAGTCCCGACTATATTCCCAGAAGCAGCACGGGGTCATTGTAATCTTGCAGGGGATGGATACCGCCGGCAAGGATGGTCTGATTCGGCACGTCTTTAGTGGACTGAATCCATCTGGGACGAGTGTGGTCAGCTTTAAGGAACCGACGCACGTGCAATTAGCCCACGACTTTCTGTGGCGTGTCAATCAAGCCTTACCTTCACGAGGGGAGATTCGAATCTTTAACCGCTCCCAGTACGAGGACGTCTTGATCAGTCATGTCCATCCAGAAATGTTGACGACGCAAAATCTACCAGGAATCAATTCGGTGGCGGACGTCGATGATGAATTCTGGGATCACCGTTACCATGACTTGAAAAACTACGAAAAGTACTTGCGACACCAAGGCTTTGAAGTGGTTAAGATCTTCCTGCATCTGTCCAAAGATGAACAGACACATCGGTTCGAACGACGCATCGAAGTGCCTAGCAAAAACTGGAAGTTTGTGCCAAGCGATATGCAGGAGCGGGCCTTCTGGGACGACTACCTGGACGCGTACACCCAGATGCTGGAAAATACGGCAACCAAGAAGAGTCCATGGTATTTGATTCCAGCAGACGACAAGGGTGTGGCTCGGTTGATTGTCTCCAATATTATGATTGATCGATTACAGGCCTTGAACCCACAGTATCCTAAAGTGAGCTCGGAAACGAAGCAAAAGTTACGGTCTGTATTGCAAGAGTTGAAAGATCATAAATTGTAAGACATTGCTAGATACAAAAAGCTGCTTATAAAGGATTGTCGGACTACCGATGTCTCATGAATTGTAGCATACAAATACTGATATTTACTCTGGAGAACACCTGCATCTAGGTGGACACCAAGGTGAATATCAGTTTTTTTGGATTGGATAAATTAAGACTTTTTAGAGATTCAGTTGTCAACGGGTGACGGGCAAATGTAATGTAGTACAATGGTTAATAGTGAAATAACGGGATTGGTTTATTGCCCTGATGGTGTATGCAATGGGCACTTTGAAAAAATGAAGTCACACTAGAGTTGTACAATACATAAAGCCTAACGTAGGAGGAAGTAACTGATGACTGTAAGTGTTGGTATTGATAAAATCGGGTTCTATACGCCGAGTCTCTATTTAGATATGGCCGAGTTGGCCACTGCACGGGGAGAGGACCCCAACAAGTATTTGATTGGAATCGGGCAATCGAAACAAGCTGTGATCCCACCGACACAGGACATCGTGACAATGGCTGCCAATGCCGCTAGCCAGATCCTGACACCGGCATTGAAAGCCGAGGTAGCGATGGTTCTGTTTGGGACGGAATCTGGAATTGATAATTCTAAGGCCAGCGCCGTTTATCTCGCCCATCTGCTAGGCTTGTCCCCCAAAACACGGGCGATTGAGGTGAAGCAGGCTTGCTACGGGGCCACGGCTGGTCTTCAGTTGGCCGCTGATTATGTCCGCGTTCATCCGCAGGCTAAAGTGTTGGTCATTGGGGCAGATGTGGCTCGGTACGGTCTTCGGACGGCTGGGGAGGTTACCCAAGGCGGCGGCGCGGTTGCCATGTTAGTGACGGCTGATCCTCAAATCTTGACGTTGGATATGGTCAGCAGTTACCACACGGAAGACGTGATGGACTTCTGGCGGCCAACTTATCGGACTGAAGCCCTGGTTGATGGCAAGTACTCCACCAACGTTTACCTCGATTTCTTTAAGACTGTCTGGGCCGATTATCAGCAACAAACCAACCGCACCATTGTGGACTTTGACGCCTTCGTCTTCCATTTACCATTTACTAAGATGGGACGCAAGGGGCTTCGACAGATTCTACCAGAGGCCCAACCGGACCAACAGAAAAGCTTGAAAGCAGCTTTTGAGGCCAGCCAAGAGGATAACCGGAACGTGGGTAACCTCTATACGGGATCGCTGTACCTTAGTTTGCTGTCACTGCTCCGGCATGGACAACTGACTGCGGGTGCTCGCCTGGGCTTCTTCAGTTATGGTTCCGGTGCGGAAGGGGAGTTCTTTAGTGGCATACTCCAACCTAACTACCAACGCGGATTCGATGGCGCTGCTCTGACGACATTACTTGCACAACGCAAACGTGTGAGTGTAGCAGAGTATGAGGATATTTATCGTGCCCAGTTGAGCAACGACAGCCGCGATGTGCAATTACCCGTGGGTGAGGAGGTCGCCCAGTACTACCTCGCTGGTCGGCAAAACCAGCAACGCCAATACCGCGAACAATAACATTTTGTATAAGACAATTAAAAAACGCTCCCTACCTTTCCTGAGGTGGGAGCGTTTGGTCTATTCAAATTGATTTTTGACGACGTAACCATCCTTGAATACCAGGACGGGGGACTGCTTGCCCACTCTGATCTGTAGGGTGTAGCCTTTGCCGAGTGATTTTTCTAGCGAGCCACTGGTCTTGGTGAAGTTCGTGACGAAACGGGGCCACTTGGCTTGTTTGGCCAAGCTGGGCTTCTTGTTTAGCGCTGCGATAGTTTGTTTCAGATCACTGTTGGTGACCGTCAGCGTGTAAGTTTTGCTGGATTTGTCAAAAGTGACGTCCCCCAACTTTGTCAGTGCCTTGGCTAACTGCTGTTTGACGCTCTGCTCGTTGTCGGCCTGGGTCACGCCACTCGAACTGGCTGAGAAGGCTTGGCCGGATTGCGAACTAATCTGACTCTGCTTGGCCGTATGGCTTGCTGGCGTATTGTCCTGAGACCAGTAGGGTAACTTCCAAATAGCAAAGATGGTTCCCAACAGCGCCAGTGTCATGAGAACAATCGAGCCGACCTTTGAGTCACCGTGTTGAATCGCTGTGGCAAGTGAAAATGCTGCAATTATTGTGATTAGACCGCCCATGATGGCAAATCCAAGAATCATAGTGAATCCCCCCAAAAAATTCTGTTGTTTTCAGTATAGCATGAAATAATTATATCGTGAAAGGGGTTACCTGGAACCGTTAAACTCGAATAATATTAACAAATTGATTAAATTAGGAACCCACAACGTTTTATAACCGAATATTAATTAAAATAGTGTCGCTAAAAGTTAACGTTTCCGGTATAATATAAAACACATAAGAGAGAAATGAGGAGATTAGTGTGACGAACGTTTATTTAGCAGGACCATTCTTTGATGATGAGCAAATTTCACGGATTGAACGGGTGGAACGTGCCTTAACCGCTAACCCCCGCGTGACAAATTTTTTTAGCCCCCGAAAGAGTGAAATTCCTGGGTTAACGATGGGTACGCCTGAATGGGCAACACAAACGTTCCAGATGGACGTGAGTCAAATCGACCAAGCAGACGTTGTGGTTGGCATGGTCGACTTTGTTGATGATCAGGTTGATTCTGGGACAGCTTTCGAAATTGGTTATGCCTTTCACAGTAAGAAACCCGTTGTTGTTCTTCACGAGAAGGATACAACGTTGAACTTGATGATTGCTGAGGGCCTGCACGCCTACGTTCAGGAAGCCGAAGCTCTAGCAGCTTACGACTTCTCAACGTTGCCTGAAAGTCATTATCACGGTAAAGTTATCTAAAATGCGTACAAAAAATTAGTCAATCAAAAACGGCTCCTCGTCAGTGACGGGGAGCCGTTTTAGGTCCAAGACTAGTGAACGTCATCGCGGAACAGGCCAACGACCTTACCTAAGATACTGACGTTGTTGAGGATGATTGGTGCCATGGTGTCGTTTTCCGGTTGCAGTCGGAAATGATCGGCTTCCTTGAAGAAACGTTTGCAGGTTGCTTCATTTTCTTCCGTCATTGCGATGACGATATCACCGTTATCGGCATTTTGTTGCCGGCGGACGATGACTTGGTCGCCATTAAGGATACCAATGTTAATCATACTTTCACCGCGAATCGTCAACATGAAGAGTTGATCATCATCGCGTTCAAATTCAGGTGGGACTGGGAAGTAGTCGGTTGCTTCCTGAACGGCTAAGATAGGTTCTCCGGCTGTAACGGTTCCCAAAACGGGAATTCGCGTCTGTTGTTCGTGGACGCCTAGTTCTTCTAAACCGGCAGGAGTGACTTCCAAAGCTCGTGGCTTGGTTGGGTCCTTCGTCAGCAGGCCCTTCTTTTCTAGGCGGGCGATGTGGCCGTGCACCGTAGAGGTTGAGGAGAGAGAGACGGCTTCGCCAATCTCACGGACAGTCGGCGGATACCCTTTTTCGTTGACCCGTTCCCAAATGAAGCGTAGGACGGCTAACTGTTTACTTTCTGAAGCTTTGCTCATTTTTTCTGCCACCTCGTTCGTCATTCGTAGTATAGTTTAGTCATAGTGTAGCATAGGTTTCCAGCGTTTTCAAACAGATGTTCGGTTAAATCTAGACATTAATATATTTATGATGGGCTGGGTTTGCAAGACAGACGATATAATTGTCCCGTAAACGTTGTTAATTCAGGATTCATAACCGGTTGACAGTCACTGGCGACCCGGCGAACAGAAGTGCTGGCTAGCGCTAATTATTTTAGCTGTCAGTCAATCTTGTGACGTAATCGGTCGAAAGACACTAAAATTAGGTCATTTACGGTCTGATAATTGAAATTTGAAATTAACCCTGATATGATAGGGCTTGTCTTGAAATGGCGATGGCAGTAGTTGTCAAAGTTTCATTTGGAATGTGACGTGGGCGTCACGCGACCGTTCGGTGTTAAAACTGCGGGCGTGTGATGACTCAAATTCAAAAATAAACTTAAAGGAGGATTGTTCATGGCTGAAGAAACGATGGACACCTTATTAGTTCGTATCAACGAACTGGCCCACAAGGCCAAAACAAGTGAAGGCCTCACCCCTGCTGAAACGGCAGAACGGGCAACCTTACGGAAGAAGTACCTCAAGTTATTCCGGGCCAGCTTTAAGAGCCAGGTCGAAATGATGCAGGTTTACGACAAAAGCGGTAAGGAAGTTACGCCAGAAAAAGTCCGTGATATCCAGCGTGAAAAGGGTTTACGGGACAATTAATTGCGAGGGCGGGTCTTTTTAATGGATTCGCTCTTTTATTTTGCGTTAAATTTGTGTAAAATTGTAAACTGAATGACTTTATAAAGGAGGGGAATACCTTGTCAACTTGGATCTGGATCATTATCGTCATCGTTGTCGGCCTTGGCTGTGCTGCTGGAGGCTTCTTCGGTGCCCGTAAGTACATGGAAAACTACCTGAAAGACAATCCGCCAATTAACGAAGATCAACTGCGTGCTATGATGTTGCAAATGGGACAAAAACCATCTCAACGGAAGTTACATCAAATGATGAATGCGATGCAACAACAATCACACAACAAAAAGTAGATCTGGTTTTACTGACGACTCGCTTCCAGTTTCCGTGGGGGCGAGTTTTTTTGTTTGCATTTTTATTTAATTTCTGTAAAATTGGAAAGTCTGTTACAATTTAATCATATTTTAATCTTAAAGGAGGGACGTTCGTGAGTATCTTTCGTAAATTGGCTTGGTATTTTCGCCTGGAGTGGCGGACTTACCTGGCCGGCATCATTGGTCTGATCTTAACGGCCATCATTGCTATTATTCCGCCGCGAATCATTGGGAACATGGTTGACGGCATTCACGGGCAGACCATGACCGGACGGCTCTTAGCCATCGACTTGGGTTTGGTCACCCTGGCGGCTTTGGGGCAATATGCCACGCGTTATATGTGGCGTAACGCCATCTGGGGGGGCGCTGCTCACCTAGAACAACTTTTGCGGAATCGGCTATTCAGTCACTTCATGGTGATGGATCGCGAATTCTACCAACATTATCGGACCGGTGACTTGATGGCCCACGCGACCAATGACTTGGAAGCCGTACAACGGGTGGCCGGCGGGGGGATTCTCCAGTTTGCCGATGCCATCATCACTGGGGGGACGACCCTGATCGCCATGATGACGTTGATTGACTGGCGGCTTACGCTGATTGCAATTATTCCCTTTCCGTTTCTCGCCGTCATCTCGTGGTTTCTTGGTCAACGGATTCACCAGGCCTTCGGGGCATCACAGGCGGCCTTCTCACGCCTGAATAATAAGGCGCAGGAAAGTATCAGCGGGATCAAAGTCATCAAAGCACTCGGCCAAGAAGACGCCGATGTGGCCGACTTCGACAGCCAGGTTGCACGGACGATTAAGATCAACCGGCGTGTGAACCGGCTAGATTCGTTGTTTGATCCGGCGATTACGCTGGTTATCTCGCTGTCCTACGTGGCAACCATCGTGCTCGGGGGTCTGTTCGTGACCCACAACGTCATCACCATTGGGAACCTGGTCTCTTTTATCAGCTACTTAGCGATGATGGTTTGGCCAATGTTTGCCGTGGGAATGCTGTTCAACACCATGGAACGGGGGAATGCCAGTTATGACCGGGTCATGGAACTGTTGAATCAGAAGACCCACATCATCGACCGGGTTAATGGGTTGAAGACGCGTCCAACTGGGACCTTGAGCTATCACATTAACCGCTTCGACTATCCCGATGACGCCGGAGCCAGCCTCCAACGGATCGATTTTGATCTGCAGGCGGGCAAGACCCTCGGTATCGTTGGTCGCGTCGGTGCTGGGAAATCTACCATTATGAAATTAATTCTGCGGGAGTTTGACGCCTACGATGGTGAGATTCAATTCGGTGGACATCCCATTAAGGATTATGCACTGGACAGTTATTTACCAGCTATCGGTTACGTACCACAGGAGAGCTTCCTGTTCTCCTCAAATATTTTCGAAAACATTCGCTTTGCGCGACCAGAAGCAACGCAAGCTGAGGTCGAAGCAGCCGCGGCTAAGAGTGATCTGTCTGGGCAAATTGCGCAGTTGCCCGAGGGTTATGATACCCAAGTGGGTGAGGAAGGGATTTCCTTGTCCGGTGGGCAACGGCAACGGATGGCCATTGCACGGGCCCTTCTGATCAACCCTGAACTGTTGATCTTGGATGATGCCTTATCTGCCGTCGATGCCGAGACCGAGGCCGAAATCCTGGCCAACCTGAAGGCCGAACGGGCCAACAAGACAACTATTATTTCTGCACACCGGTTGAGCTCCGTGATGGGGGCCGATGAAATCCTGGTACTCGATCACGGTGAGGTCGTCGAACGGGGGACCCACGCCCAATTGATGGCTGCTCACGGCTGGTACCAACGAATGTTTGATCAACAACAATTAGAGACGCAAGTGAAGGGAGGCGTTAGTGATGACTGATAAGCACGAATCCGCATGGGCGCATAGCATGACGACCAAGGAACAGTGGACGGTCATCAAACGCCTGCTGAAGTTTGCGGCACCGTACAAGTGGTTCTTCATTGGCTCGATTATTCTGTCGGCGGTCATCAGTGGGATCAACGTGTTCCTGCCATGGTTGTTGCAGACCTATATGGACCGTTACCTACGGACCAGTAATGCGACAATCGCCATCATGTGGATGTTCGCCGGGCTATACTTCTTTGGTATGGTGACGCGGGCCCTCATGCAGTTCTGGCAGAACTATACCAGTACCATGGGTGCGGAGTACATGCTGGAAAATGTTCGGCGAAAACTCTTTAGTCAGCTACACCAAAAGGGGATGCGTTACTTCGACCAGACGCCGGGGGGCTCGATTCTCTCACGGTTGATGAATGATACGATGACGTTCTCCAACTTCTGGGCGTTGCTCAACACGCTGATCTTAGCCATCTTTGCGGTCATTTCGTCCTTTACGGCGATGTACTTCACGGATGTGACGGTTGCGTTATGGACGCTGGTGTTGGTGCCATTCCTGGGCGTGACGATCTGGTATTACCAGCGTTACAGTTCCAAAGTGTATCGGCGGATGCGGGAACGGCTGAGTGAGCTGAACACCAAGCTGGCCGAGGCCATCACGGGGATCAGCGTTATTCAGGAATTCCGGCAAGAGCGGCGGACATCGGCTAACTTTGAGACGACCAACCAAGCCTATTACGACACGCGTAAGGCCATGATTCGGACGAACTCCTTACTGTTGAGTCCCATCATTAATCTGTTCTACGCATTGGGCACCGTCATTGTGTTGGGGATGTTCGGGATGCGTGGACTCCATGAGGTCGTTGCGGCCGGGGTTATTTATGCCTTCATTACGTACCTGAACAACTTCTACAGTCCAATGAGTAATATGATGGATAGCCTGAGTGACTTCCAAAACGGGATGGTTGCCGGTTCACGGGTCTTGCGAGTGGTCGATGACCAAACGTTGGCTCCCGCGCAACATCCCGTGGCGGATGCCAAAATTACTCGTGGTAAGGTTGAATTCCGTCACGTGACCTTTGCTTACGATGAAGAACATCCTGTCCTGAGAGACGTGTCCTTCGTCGTTGAGCCGGGGCAAACGGTGGCATTGGTCGGTCAGACCGGTTCTGGGAAAACATCGACGATCAACGTGTTGATGCGCTTCTACGAGTTCCAATCCGGCCAAGTTCTGATTGATGACCGGGACATTCGTGAGTATCCCGCTGAAGAGTTGCGGACAAAATTGGGGCTGGTGCTCCAGGAACCACAACTATTCTACGGGGATATTCAGACCAATATTCGGATGTTCAATCCGGATATCTCGGACGATCAGGTGCAACGCGCAGCCCACTTTGTGCAGGCCGATGAGTTCATTGATCAGTTGCCACAAGGCTATGCGACGCCGGTATTGGAACGGGGAACGGAATACTCCGCCGGACAACGGCAGTTGATTACCTTTGCGCGTACGGTGGTGACTGATCCGAAAATTCTGATTCTGGATGAGGCCACGGCCAACGTGGATACTGAAACGGAAACCATGATTCAGACTGGACTGTCCCGGATTCAGGAAAACCGGACGACGATTGCGATTGCCCACCGGTTATCGACAATTCAAAATGCCGACCTGATTCTGGTGTTGAACCGCGGTAAGATTGTGGAACGTGGGACCAACGATTCGCTGATGCAACAGCACGGGTACTACTACGATATGATTCAGCTGCAGAACGCGGCACACGTCGACTAGTTTTCGGTAATTTATTGATAAATATTTGATTTTGGCATCCAATTCGATTCTGAGTTGGATGCCTTTTTTTTGCTTATGAGGCTAAAGGGTGAAAGATGAAATACTTGCCTTGTCCCGGTATTGATAAGAATTCACGCCGTTAAATTAGTCAAAATTGGCACTCCGGCTGTCAGAGATTCCGCCTGCTGTGGGGACGCTTCAGACTGGAAGAACACCAGTCTTCTCGCTCGCTTTGAAGCCACGAAGAACACGTGTCTCCGAAGCCGCCCGTGGTCTAAGCTGGCTGAAAAATCGCCAGCTAACCCCACTTTCACGGCTGTCTCCATCCCTGACCTCCTCCGGCTCTAATTGGGTTTATCACGAAAACGGTTGGAAAACTTAGACATTTAGTGTTTTCAGCCTAATTGATAATGATTGTTACAGTCATTATCCAGTCGTCTAAGAACACCGTGTAAGCCGAGAGGTCGGCAGATATGGGCTCAGGCGCGTCGTTCTACTTAGTCAGTAAGTAAATTTCTTACTGGCTTAGTAGAAAACCAAGCTTGTAGACTCGGTTCTTTCGAGGCTTCAAGTTACGTTCGCACTGTTCCAGTCCATATCTTCCGACCGGTAAGGCGAAGAAATCACCAGGTTACCTAACTTTAGTTCCACCGTTGTTGTCAGAACAGTTGTGGCCGGGGCTTCAGAGCTTTTAACCTTTAGCTGTTCGGAATAGACCGATAGAAAAAGGCCCTCACTTAGTACTAATGTAATTTTTCCGGAATTTGTCTCATGATTTTGAGAAATAAGTCAAATATTCGTTTTAACTAGCGATTAGTTTCGTGGATGATTCAAAATTTAGGGCTTGGAGCAGCCTAGCTCTTAAATGGCAGTAGTAAAAGGGCCATCATCACCAGCGGTGTGCTAGTAATGATGGCCTTCAATTTAATCTTGATGGTCTTCTTTTTTCTTCTCGCCGGTGACATCCACGTACTCGAAGCTCGGGTTGATTTGCTTGTCTAGTGCGTTGAAGGCGGCTTGCATCTGTTGTTCGATGTCGGCTTGACCGGCTTCATCCAGCTTTAGCTTGCGGTCAATGGTGATCGGATCACCAAAGGCAACGGTCACGCGCTTTCTGGAGAATAGACGCTTGAAGGTCAGGGGACCTTGATAGACAGCGGGCACCAGTGGCACCTTAGCCATCTTGGCGATGACGGCCGCGCCGCCCTTGAGTTCCTGCGAATGGCGGGAACCCGAGGGAAACATGATTAAGGACAGGTCGCCCTTCCGCAGAATCCGGACTGGCGTTTTGATCGCCGATGGGCCCGGATGATCACGATTTACCGAAAAACCATTGACATGGTAGAGCAGCCATCGGAAAATGGAGTTTTGGAACAACTCTTCCTTGGCCATGAAACTAAACTTCCGGGGACTGGCGGCCAGCGCAAAGTAGACGGGGTCAAACCAAGTCCGGTGAGGCCCCACTAGAACGTAGGGGCCATCTGGTAATTTTTCACGGTTGAGATATTTAGCTTTTCCATTTACGATGAATAAGATAACGCGGATGACGTTCCGCAGAAACGAATAAAACATGAGTCGTGCTCCTCTCGCAGCGAATCTAATGAATCTAGTATGCAAAAAAACTGCCGGGGTTGCAAGTAATCTTAACCAAAAATGAAAGAAGGTGGTGGCCGTGACCACTCCAGATTTACAAGCTGGCGAACGAATCGACCAGCTTTATAGCCAAGATATTCAAATTATCCAGAGCCCAGAGGTCTTTGCCTTTTCGTTGGATGCGGTGCTCCTGGCCGACTTTGCCAAGTTGCCGTCCCGCCAATCCAGCCAGACCGTGGACCTGTGTGCCGGCAACGGGGCCGTGGGGCTGTTCATGAGTAGTAAGACCCGAGGAAAAATTGCCGAGGTCGAGATCCAGCCACGACTTGCGGATATGGCGCGGCGTAGCGTGGCGTTGAACGACCTGACGGAACGGGTTACCGTGTATGAAGGTGATTTGGCCCAGGTCAATCAATGGATTCCTAAGGATTCGGTGGACGTGGTGACCTGCAATCCACCGTATTTTGAAGATCTGCCAGATAGTCAGAAGAATCCCAATCAGTATCTGGCAATCGCCCGCCACGAGATCACCACGGATCTGGCCACGGTGGTCCAGACAACCAGCGGCCTGCTGAAAATGAATGGCAAGGCCTATTTCGTCCATCGACCAGACCGCTTGCTCCAGCTCTTGGACTTGATGACGGCCAACCGGTTGGCGCCGAAGCGGATTCGCCTGGTCCATCCCAAGCCAGGTAAGGAAGCCAACATGGTCTTGGTCGAAGCTATCAAGGATGGTAAGCCAGGGGGGTTACGCTTCTTAGACCCCCTGATCGTGTATGACGGGCACGGCGAATATTCTCCAGAAGTGAAGGCGTTACTCTATGGAAACAGCTAAGGAATCAATTGAAGAACCGACAAAAAAATATTACTTTTACGTGCTGCTCTGTGCCGATAATTCTCTGTATGGTGGGTTTACCACCGACGTTGCCAAACGCTTCGCCACTCACGTTGCTGGTAAGGGAGCTAAGTATACAAAGGTCCACCGACCAGTGAAGGTGTTATTCAGCCAATCTTTCGACAACAAGCACGATGCGCTCCACGCTGAGTGGGCCTTCAAACACCAGTCCCGACAACGGAAGTTAACGTTCTTAAAGGCACAGGGAGTTTCCGTCGAAAAGTAGGCGTATTCGTCCTTTAATGATAAGGACTATGGTACACTTGTGGCGGGTAGTAGATGTTATTTTTCAGACAAGCGAAGGAGGAACTTACTGTGAAAATTATTGCTTATGGCATCCGTGACGATGAACGACCTTACTTAGAAGAATGGTCTCAGGACCAGGGTATCGAAGTTAAAGCCGTGAGTGAATTACTTGATGAATCAACGGTTGATTTAGCCAAGGGTTATGACGGGGCAGTGGTTTATCAACAAAAGCCTTACACGGCGACGGTCTTGGATCAATTAGCCGCCGATGGGATCACAAACTTATCTTTGCGAAATGTCGGAGTCGACAACGTCGATGCCGATGCTGTTAAACGCAACGGGTTCAAGGTGACCAACGTGCCGGCATACTCACCAGAAGCCATTGCTGAATTTACCGTATCACAACTGATGCAGTTATTGCGGCGGACACCAACGTTTGCGCGGAAGCAAGCCCATGGTGACTTGCGTTGGGCACCAGACATTGCCGATGAACTGAATTCGATGACCGTCGGGATTGTGGCGACGGGTCGAATCGGTCGGGCCGCTATGAAAATCTATCAAGGGTTTGGTGCTAAGGTCATCGCCTACGATGTCTTCCACAATCCAGAGTTGGAAAAGCAGGGCATCTATGTCGATACTTTAGATGAACTGTACGCTCAAGCCGACGTGATTTCCCTACATGCACCAGCTACCAAGGAAAACAACCACATGCTGAACGATGAAAGTTTTGGCAAGATGAAGGACGGCGTGTGGATCTTGAACCCAGCTCGTGGTGCGCTGATCGATACGGACGCGCTGATTCGGGCCCTCGACAGTGGTAAAGTTGCTGGGGCAGCTTTGGACGTTTATGAAGATGAAGTTGGTATTTTTAACGCCGACTTTGGGAGCTTTGATGCCATTCCAGACGAACGGCTGAAGAATTTGCTGAAACGGGAGAACGTTCTGGTTAGTCCGCACATCGCGTTCTACACCCGGACAGCCGTTAAGAACATGGTCCAATTCGCATTGAACAACAATAAACAATTGATTGAAACGGGTAAGGCGGAAAACGAAGTTGCCTTCTAGACTTACCGGACGAAAAAAGCGTCACGCAATTTGCGCGACGCTTTTATAATGGAAACGTTTAGGCTTCCGAGCAGGCAGCGGTGAGTGCCAGGAGTAAATCCTGTAGCTCGAATGAATCCGTCACCGTTTGGTCCGGAATCCACTGTCCGTCTGGAATCTCTAAGTTACGATGATTAAACCAGAAGGCATGCCAGCCAGCCTGTTTGGCGGCTTTGACATCCATGCTGTAATTATCGCCAACGTAGGCAACTTCACTCGCCCGCAGGTTAAGCTTGCGGTTCATCAACGTGAAGATTTGGGGATCAGGCTTGGCAAAACCAGCTTCCTCCGAGGTGATGATGGCGTCCCTAGTCAACCATCGGTGCATCTGGAGTTGCATGACTTTGGCAAGCTGAGCATCCGTATTGCCATTCGTAATAATCCCCAATTGGTACTGCTCACTGAGTTGATCAAGGGCTGTTTCCAGTCCGGGGAACAACTCGATTTGGCGAAGACCAGTGGTATAGGCGCGTTGAAAATCAAGCGCTGACTGGACATCGACTGCGGGCAACTGTTGGGCTAAAAGCGCGGTGTTGAGCCGCTTAACGGCCATTTCCTGTTGCGACCACCGGCCATCAGCGACTTGGGCATAAGCCTGGTCACTCTGTTGGCGGTAAGTCTGGAAGGTCACATTAAGATCAAAATCTTGCGGCAGATTTAAAATCGGCGCAAGGGCGGCCTCGAAGGGCGCTTTTTGATCATAGAGCGTGTCATCGACATCGAAGACGACCGCTTTAATCATATTCGTTTCCTCCTCAGTTATGCCTAAGAAGTTTACCATACCTGGAAATAAAAGCAACGTAAGGTCTCAGATTGATCCTTGCAAGCGCCTTGCCGGATAGGAAAAATAGGCCGTGACGCTGTGGGCGGACACCCGGGGCCAAAGGGCGGTCTCCAGGCTTGACCTTGAACCTCTGAGAAACGAGTTTCAAAGTCACCAATTGCCTAAGCGGCAGGAATCGCCACTAAGGCAATTCCCACGGCTAGACCTATTTTTCCTATCCTCACGGCTGTTGTAGATGAGCCTGATACCTTGGTGGCATTGATGGCAATCCATTATAACCAGTGGGATGGTGGTCACTTATAGGCATGAGGACGTTCTTGTGGGGGAAGAGTTTAGAAATTGATTTTAGTGCCATTGTCACAGCTGGCGCCACCCCTGGCGGCCTCCGGTTACCAAGCATTTCTGGTCACACTGAGCTTCTTATTTTCAGCAAGTGGTATGTTCTTACGACCAGTTTACAAACCGATTAAGTACCCAGACTTCATTGCAGGCGGAAGAAAAAGGAATATTCAAAACTGCAACAATTATTCGGACTCACAATTGTGCAGAACAGAGAAGATAACGTGGGCTAAACCAATGTCAGCCGTGAGGGAGGAGAAAATCGGCTCAGCCGTGGGACTTACCTTAGCGGCTTGGACCCAAGCCTAAAGACCGCTCTTTGGCTTTAGGCGTCCGCCCACCGCGTCCCGGCCGATTTGCTCTTCCCGGTAAGGCGCTGCCGCCATCGGTGTAGCCCATCGAGGAGGAAATCGCAGGAATTGTTAACTTTTGCTTGTGTTAGCGCCAGTAGTTTTGTATAATTACTTTCGGTGCGTATGCGCCAATTCACACCTCGCGTGATGACCGGAGGGGTGCTCGCTTGCGAGTTCTCTAGTCAATTGATCGTGGGGGAGGAAATCAAAAACTATTTGGAGGCATTTTATCATGGCTGTTATTTCAATGAAACAACTGCTCGAAGCCGGTGTCCACTTTGGTCACCAAACCCGTCGTTGGAACCCAAAGATGAAGCAATACATCTTTACGGAACGTAACGGTATCTACATCATCGACTTACAAAAGACGGTGAAGTTGATTGACGCTGCTTACAACTACATGAAGGACGAAGCTGCTAAAGGCGCCGTTGTTCTGTTTGTTGGGACTAAGAAGCAAGCTCAAGATTCTATCGAAGAAGAAGCTACCCGTGCTGGTCAATACTACGTTAACCACCGTTGGTTAGGTGGGACTTTGACTAACTGGGAAACCATCCAAACTCGGATCAAGCGTCTTAAGTCTTTGAAGAAGATGGCTACTGACGGTACTTTTGATGTTCTTCCTAAGAAGGAAGTTTCCTTACTTAAGAAGTCTCAAGACAAGTTGGAACGGTTCTTAGGCGGTATCGAAGATATGCCTAAGTTGCCTGACGTTATGTTCATCGTTGACCCTCGCAAGGAACAAATCGCTGTTCACGAAGCACAAAAGTTGAACATTCCGATCGTTGCTATGGTTGACACGAACACTGACCCAGACGAAATTGACGTGGTTATCCCATCTAACGATGACGCTATCCGTGCCGTTCGTCTGATCACTTCTAAGATGGCTGACGCTATCGTTGAAGGCCGTCAAGGTGAAGACCAAGTCAACGAAAAGACGTTCGAAGGTAAGAAGTCAGCTGACAAGAAGGGCGACAAGCCTGCTTCTGACAACTCGATGGAAGACATCGTTAACGCCGTTGAAGGCGACAACAAGTAATTAAATGCAAGGTGTCATTCTGACACTTTCCAAATATAAGATTTAAAGCACCTTAGGCTGGCTTAATGTTTAGGACCGATAATGGCCTGAGATTGAGTCAGTCTTTTTTGCTGAATTAGATGAATTCAAAAGGAGGCCATTACACATGGCAAGCAAAATCACTGCAGCACAAGTTAAAGAATTACGGGACAAGACCCAAGTTGGGATGATGGATGCTAAGAAGGCCCTCGTTGCTTCCGAAGGCGACATGGACAAAGCCATCGATTTCCTGCGTGAAAAGGGTATCGCTAAGGCAAAGAAGAAGAGTGGCAACGTTGCTGCTAACGGTTTAGCTCGTGTGAAGGTTAGTGGGAACACCGCTGCCATCATCGAAGTTAACTCTGAAACCGACTTCGTGGCAACTAACGACACGTTCAACGCTTTAGTTGACACTGTTGCTGACACGATTGCCGCACAACAACCAGCTGACTTGGATGCTGCTTTAGCATTGAAGACGACTGATGGCGACACGTTAAACGATGCTATCGTAAAGACCACGCAAATCACCAGTGAAAACGTTCAATTACGTCGTTTCGCTGTTGTTAAGAAGACTGACGGTCAAGTATTCGGTTCATACTTACACCAAGGTGGCCAAATCGCTGCTGTTGTTGTCTTGGAAGGCGCTGACGAAGCCACTGCCAAGGACGTTGCCATGCACGTTGCTGCGATCAACCCAGAATTCGTTTCTAAGGACGACATTCCAGCTGATCGTTTAGCTCACGAACGTGAAGTCTTGAAGCAAGAAGCCTTGAACGAAGGCAAGCCTGAAAAGATCGTTGAAAAGATGGTCGAAGGCCGTCTGCACAAGTTCTTATCCGAAATCAGCTTAGCTGACCAACCATTCGTTAAGGATGGCGACCAAACTGTCAGCCAATTTGTTGCCAGCAAGGGTGGCAAGTTAGTTAACTTTGTTCGTTACGAAGTTGGCGAAGGTATCGAAAAGCCTAAGAGTGACTTGGCCAAGGAAGTTAACGACCAAATCAACGGCTAATTTCAGTAAAAAAGCGTAGATTCCGGTTGGAGGCTACGCTTTTTTCATATATTTTTAGCGAAATGTGGTAATTCGTAACCCCTGACTATCACTAGCCCGGGGAATATGATAGAATTATTGTCAGAATACAATAGGAGGAAACACAATGGCGGACGTAAAGTATAAACGGATTATGCTAAAACTGAGTGGCGAGGCCTTGGCCGGCGACAAGGGTTTTGGGATTAATCCGCCTGTGATTAAAACCGTAGCGGAAGAGGTTAAGAGTGTCTATAATTTGGGCATTCAAATCGCTATTGTGGTTGGTGGCGGTAACATGTGGCGTGGTGTCTCTGGTGAGCAAATGGGCATGGAACGCGCCCAAGCCGACTACATCGGCATGCTGGCGACCATCATGAACGCGTTAGCCTTACAAGACAACCTAGAGTCGATTGGCGTCCCAACGCGGGTTCAAACTTCTATTGAGATGCGGCAGATTGCCGAGCCGTACATTCGGCGTAAGGCCATCCGGCACTTGGAGAAGGAACGCGTTGTTATCTTTGCTGGGGGTACGGGGAGTCCGTACTTCTCCACGGATACGACGGCTGCTTTACGGGCGGCGGAAATCAACGCTGATGCTATCTTAATGGCAAAGAACGGGGTCGATGGAATCTACTCCGCCGATCCTAACAAGGATCCAGATGCCGTTAAGTTTGACCAATTAACGCAATTGGACATCATCAACAAGGGCCTGCACGTCATGGATACGACGGCTAGTTCACTTTCGATGGATAATGACATCCCATTTGTCGTGTTCAACCTCAATGAGACTGGTAACATTCGCAAGGTCGTTGAAGGCGAGAATATCGGGACTACAGTTAGGGGAAAATAGATATGGCAGATCAGATTATTACAGATGCACAGAGTCGGATGAAAAAGGCCGAAGAAGCTTTGAAACGGGAACTCGGGACGATTCGTGCCGGCCGTGCCAATGCTAGCATTTTGAACCGGGTCACTGTGGATTATTACGGTGCTCAAACACCATTGAACCAAGTGGCCTCCATCACCATTCCTGAACCACGGGTACTGATGGTGACGCCTTATGACAAGTCCGCCCTCGAAGATATCGAAAAGGGTATCTTGGAATCTGACGTGGGAATCACGCCAGCTAACGATGGGACTGCACTGCGGTTAGTGATTCCACAACTGACCGAAGAACGCCGTAAGGAAATTGCCAAGCAAGTTAAGGCTACCGCTGAACAAGGCAAGGTCGCTGTCCGGAACGTCCGGCGCGATGCTATGGACAGCGTTAAGAAGGGCCACAAGAATGGCGACTACACCGATGATGACTTACACAACTTGGAGGACCAAGTCCAAAAAGCAACGGATAAGGCCATCAAGGGTGTTGACGCAATTGCGGCAGACAAAGAAAAAGAAGTCTTAACGGACTAATCCAATTGAGTAAGGAGCGTTTAAGAATGGCAGAAGATAACCAAAATAACCAAGATAACGTTGAAATTACCCCTGGTACTGAGCAATTTGGGAAGATGGTTTTCCGTCTGAACAACCCAGTTAACGCTGAAAATATTTCCGTGTTGAACTACAACGGGGCAGAATTGGAACAGATTCAGGATGGCGTTTATGCACAACCTGCATACGTTAGTGACGATTTCAACTTATTCTTCGTCGTTACCCAATTAATTGGGGACGACTGGATCGTGGCGTTCTCTAAGGCTACTATCGAGAATGGTAACGAAATTACTGATCTCTCAGATCCACTGCCAACTGGTGAAGGCTTGAACCTCTTGGGCCAAACGAGTGCTGACGATGCCAACAATCTTCTGAGCTACTTCGGAACGTTGGTTGACGCTAAACGCGGTGAATGGCGGTTAATCGAGTAATTCCGGTCAAAAGCTAAAGATTTGCTCAATTTGGGGGCCGGGATAGTTTCCCGGCCCTTTTTTTGTTATGATGAGAGGTTGTAGAGATGAACCTAGAAAACAACGGAGGTGCGCAGTGTTTTCATTTTTAAATAAAGATCAAGCCACGGGCGAGGTCACGGAGCGCCAGTTGGACGAGCAAAATATTCCCGCCCATATCGCGATTATCATGGATGGCAATGGACGGTGGGCCCAGCAGCGGCATTTACCCCGCATTGCTGGTCACAAGCAGGGGATGAATACGGTGAAGACGGTTGCCAAGGCAGCCAGCCACTTAGGCGTTAAGGTGCTCACCCTGTATGCTTTCTCCACGGAGAATTGGAAGCGGCCATCTACTGAGGTCAACTACCTCATGAAGTTGCCGGTCGACTTCTTTGGGACGTTTGTCCCCGATTTGGTTAAGAACAATATTCGGGTGAAGGTCATGGGTTACACTGACCAATTACCAGCCGCCACCCAAAAAGCGGTTCGTGACGCAATTGCAGATACAGCAGACTGTACCGGTATGGTGTTGAACTTCGCGTTGAACTATGGTGGCCGGGCCGAACTGGTCACGGCAACGCAACGGCTGGCTGCTCAGGTGCAGGCCGGTCAATTGGCGCCAGCAGACATTACCGCGGACATGCTTGGCCAGCAGTTGATGACCGGAGACTTGGCCGAGTTAGCCGATCCCGATCTGTTAATTCGGACCAGTGGCGAAGAACGGCTGTCGAATTTCATGCTCTGGCAGGTCGCGTACAGCGAGTTTGTCTTCATGCAAGAACATTGGCCGGACTTCGATCAAGCAACGCTAGAACAAGCTATTTACACGTATCAGCAGCGTCATCGGCGCTTTGGTGGGCTTAATCCTGCGACTGATACAACCAAAAATTGAGAACATTGAGGAGTTTGTAATATGAAACAACGGGTTATAACGGCTGTCGTTGCCCTGATTATCTTTATCCCCATTATTGTTGAAGGGGGTATCTGGGTCGACATCGCCGCCTTTGCACTGGGCCTGGTGGCCTTGTCAGAAGTTTTAATTATGCGGAAGAAATTATTAGTGAGTCCTGAAGCCTTTATCTCGGGTATCGGGATCTTACTGGTCATTGCACCGCAGGGTTGGTGGGCAGATCTGCCTCATTTCCTGGATTCTTGGTACATCGTTTATTTGTTTGTCCTGCTCTTATTATTGCGGACGGTGGTCTCCAAGAACCGTTTCTCATTTGATGATGCCGGGATGATTACCCTGAGTATGCTGTATATCGGGATTGGGTTTCACTTCTTCATTGCAGCACGGGCTGTTAGTCTCGTGGCTTTATTGTATGCGTTGTTTATCGTGTGGACCACGGATTCCGGCGCCTACATGATTGGTCGAAAGATTGGAAAACACAAGCTGGCACCGCACATCAGTCCCAACAAGACTTGGGAAGGGTCCATCGGGGGCTCACTGGTGGCTACAATTGTCGGCAGTGTCTTCTGGTACTTCTTCCCAATTGGGCACTACAGTCTAATTGTCATGATCATCTTGACGCTGATCTTCTCCGTTGTGGGTCAGTTCGGTGACTTGGTTGAATCTGCCCTCAAACGTTATTACGGCGTCAAAGATTCCGGGAAGATTTTGCCGGGGCACGGTGGCATCTTGGACCGGTTTGATAGCTTACTGTTAGTTCTGCCAGTCATTCATTTGTTTGGCCTGATTTAAGCGTTAATAACTGATAAATTCATACTATCCTTAACTATTGCAGAGTTGGGTAGATTGATTACCGCTTAGCTAAGTCTGACTAAGCTATGACTTATGGTTCAAAGTTAGCTTAGCCGGAGGAGGACAGGGGTGGCACCAGCCGTGATAGTGATGTTAGATCAGGTGGTCGGTTCTTCCCGACCTTACATCACGGGGCGTGTTTGGAAACTCACGGGTTTAAGTGAGGTTTCAAACCGAGCTGGAAGCCCACGTCTCTCGGGCAGCAGGCGTTCCCCACAGCGGCAGAACCCCTGGCAGCCGTAGGCGATGATTTTTAACCTTTAGTTTTGCTGTTCGCTTGCGCCCTTTGGGGTGGTTAAGGTATGCTATACAGCAGTTAAAAAAACGTAGGATCAAGTCGAACAGTAGAAGGGACGACAGCTGTGATTACAACGATTATTACCTTTATTATCGTCTTTGGGATTCTGGTCATAGTCCACGAGTTTGGGCATTTTTACTTTGCCAAGCGTGGTGGTATCTTGGTTCGAGAATTCTCTATCGGGATGGGCCCCAAGCTGTTTTACCGGCGTGGGAAGGACGGCACGACTTATACGCTCCGTCTGTTGCCTGTCGGGGGATACGTCCGCATGGCGGGCGCCGAAGACGACGAGGATGAGATTAAGCCCGGGACGCCGGTCAGCCTGTATCTAGGTAAGGATGACCAGGTCGAACGGATCAATGCTAGCAAGAAATCGACGTTATTTAACGGAATTCCGGTTGAAATCACTGGCTCCGATCTGGAGGATGAACTCTGGATCGAGGGTTATGAGAATGGTGATGAGTCCGAGGTCAAGCGTTACCCGGTTGCGCACAATGCGACCATTATTGAGACTGATGGGACCGAACTGCAGATTGCGCCTAAGGATGTGCAATTTCAAGCGGCTTCGTTAGGCCGGCGTCTCATGACCAACTTCGCGGGGCCGATGAACAATATCATCTTGGCCATCGTGACGTTCATGTTGATGTCGTTCGTGCAAGGTGGGGTCGCCATGGGGACCAATCAGGTTCAAGTGGCGAGTGCACCGGTATCCATTGCCAAGAAGGCTGGCATTCAGAATAACGACAAGATCTTGTCGGTGAATGGCCAAAAGACCAAGGACTGGACAGCGTTGAGTACGGCTATCCAGCCGCGCGCCAACAAGGCCACCAAGGTTGTCATTCAACGTGGTAACACCAAGAAGACATTGACGTTGACGCCTAAGGGCGAGCAATCCAATGGTAAGACGGTCGGGATGATCGGGATTACCCAGGCGCAGAACAAGCACATCGGGCCCATTCTGGCTTCCGGGTTCACGCAGACCTGGACCATGACCAAGGCACTCTTCGGGGCGCTTTGGAATATGGTTTCCGGTCACTTTAGTCTAAACGATTTGGGTGGGCCAGTTGCTATCTTTGCGACGACCTCTCAAGCTACTAAATTTGGATTGGTCGGCGTGCTTAACTTCCTGGCTTTCCTGTCGATCAACTTGGCAATTGTCAATTTAATACCAATTCCAGCCTTAGATGGTGGTAAAATATTATTGAACTTTATTGAAGCTATCCGGCGCAAGCCCCTTTCTGAAAATGTGGAAGCGGGAATTACGCTGGTCGGTGTCGGTTTCTTAGTCATCTTGATGTTACTGGTGACCTGGAACGACATCGAACGCTACTTTATTCACTAGCAAAATAGGGATGTAACGAGAAGGGAATATTTGACTATGAAACAATCGAAATTACTCATTCCAACTTTGAAAGAGGTGCCGAATGACGCTGAGGCCCTGAGCCATCAAATGATGTTGCGGGCCGGCTACATTCGCCAAGTGACTGCAGGGGTATACGCCTACTTGCCACTGGCCTACCGGGTCTTAGAAAATATCGAAAAGATCATCCGTGAGGAAATGGAAAAGATTGACGCGGTTGAAACCTTGATGCCAGCCATCTTACCTGCCTCACTGTGGGAAGAATCCGGCCGTTACGAAACGTATGGTCCAAACTTATTCAAGCTGAAGAACCGTCATGACAGTGACTTTATTCTGGGGCCAACCCATGAAGAAACGTTTACGATGCTGGTTCGCGACGCGGTTAAGTCCTACAAGCGGTTGCCATTAGTGATGTACCAAATCCAACCGAAGTACCGGGATGAAGATCGTCCCCGTTATGGGTTGTTGCGTGGCCGTGAATTTATCATGGAGGATGGGTATTCCTTTACCATCAACGATGAAGATCTCGACCGGATTTACTCACAAATGGAACACGCCTATGAAAATATTTTTGACCGCGTTGGCTTGAACTACCGGGCTATCGTTGGTGACGGTGGTGCCATGGGTGGTAAGGATTCCAAGGAATTCTCCGCTATTGCGCCAGTGGGTGAAGACACGATTGTTTACTCCGACTCTTCTGACTACGCGGCTAACCTAGAAATGGCACGGAGCCTCTTCATTAGCAAGAAGTCCCACGCCCAACCGGAAGAAATGGAAAAGATTGCGACGCCAGGGGCCAAGACAATTGATGAAGTTGCCGAATTCTTGGATGTTAAGCCATCCACATTGGTCAAGAGCATGCTCTACGTGGCCAACAAGGAACAACCTGTGATGGTACTGGTTCGTGGCGATCATGAAGTTAATGAAACCAAGCTGAAAAACTACTTGGACGCTGACTTCTTAGATCCCGCAACGCCAGATCAAGCCAAGCAGTTCCTGGGGGCCAACTTTGGTTCCCTGGGTCCTGTAGGTGTGGGGGAAGATGTTAAAATCTTGGCCGACCAATACGTGGGCGACATGGTCAACGTGACCGTGGGTGCCGATGAAGATGGTCATCATTACATCAACGCCAACGCTGGTCGTGACTTCCGGGTCGATGCCTATGCTGACTTCCGTGAAGTGCAACCGGGCGATCTGTCACCAGATGGTGCCGGTGTGCTGAAGTTCACCAAGGGAATTGAAATTGGTCACATCTTCAAGCTGGGGACGCGTTACTCCGATGCTTTGGGCGCGACTGTTCTGGACGAGGGCGGTCGTCAAAAGCCCGTTGTCATGGGGTCTTACGGTATCGGTGTGAGTCGGTTGCTGTCAGCCATTGCCGAACAACAAGCCGACGAAAATGGTCTGGTATGGCCACGGAACATTGCGCCATTTGACATTCACTTGGTCCCCGTCAACCTGAAGAAGGAAGACCAAGCCAACCTGACCGCTGAACTGGAAGAACAGTTAACGGCTAAGGGCTACCGTGTGCTGACTGATGACCGGAAGGAACGTCCCGGTGTGAAGTTTGCTGATTCTGATTTGATGGGGATTCCGGTTCGCATCACGATCGGTAAGAAGGCCGGCGAAGGTATCGTTGAAATCAAGATCAGAAAGACTGGTGAAACGGTCGAAGTTATTAAGGATGAAGTCGCAAGTACTGTGGAAATCCTCTTTAAAGACATCGACTAGCTTACCGAAAGACCAGCTAGCGGCTGGTCTTTTTAGTCTTTTGACTAACCGGTTAAAGTTAGGTTGGGGCTGTTCGCCTGTGGCTGTCAGGAGCTGCGCCTGCTGTGGGGACCGGTGAAATCCTGAGAAGCGGTATTTCACCTCGACTTGAAACCTCGCTGAAGTGCGCGAGTTTCCAAGCTCGTCCCATGCCGTAAGAACGGGGAGAACCAAGCGCCCGTCCTAACGCCATCGACACGGCCGGCTACGCTCCTGACAGCCTGCGGCTAAGATGGGTCGTTGCCTTAAACTGTTAGTGGTCGATGCAAGACCAGCAGTTAGCTGATACTTTGCTGATGGCTGGTATGGAGCTTAAATTCAGCCAAGTTTTGGAAGGCAGATTTAATTCGATACTTTCAAACCAGTCAAAAGGTTGACCACTATTTCAAATGATAAAATGAGCTTTGATATTGAGTTAATGTCATGGTTAAGAGCAAGCCTAGCCGGAGGAGGTCAGGGATGGAGCCAGCCGTGTCGATGGTCTTGGCTGACGTCTTTTGTCAGCCTAGTCCATGGGACGAACTTGGAGACGCGTGGTTTTTACGCGGCTTCAAGTCGAGCCGGAAGCCCGTTCTTGGGCTGAAGGCGGCCCCACAGCAGGTGTAATCCCTGGCAACCGCAGGCGAAAGTTTCTCGCAACCATCAGTAACCAATGAAAAATAGAGATAAGAAGAGATTCAGACAGTGTGAAAGGAGTTCGCTTGTGGACGAAGATCGCCATGCATTATTTGAAAAATTATTACAACAACTAGATTTGTCCGGTGCGGCCAACCAGCCGTACTACCAAACGGCCACGATCGACCGGTTGACCGTTCACGAACAGTCACGGCGCTGGCACTTTTTCCTTAAAATGCCCAGTATTTTACCGCTGACAGCCTTTGTGGAATTTCACAATCACCTTCAGATTGCTTTTCGAGAGATTGCGACGGTGGAGGCTAGTATCGAAGTCGATCAGCCCGAACTGACCAACCGCCTCGTGGGTGATTACTGGGAATGGGTCGTGAAGAACAGTGGCCTGACCAGTAATCTAGTTCAGGAACTCTGCCAATCCCAGGTCCCACAACTCGATCCGGACGGCCGGGTTCTGTTATACGCTCAAAATGAAGTCGTGAAAAACTTCTTGGCCAACCAGGCGTTGGGGCCAATCGAGGATACTTACCGTCAGGCTGGTTTTCCGAAGTTTAACATCCACGTGATGGTCGACGAGTCCAAGTCACAGGCCAAGATCGACGAGTTCAAGGCACGACAGGAAAAGACCGACGCTCAGTTAGCCCAGCAGGCAGCGGTGGCGATTGAAAAGGCTAACCAGAAGCGTGCCAGTCAAAGCAATGGCGACGTTCAAGCTGCCAGTGGTCCCACCCAGATTGGGAAGGCCATCAAGGGCGATCAGCCAACGATGCGCATGGTCGATATCACCCAGGAAGAGCGATCCGTCATTGTTGAAGGATACATTTTCGACAAGGAAGTTCGGAAATTACGTTCCGGTCGGCAACTGCTGACCATCAAGATTACCGACTATACATCTTCTATCGTCGTGAAGAAGTTCTCGCGCGGTGCTGAAGACGAAGCCCAATTTGCCGGGGTTGAAGAGGGAAGCTGGGTCAAGGTTCGTGGGAGCGTCCAAGAAGACAGCTTCATGCGTGACCTGGCCCTGAACGCCTACGATATCAATGAAGTTAAGCATGCCAGTCGGCAAGACACGGCACCTGCCGACGAAAAACGAGTCGAATTACACCTGCACACCACGATGAGTCAGATGGACGCTACCAATCCAATCGGGGATTACGTCAGTCAGGCGAAAAAGTGGGGGATGCCGGCGCTGGCCATCACCGATCACTCTGACCTTCAAGGATTCCCTGCGGCGTTTAACGCGGGGGCCAAGGCGGGTATTAAGATGCTCTATGGGGTCGAAGCGAATCTCGTGGATGACGGGGTGCCTATCGGTTATAACAGTGAACACGTGCCATTAGACGGCGCCACTTACGTCGTCTTTGACGTGGAAACCACCGGGTTGTCTGCCATCTATGACAAGGTGATTGAACTATCTGCCGTCAAGATGGAACACAAGAACGTGATTGCTCAGTTCGAAGAGTTCATCGATCCCGGGTTCCCATTGTCCGAGCAGACGACGAACCTGACCAGTATCACCGATGATATGGTGGCGGGGTCCAAGTCCGAGGAAGAAGTCTTCAAACTGTTCCGCGAATTCTGTGGCGATGCAATCATCGTTGGGCATAACGTGACCTTCGATGTGGGGTTCATGAACACTGGCTACAAGCATCACGGCATGTCAGAGATCAGCAATCCAATCATCGATACCTTGACGTTGGCGCGTTTCCTGTACCCAACGCTGAAGAGTTACCGGTTGAACACGCTGGCTAAACGGTTCCACGTCAGCCTGGAGCACCATCACCGGGCCGTCTACGATGCCGAGTCCACGGGTCACTTGAACTACCTGTTCTTGAAGGACGCAGAGGACCGCTATGACATTCAGTATCACGATCAGCTCAACGATCACATGACCGATAACGATGCGTATAAACACGCGCGACCGAGCCATGCCATCCTGATTGCGAAGACCCAGGCCGGGTTGAAGAATATGTTCAAATTAGTCTCAGCGTCCAACGTGGATTACTTCTACCGGGTGCCACGAGTACCACGGAGCGTGCTCGACCACTATCGCGAGGGGATTATCGTCGGGTCGGCCTGTTCATCCGGTGAAGTTTTCACCGCGATGATGCAAAAGGGTCAGGTCGAAGCTGCGGCGAAGGCCAAATACTACGACTACCTCGAAGTTCAACCTAAGGCGGCCTATCAACCGTTGATTGACTCGGGCCTGATTGCTGACGAATCCAATTTGGAAGAAATCGTGGGTAACATGGTGCAACTCGGTCACGACCTGAACAAGCCGGTCGTCGCTACCGGGGATGTGCACTATTTGAACCCCGAGGACTATATTTACCGTAAAATTTTAATTCATTCCCAAGGTGGGGCCAACCCACTCAACCGTCAGGAGTTACCCGATGCGCACTTCATGACGACCAACGAAATGCTGGACGACTTTGCCTATCTTGGTGAAGACACGGCCAAGGAAATCGTGGTCACCAATACGCAGAAGATTGCGAACGACGTTGATGAGGTTCACCCGTTAAAGGACAAGCTGTACACACCACGGATGGAAGGGGCCGAAGACGAAATTCGTCAACGGACCATGGACACTGCACACGCGTGGTACGGTAATCCGCTACCGGAACTAGTCCAACACCGAGTTGACCGAGAGCTGAAATCGATCATTGGGAACGGGTTCTCCGTAATTTACTTGATTGCCCAACGGCTGGTAGCCAAGTCCAATAAGGACGGGTACTTAGTTGGGTCCCGGGGGTCCGTTGGGTCCAGTGTGGTCGCGACGTTTACTGGGATTACCGAAGTGAACCCGCTGCCGCCACATTACCGTTGCCCAAACTGTCAGTATTCCAAGTTCTACACCAAGGGTGAGTACAGTTCCGGCTATGATTTACCGGAAAAGAATTGCCCAAAGTGTGGTACCTTGATGATCGGTGACGGTCATAACATTCCGTTCGAAACTTTCTTAGGATTCAAGGGAAACAAGGTCCCCGATATTGATTTGAACTTCTCTGGGGACTACCAACCAATCGCCCATAACTACACCAAGGTGTTGTTCGGCGAGAAGAATGTGTATCGGGCCGGAACGATTGGGACGGTTGCCGACAAGACGGCTTACGGGTACGTGAAGGCCTACGAACGGGATACGGAGCAGACCTTTAGAGGTGCCGAGATTGATCGTTTGGCTAAGGGTGCCACCGGGGTCAAACGGACCACTGGGCAACATCCAGCCGGGATTATCGTTGTGCCGGACTACATGGATATTTACGACTTTACGCCGATCCAGTACCCAGCCGATGATCAAAACGCTGCTTGGCAAACGACCCACTTTGATTTCCATTCGATTCACGATAACATTTTGAAGATCGATATTCTGGGACATGATGATCCAACCATGATCCGGACGTTACAAGATTTGTCCGGGGTTGACCCGCAGACCATTCCAATGGACGATCCGGGTGTCATGGCACTGTTCTCCGGAACAGATTCACTGGGCGTCACGCCGGAACAGATTCAGTCCAAGACCGGGACGCTGGGTGTGCCCGAATTTGGGACGCGCTTTGTCCGGGGGATGCTGGAAGAAACACATCCGAAGAACTACTCACAACTGCTTCAAATTTCCGGCCTGTCTCACGGGACCGATGTGTGGTTGGGGAACGCCGAAGAGTTGATCAAGGCCGGAACCGCCACCATCGCCAACGTGATTGGGTGTCGTGATAACATCATGACCGACTTGATCAACTTCGGCCTCGATTCCGAAACGTCCTTCCAAGTCATGGAACACGTGCGGAAGGGCCGGGGAATCCCGGACGAATGGCAGGAAAAGATGAAGGCAACGGACTGTCCCGACTGGTACATTGATTCTTGTTTGAAGATC
The DNA here is from genome assembly GCF_003946395.1 of Levilactobacillus fuyuanensis. Taxonomy (GTDB): domain Bacteria; phylum Bacillota; class Bacilli; order Lactobacillales; family Lactobacillaceae; genus Levilactobacillus; species Levilactobacillus fuyuanensis. The sequence goes on along the minus strand of NZ_RHNZ01000001.1, from coordinate 25,112 downwards.
AAGTACATGTTCCCACGGGCCCATGCCGCTGCCTACGTGCTGATGGCATTGCGGGTGGCTTACTTCAAGGTCTACTTCCCAATCATCTACTATTCAGCGTACTTCTCCGTACGGGCTGACGACTTCGATGTCGTGGCCATGTCACAGGGAAAATCCGCGGTCAAGGCGGCCATGAAGGCCATCAATGACCAGGGGATGGACGCTTCCACCAAGGATAAGAACCTCTTGACGGTGCTCGAACTCGCCAACGAGATGTTGGAACGGGGCTACGAATTCAAGATGATCGACCTCGAAAAGTCCGATGCTGCGGAATGGATCATCGACGGTAACACGTTGATCGCACCATTCAAGGCGGCTCCTGGACTGGGGTTGAACGTGGCCAAGCAGATTGTGGCAGCCCGGAACGACCGGCCGTTTATTTCCAAGGAAGACCTCGCTAAGCGGGGGAAGGTCTCGAAGACCTTGATCGACTTCATGACGGAAAACGGTGTGCTCGCTGGGTTACCAGACGAGAACCAACTCAGCCTATTCGATGACATGATGTAACCTGCAACTATTGGGCACTGATTGTGCCTCCGGGCCGGTGAAAATCGGGCCGTGACGCTGAGGGCGGACGTCCAGAGCCGAGAAGCGGTCTCTGGACTTGCTTTGAACCTCTGAAAACCGAGTTTCAAAGGCACCAATTCTCTAAGCGGCATAGCCGCCAAGAGAATTCCCACAGCTGAGCCCATTTTCACCGGCCCTGCGGCTGGAATTGCGGTAGCTCAAGGTTGATGGTGACATCAAGAGTGGTCATTTAGCTGATTGGCGATGCTAAGAAGCGTGCTTTGTTAGGAAATGTTAAAAATATGAGGTCCATCACTTTAGTTAAATGGCTAGGTGATGGACCTTTTTGTAATTTGTACCCGTGTTCAGTGGAAAGGTCCCCTTACTTATTACTAATGTAATTTTGGAGGAATTTGTCTCATTCTTTTGGTAATTAATTGAAATTTCGTTTTAGTCATGAATTTGTTGTGGGGAGTGAGACTGCTGAGTGTTTTTCGGGAGGACGTTAGTAAACAGAAACTAGTCTAGCCAGAGGAAGACACGCTTAGAGCTTCAAAATTGTAGAATCCCTGGCAGCCGCAGACGTTGGTTTCACAACTAACCTGCCTAATTAGGAACTCCGGTGAACGAACGCCACGCAAAACCCGCGTTTATCAGGATTAATAACGTGGTAAGCGCTTACAAAAACGCTAAATTATGGTACAATAATGGTGAGGAATCAGTGAACCATTACTAAACTTTAACGAAAGCGGGTGTTCACCATGCTACAGCGGTTTGCACGATTACCAGACGGTTGGATGTTTCTGGCAGGCTATTGTTTGATTGGTTTAGGTTATGTGTTGTTTGGCTTGGTATCAACTGTCGCGGCGGTGCCATTCTTGGCAGTCGTCATTGGTTATTTCCTGATTGCGTTTATTCTGACCATAGTCAAAGCAATCAGCTTGAAGGAAATGGCATTGAATCGGTTAAACTTATTGGTTTTTGAATTCATTACGATTGCGGGATTCATTTTGCTCCTGTTCACCTGCGAACAGTAGATGGCACAATGGTTGCAATCCCGCGTGAACTGTAGTAAAGTAAGCTTTGTAGTTAAACTCGTTTTTTAAATGAGTGAGCAGTCCATGCTCACTCTTTTTAATGGAAAAATGTAGGAGGCGGAATTCTTTGAGTACAGTCGTTGAGACCGTGACGGACCTGGCCCGGCCAATCGTGGCGCAACATCAGTTTGAATTAGTAGACGTTGAATTTGTCAAGGAAGGTAAAGGCTGGTACCTGCGGGTCTACATTGACAAGCCCGGTGGTATTAACATTGAAGAATGTGCGATGGTGAGTGATGAGCTGTCCGAACAACTGGACGCGATCGATCCAGATCCCATTCCCCAAGCCTACTTCCTCGAAGTTTCTTCACCTGGTGCAGAACGCCCATTGAAGAAGCCGGAAGATTTTGAACGGGCCGTGGGAGATTACATCCACGTTTCCCTATACCAAAAGATTGGTCAAAGTAAAGTTTACGAAGGCACGTTGGAAGAGTTACGTGACGATGCTTTGGACTTAACCGTTAATTTAAAGGGACGCATCAAGACGTTGACCATTCCACGCGATGCGATTGCCCAAGCCCGGTTAGCCATCAAGTTCTAACTAAATAAGGAGCGAAACACAACATGAGTAAAGAATTATTAGGTGCCCTTGACGTCCTTGAGACGGAGAAGGGTATCCAGAAATCAGTCGTTATCGACGCCTTGGAAGCAGCCCTAGTTTCTGCTTACAAGCGCAATTACGACCAAGCCCAAAACGTTGAAGTGCAATTCGACCAAAAGAAGGGTGACATTCACGTCTTTGCCGTGAAGAAGGTCGTTGACCAAGTCTATGATTCACGCTTGGAAGTTGGCTTAGATGACGCTTTAGCCATCAGCAAGGGCTACGAAATTGGTGATGACATCAAGTTCGAAGTGACCCCTAAGAACTTTGGCCGGATCGCCGCTCAAACCGCTAAGCAAGTTATCTTGCAACGGGTTCGTGAAGCCGAACGGAACATCATCTACGATCAATACAGCCAGTATGAGAATGAAATCATCACCGGTGAAGTTGAACGCCAAGATTCCCGTTTCGTTTACGTGAGCTTAGGTAAGGTCGAAGCCGTTATGGGCCACCAAGACCAGATGCCTAACGAAACGTATCGGATTCATGACCGGATCAAGGTCTACGTGACGCGGGTGGAAAATGCCACGAAGGGTCCTCAGGTCTTTGTTAGCCGGACGAACGCTGACTTGTTGAAGCGTCTGTTCGAACAAGAAGTTCCTGAAATCTTTGATGGCACCGTTGAAATCATGGCTATCGCGCGTGAAGCCGGTGACCGGGCCAAGGTGGCTGTTCGTTCGAACAACCCCGACATTGATCCCGTGGGGACTAGTGTTGGTCCTCGTGGGCAACGGGTTCAAACCATCGTCAATGAACTTGGCGGTGAAAACATGGATATCGTGGAATGGACGGATGACGAAGCGAAGTTTATCGCCAACGCCCTGAACCCTGCCGAAGTTCTGGATGTCATCTTTGATCCAAACAACGAACGGGCTTGTCAAGTCATCGTGCCAGACTATCAACTGTCCTTGGCCATCGGTAAGCGGGGTCAAAATGCCCGGTTAGCCGCTAAGTTGACCGGTTACAAGATCGATATTAAATCAGAATCCGAAGCATCTGCTATAATGGAAGCTGATCAGACTGCTGATGCACAACCAGCAGCTGACGATGATGCGCCCATTGCCACTGACGACACCGCAGCAGATACGTCTGTTGACGACGCCCCAGTGACGGAAGACGCACCAGTTAGCGATGAAGTCGCTGACGACGCGACCGATGTAGCTGCTAACGATGATGACGCCACAGATTCAGCAGCTAGCGAGTCAACTACTGACGATTCTTCGTCAGCTGAATAGCACCCATCTAAAGGAGGTTTGGTCCCATGAAACAACGGAAAGTCCCTATGCGCAAGGATATTGTGACTGGGGAAATGGCGCCTAAGAAGCAACTGGTTCGGGTTGTTCGAAACCAGGAACAGGAAGTTAGCGTTGACCCTACCGGTAAGCAATCCGGTCGTGGTGCCTACATTGCTTTAGATGTGGACATTGCGAAGCGGGCCAAGAAGGAACGGACCTTCGATCGCGTCTTTGACGTGAAGGTTCCAGATGACTTCTACGATGACTTAATTGCTTACGTAGATCATCAACAAGCTCGACGGGAATTATTCGACAATGACTAATCCCGATCGCGCTTTACAACTTTTAGGATTGGTTCGGCGGGCAGGTAAACTGGTCACCGGCGAATCCTTCGTTATGGCAGCGGTCAGAGACGGCTCAGCTAAGCTGGTTTTAATGGCAAATGATGCCGGCAAGACCAGTCAGAAGCAGTTCCGGGATAAGACGGCGAGCTATGACGTCCAATTAAACGAGGACTTTACGAAGGACCAGTTGAGCACGGCCATTGGGTCGGCGCGCACGGTCATCGCAATCACCGATCCGGGGTTCGTCCGGAAGTTACAACAATTACTTGCTAAGTAGCCGCCTGACGTTCTCGTGATCGGCAGAATACAAAGGAGTGTGAAGATATGGGGAAAAAGCGAATTTATGAACTCGCCAAAGAAATTAATGTCTCCAGTAAACAGATCATTGCGAAAGCCGAATCAAAGGGCTTTCCGGTGAAAAACCACATGTCAACGCTCGGCGAGAACGAAGAACGTCAGCTCCGCGAAGCATTTAGCAAGAAGTCTGCTGGCAAGGCAACGACACCTAGTGCTAAGCCTGCTAAGCAACCTGCGACGATGCAAGCGGCTCGGCCTGCAGGTCAGAAGAGTGATCATCCCAAGACGACTAGTCAGAAGTCTGCTTCACAGAGCAATGGCAATCGGTCGAATGGGGGCAACCGTCCAACCAACAATGGCAACCACAGCAATAATGGTGGTAACCAATCGGCTAATGGCGGCAATCACACCTCTAACCAGCGGTCCAATAGTGGCAACAACAGTAATCGTAGCCAACAACGTACGACGAATAACAATAAAAAAAATAATAATGGCCAGTCCGGAAGTAATCACACTGAGCAACACAATTCCGGGACCGGCAGATTTGGTGGAAGCTTGAATAATAATACAAATAATAGCAATGGCCGGCGTGGCAGCAGCAACGGAAATAGTCGTGGGGGCCGGAATAACCGGAACAACCGCAACAATCGCCGCCGTAATAATAACAATAACAACCGTTACAAGAAGAACCAACGGATCAAAGACACGAACCAGCACAAGGGCGCTCCAGAACGGAAGAACAAGGCTTTACCAGATGTATTAGTCTATACGGACGGCATGAACGCTCAAGACTTAGCCAAGATCTTACACCGTTCTTCAGCTGAAATCGTGAAGAAGCTCTTCATGTTGGGTGTTATGGTCAACCAGAACCAATCCTTGGACAAGGACACCATTGAAATCTTAGCCGATGACTATGGCATCCAAGCACAAGAAAAGGTTCAAGTTGACGTGACCGACATCGATAAGTTCTTCGATGCTGAAATGGCGAATACGGATCACTTGGAAACTCGTGCACCAGTTGTAACCATCATGGGACACGTTGACCATGGGAAGACGACGTTGTTGGATCACCTGCGTCACTCTCACATTACCGAGGGTGAAGCCGGTGGGATCACGCAGGCCATTGGTGCCTACCAAGTCCATTACAACGACAAGTCCATTACTTTCTTAGATACACCAGGGCATGCGGCCTTTACTGAAATGCGTGCGCGTGGTGCTGAAATCACCGATATTACGGTCTTGGTAGTTGCCGCTGATGATGGTGTGATGCCACAAACCATCGAAGCCATTCACCATGCGAAGGCTGCCGGCACGCCAATCATCGTGGCTGTCAACAAGATTGATAAGCCAGGCGCTAACCCGAACCACGTCATGGAACAATTGACGGAATACGAATTGATTCCAGAAGACTGGGGTGGCGATACCATCTTCGTTGAAATCTCTGCGAAGTTTGGGAAGAACATCGACGAATTGCTCGACATGATTCTCCTGCAATCCGAAGTGTTGGAATTAAAGGCTAATCCAGAACAAAACGGGGTTGGTTCCGTCATCGAAGCTAGTTTGGACCAGGGACGTGGCTCTGTCGCTTCCTTACTGGTTCAACAAGGAACTTTACGCGTGGGTGACCCAATCGTTGTTGGGAATACCTTTGGTAAGGTTCGGACGATGACCAACGAACGTGGCCGTCGGATCAAGGAAGCTAAGCCATCAACACCAGTTGAAATCACTGGGTTGAGCGATGTACCAGAAGCTGGGGATCGTTTCGTGGTCTTTGACGACGAAAAGACGGCTCGGGCCGCTGGTGAAGAACGGGCTAAGGAAGCCTTGGTTCAAGAACGTAAGAACACCAGTCACGTTACGTTAGACAACCTCTTCGACTCCCTCAAGGAAGGCGAAATGAAGGAAGTTGACGTGATCATCAAGGCTGACGTTCAAGGTTCCGTTGAAGCCTTGGCAGGTAGCTTGCAAAAGATCGACGTCTCCGGTGTACGGGTGAACATCATTCACTCCGCCGTTGGTGCGATTAACGAAAGTGATGTTACCTTAGCTGAAGCCTCAGACGCCATCATCATTGGGTTCAACGTGCGGCCTACGCCACAAGCACGGGCTCAAGCCGATAGCGACAAGGTCGACATCCGCTTACACAACGTCATCTACAACGCCATCGATGAAATCGAAACGGCGATGAAGGGGATGCTGGAACCTACCTACGAAGAAGAAGTTACTGGCCAAATCGAAGTTAAGAACATTTTCCATGCTTCCAAGGTTGGGACAATCGTCGGTGGGATGGTTACTGAAGGTTACGTGACGGCTGACGCCGACGTCCGGTTAATCCGTGACGGCGTGGTCATCTACGAAGGTAAGCTTGGTAGCTTGAAGCGTTTCAAGGATGACGTCAAGCAAGTTAAGATGGGTTATGAATTAGGATTAACTATCGAGAACTTCAATGATATTAAGGTGGACGATGTGATCGAAGCCTACATCATGAAGGAAGTTCCCGTTAAATAAAAATCGGAGGCAAACGTCATGGCACAATATCGAGTTGGCCGGTTGGAACAAGAAATCCAGCGGGAAGTTACGGATATTCTCCTAAAACGTGTCCGCGATCCCCGGGTCGAGGGCGTCACCGTTACCGGCGTGGAAGTCACAGGTGACTTGCAGCAGGCAACGATTTACTACAGTATTTTATCGGACAAGGCTTCTTCAGCGGAAAAGACGCAACAAGGTCTGAACAAGGCTACGGGTCTGATTCGGTCTGAACTGGGTTCACGCTTAAGCATCTACAAGACGCCTGAGTTGAACTTTGAACAGGACTCTTCCGTGCGTTACGGAAGTCATATCGATGAACTGCTGAATGATCTACACCGCCGCGAGTAGTTGCTCACGGTGTTTGAGGGAGGCGTTGATCCAAGCGGATCAGCGCCTCTTTTTCGTTACTACCGGCAAATGCTGAAAGTGAGACGCCTGCGGATGTCAGAGATTCTGCCGCTGTGTGGACCGGAACAAGCCAAAGAGCGGTCTTGCTCCTCGACTTGAAGCTTCGTACAAAGCAACGAATCTTCAAATCGTCCTGTCAGATAAATTGGCCCAATGCGCCAATTTATCTGACAACCACGGCTGGCGCCATCTCTGACATCCTCCGGCTATGGTACTGGCAATATTTGCCGGGTTTTGATTAGAGCTTGAATATGCCATCATTTAGTGTGTAATCAACTATTGTGGATGGTTACTGTCGTCTTAACGATGTTGGAATCAATTTTATTGGCAAAAGATAGTCGTAACCGGAGGAGGCCAGAGGTGGAGGCAGCTGTGACGACGGTGTTAGCTGAGAATCAGCTTACAGCGTGGGACGTGTTTGGAGATCGACGATTTTTGTCGGGCTTCAAACCGAGCCGGAGGACCGTTTCTCAGGCCGCAGGCGGTCCCCACAGACACCGGAATCTCTGGCAGCCGCAGGTGATTGGATACGACTACCTTACTGTTAGAATTCAATTTTAGCTTTTACCAAGTAACGATTAATTAGGGCAACACGAAACGGAGGAAACGAAGATGGATGGGATTATCCCACTTTATAAGGAACGCGGCCTCACGAGTTTTGACTGTGTGGCGAAGTTGCGCCATATTCTGCATACGAAGAAGGTCGGCCACAGTGGCACGTTAGACCCGAGTGTGGATGGGGTCCTACCCATCTGTATTGGGAGTGCAACGAAGGTCGTCCCGTACCTTATGGCCTCTGGAAAGGTCTACAAGGGGACGGTCACGCTGGGTCTGGCAACGACTACGGAGGATTTGGACGGTGAGGTCATTGACCGCCAACCTTTGACAAGGCCATTTGATCGCGCTAAACTGCTTCAAGCAGCTGCAACGCTGACTGGCACCATCCAGCAGACACCACCGATGTTTTCCGCAGTGAAGGTGAACGGTCGCCGGCTCTATGAGTACGCGCGCGCCGGAGAGACCGTTGAGCGGCCAACGCGGACGATTACCGTATTGGCCTTTGATTTGGTCGATGACGGTCAGTTTGATGCCGAACAGGGTACCCAGACGATTGCATTTGAGATTGCTTGTTCTAAAGGGACTTACGTGCGGACGCTCGCCGTCGACCTCGGTCGGCAGCTGGGCGTACCCGCCGTGATGGCCTCGTTAACGCGGCTCAAGAGTGGTGGCTTTGACCTGGACCAGACGGTGACGTTGGACCAGGTGGCCGCTGCGATGGCCGCTGAGGACCTTTCCGAAATTCTACGGCCCATCGACTACGCTTTGCGAGATTACCCGCACGTGGCGTTGTCAGAGCGGCTCTGGGGTCTCGTAAAGAACGGCGTGTTCCTGGATGAAGAGCAGGTTGGCAGTACGGCACCTATCGTGGCTCTGACGTATCAGGACCAGACGAAGTGCCTGTACCAGTATCTTCCCGAAAAAAAGCAATACAAGCCGTTGAAAATGTTTACGGTGAATTAAGCGTTAAGAAAGAGGCGTCTCGTAATGGAAGTTATTCGTATACATCACCCGTTGGATCCCCGTCAGATTCCGGCGGACCCGGTCGTTTTGGCCATGGGATTCTTTGATGGTGTTCACCGGGGGCACCAAGCGGTCATCAGACGGGCTAAGACGCTCGCTACGGCTAAACACGTCAAACTGGCGGTGTTGACCTATGATCACCATCCTTCGCTGGTTTACCGGCCCCTAGAGGGCGATGACCGCAAGTACCTGAGTACCCCCGAACGCAAGCTACAACAGCTCGATCGCTTGGGTGTTGACCGGGTCTTCTTGGTCAGTTACACGGGTGAATTCGCGGCACAGAAGCCTCAGGAATTCGTTGACAACTACTTAGTGGCCTTTCACACGGTAACAGCGGTGGCTGGATTTGACCACACTTACGGTAAGAAAGACGTCGCCACGATGGATCTGTTGCCTGCCTACGCGCAGGGACGTTTCGATGTTGAGACGGTGGCTGAGGAGACCGGCGATGAGAAAAAAATCAGTTCGACCCGGATTCGAGCAGCCATGAAGGCGGGCGATGTCGATACGGCGAATGCCCTGCTGGGTTACCTGTACCGGTCGACCGGAGTCGTTGTTCATGGTGAGGCACGGGGCCGAACCATTGGCTATCCGACGGCCAACGTCCTGACACCAGAGAACGAATGGCTGCCAGGTATTGGGGTCTACACGGCACGCTTAAAAGTTGGGGCCATCTGGTATCCCGGCATGATTTCCGTGGGACGTAACGATACTTTCGGCGACAATCGGCCAATCACGGTGGAGATGAATCTTCTGGACTATCAGGGGAACCTCTACGGCGAAAACGTTGAAGTTGAGTGGCATCACCGTTTGCGGGGGCAAGTGAAGTTTGATTCCGCAGAGGGGCTGATCGTCCAACTCAAGAAGGACGAAACAGCCACGCGGGATTATTTCTCCCAGGTTGCCGCGGATTAGGTCATTTAAGCACAGCATAAATCAGGAGCTTGGATAATTTTATCCGGGCTCTTTTGTTTTGAGAAGATAATTGCAACTCGGGTAATTTTTGTTAAGCTAGGGACTGGTTAACAGGTATTTTGAATGAAAATATTGTGGTCATGATATATTATCTGTAGCTATTCAGCATATTAAAAGTGAAATCAAATTTTTTAGCTGATGGGTAGATGATACCGACAATCGTAGCCGGAGGAGGCCAAGGGTGGCGCCGGCCGTGGAGGTGGTGTTAACTGGCGGTTTTTGCCAGTTTACAGCACGGGCAATCTTGAAGACACGTGTTTTCCGTGGCTTCAAGTTGAGTCGGAAGCCCGTTCCGCAGGCTGGAGCGTCCCCACAGCAGGCAGAACCCTTGGCAGCCGCAGGCGGAAATTGCGGAAATTATCAGCAATCATCACAGAAAACAAGAAAATTAGCACTTAATTGCAGAGATTGCTAAAAATCCTGTCAGATTTCTTGACTTCAAAACCCGGTTTTGCTACATTATATATGTGTCTTAGCACTTGATTAGTTTGAGTGCTAAAAAAGGGGTGATTGTGATGCTTTCAGAAAGACAAATGATGATTCTGCGAGCCGTTGTCCGCGACTTCACCAATACCGGTGTTCCGGTGGGGTCCAAGGCATTAGCCAAGCAGTTACCCATCCACGTAAGCTCAGCGACAATTCGTAACGAGATGGCAGCCTTAGAAGAGCAGGGCCTGATTAAGAAGACCCACTCGTCTTCCGGCCGAATTCCTTCGGTCGAAGGTTACCGGTATTACGTTGATCATCTGGTTAAGCCCGATCCTCTACGGCCGAACGATATTGATGTGATTCAGTCATCACTAGGTGGCGATTTTCATAAGATTGACGAAATTATTTCGCAATCCGCGACAATCTTATCTAACCTGACGAGTTACACGGCGTTCACGTTGAAGCCGGAGTTAAAGGATAGTCGTCTCAGCGGTTTTCGGTTAGTGCCTTTAGGCAAGCGGCAAATTATGGCGATTCTGGTCACCGATAGTGGTGACGTGGAGAACCAAACGTTTGACGTGGCCGGCGACGTTGATGGCGAGCAGCTCGAAGCTGTGGTCCGTTTGATCAATGACCAATTAGTGGGACTGACTTTACCGGAAGTCTTACGAAAGCTGCAGGCTGATATTCCCGTCAAGATCGGGCAGTATCTACAGAGTCCTCAAGGATTCTTGGATATCTTTGGCGATGTGCTGACGCGGGCCGCTCAAGAGCGGTTCTACGTTGGTGGGCGGCTCAACCTACTGAACTTTTCTCAGGATAGCGACGTTGATTCACTGAAGTCCTTGTATTCATTGATCGATAAGACCGATGACATTGCGAGTGTGCTGGGGCAACCTAGCGATAAGATCTCCGTACGCATTGGTAATGAAATGACCAACGATGCGTTGCAAAACTTCAGTCTGATCACGGCGACCTATGACGTTGACCAACATGGTCAGGGGATGATCGCGATTCTGGGACCCACGCGGATGCCATATTCTCGAATGCTCGGTATCGTTGGCGCATTTCGTGAAGAGCTCGCGAAGAAACTATTAGATTACTACCGGTTTTATGACGAGTAAAGAAAGGGAGGGTTTTTATCGTGGCTGACAAGCAACAAGCGTCCACCGATGACCAAACTGCGGCAAAGGCCGCCACGACTAAGCCAGATTCAACGACTGAATCGGCCGAAAAGGCAGCACCAAAGAAGCCAAAGTTATTTAAGAAGGTTGCGACCGCGGCTGAAGTCGATGAACTCAAGCGCAAGGCCAGTGACTTTGAAGATAAGTATTTACGTGCGGAGGCGGAAGTCCAAAACATGCAAGCGCGGTTCCAAAAGGAACAGGCAACGCTTATCAAGTACGATGGCCAACAGCTGGCTAAGGACGTGCTCCCCGTCATTGACAATTTGGAGCGCGCTCTAGCAGTCGAAGCAGCGGACGAGGCGGGTCAACAGCTGAAGAAGGGTGTCCAGATGACTTATGATCATTTGGAAGATGCTCTGAAGCGGAACCACGTCACGGAGATTGAAGCCATTGGGAAGACATTCGACCCAACGTTGCATCAGGCGGTTCAATCAGTACCCGCAGAGGATGGACAGGCGGCCGAAACGGTCGTTAAGGTTCTCCAAAAGGGTTACCAACTGAAGGATCGCGTTCTGCGGCCAGCAATGGTTGTCGTTGCACAATAAAGCAAATTAAAAAAAACTAACAAAGAGGGAATTTTTGATGGCAAGTAACAAGATTATCGGAATTGACTTAGGGACGACCAACTCAGCCGTTGCCGTTCTTGAAGGTAGTACCCCGAAGATTATTGCGAACAAGGAAGGCGCTCGGACGACGCCATCAGTTGTTGCATTTAAAGACGGCGAAACGCAAGTCGGTGAAGTTGCCAAGCGGCAAGCAATCACCAACCCTAACACTATTTCATCCATTAAGAGTCACATGGGTGAAGCAGGTTACAAGGTCTCCGTTGATGGCAAGGATTACACGCCACAACAAATCTCAGCAATGATCTTACAACACTTGAAGTCATTCGCTGAAGACTACATTGGTGACACGGTTGAAAAGGCCGTTATCACGGTGCCAGCTTACTTCAACGATGCCCAACGTCAAGCGACTAAAGATGCTGGTAAGATTGCCGGCTTGAACGTTGAACGGATCATCAACGAACCTACGGCTGCTGCCTTAGCTTATGGCTTGGACAAGCAAGACAAAGACGAAAAGATCATGGTTTACGACCTTGGTGGTGGGACCTTTGATGTTTCCGTATTGGACTTAGGTGACGGTGTCTTTGATGTTCTCTCAACGAACGGTGATACCCATTTAGGTGGGGATGACTTCGATAAGAAGATCATGGATTGGTTAATCGCCGACTTCAAGCAAGAAAACGGTGTCGACTTATCCAAGGATAAGATGGCTTTACAACGTTTAAAGGATGCTGCTGAAAAGGCTAAGAAGGACCTCTCTGGGGTTACCGAAGCACAAATCAGCTTGCCATTTATTTCTGCTGGCGACAATGGCCCACTTCACTTGGAAAAGTCATTGAGCCGTGCTAAGTTCAACGAATTGACGGCCGACCTGGTTGAAAAGACCCGGATCCCTGTTGAAAATGCGTTGAAGGATGCCGACTTAAAGGCTGGCGACATTGACGTTGTTATCTTAAACGGTGGGTCTACTCGGATTCCAGCCGTTCAAGAAGCCGTTGAAAAGTGGACGGGTAAGGAATCCAACCACTCCATCAACCCTGATGAAGCCGTTGCTTTAGGTGCCGCCGTTCAAGGTGGGGTTATCACCGGTGATGTGAAGGACGTTGTTTTACTTGATGTGACACCATTATCCTTGGGTATCGAAACCATGGGTGGGGTCTTCACCAAGTTGATCGACCGGAACACCACGATTCCTACCAGCAAGTCCCAAGTCTTCTCAACCGCTGCTGATAACCAACCAGCCGTTGATATCCATGTCTTACAAGGTGAACGGCCAATGGCTGCTGACAACAAGACGTTGGGTAACTTCCAACTCGCTGACATTCCAGCCGCACCTCGTGGGGTTCCTCAAATCCAAGTCACGTTCGATATCGATAAGAACGGGATCGTTAATGTTTCCGCTAAGGATATGGGAACGAACAAGGAACAGAAGATTACCATCAAGAGTTCCGGTGGTCTTTCCGACGAAGAAGTCGAAAAGATGATGAAGGAAGCTAAGGAAAACGAAGCTGCCGACAAGAAGCGTAAGGAAGAAGTCGATACCAAGAACGAAGTCGACCAATTACTCTTCCAGACCGACAAGACGTTGAAGGACGTTAAGGGTAAGGTCTCCGATGATGAAATCAAGAAGGCTGAAGATGCTCGTGACGCCTTAAAGAAGGCCCAAGAATCCAACGACCTGGACGACATGAAGGCTAAGAAGGATGACTTGAACAAGATCATCCAAGACCTTTCCGTTAAGTTATACCAACAAGCACAACAAGCTCAAGGCGACGCTAATGGCGCTGCTGGCCAAGCTGCCGGTGCCGATGGTGCCAAGGCTGACGGTAAAGATGGCGACACCGTTGACGGTGACTTCCATGAAGTTCACGATGACGACGATAAGGACAAGAAGTAAAGACTGATTGTCTAATCGCAAATTGTCATGGCAAAAAGTCAGAGTCCGTGGGGCTTTGGCTTTTTGTTTCGAGTATGCTATTCTTACTAGTAGCGAAAAATTTCGGAATGGATTGGGAGGAAAACGATGGCGCAATCGGACTTATATGGCGTTTTAGGTGTCTCAAAGGATGCCAGCCAAGATGAAATTAAAAAGGCCTACCGGAAGTTATCTAAGAAGTATCATCCAGATTTAAACAAGGCCCCCGACGCGGCGGACAAGTTTAAAGAGGTTCAGGATGCTTACGATGTTTTAGGTGACAAGGATAAACGGGCTAACTACGACCAGTACGGTTCAGCCGACGGTCCTCAAGGCTTTGGTGGCTTTGGCGGCGGTAATGCCGGCGGTGGTTTCGGCGGTTTTGGTGGCGGAGGCGGCTTCGACGACATCTTCAATCAATTCTTTGGTGGTGGCGGAGGCGGTCAACGCAATCCCAACGCGCCACGGCCAGGTCGTGATCTTCAGTACCAGATGGACTTGAAGTTTGAAGAGGCTATCTTTGGGAAGAAGACCAAGATCAAGTACACGCGTGAAGCCCAATGTCATACCTGTGGTGGGAACGGTGCTAAGCCTGGGACTTCACCAGTAACCTGTCACCAATGTGGCGGTTCTGGTTACGTCACGACGGAGACCAACACGCCACTGGGCCGGATGCGGAGCCAACAACCATGTCCTGTCTGCCACGGTACGGGTCAAGAAATTAAGGAAAAGTGCCCAACCTGTGGTGGTTCTGGTCACGAAGAAGAACAGCACGAAGTTGAAGTTTCTATCCCAGCTGGGGTCGATGACGGTCAACAAATGCGGTTACAGGGTCAAGGTGAAGCCGGCTTAAATGGCGGTGGTTACGGCGATCTGTTCATTATCTTCCAAGTGACGCCAAGCAAGGACTTCCGGCGTGACGGTACGGAAATCTACTTTGACCAACCAATTTCATTCGTCCAGGCAACCCTGGGTGATGATGTGACGGTCAAAACCGTTCATGGTGATGTCAAATTAAAGGTGCCAGCCGGTACGCAAGCTGGGACGACTTTCCGGCTACGAGGCAAGGGTGCACCGCGCCTGCGTGGTAACGGGAATGGTGATGAACACGTCACTGTGAAGGTCATGACGCCAAAGAACCTGAACAAGGGACAACGGGATGCACTCCGTGACTTTGCAAAGGCTAGTGGTGAGACCGTTACAGGTACGGGCAAAGGTAACTTATTTAACAAAATGCGCGACAAATTTAACGAAAATTAACTTGCGGGCCGACGTGCTCAAATAGCTAATCTATCAAGGCTGCTGAAGATTTCGGCAGTCTTTTTATTTGTTTCAAAATATAAGAATAATTATAAATGCAAAAGAAACACTTAAGCTTGAGTAAGGTTAATTGCAATCCGGTTTTGGCAATGATACTCTCAGAACATAAGGAGCGCGGCTTTAGCTGCGGAACTCCTCACCAATTAGCGCGGATTCGTCGGGGAAAATACACGCTAATTGGTTGCGAACGGAAGCTGGTTTGGGGGACGAATCGACCAGCAAAACTTGGGGGTGTATTTCATGAGAGCAAAGTGGCTGGCGTTATGGCATCAGCCGGTGGTGGCTTTCATTGGTTGGACCGCGTTTTACTTTGTGATTTTGATGATTTTGGTTTATTTGTATGGTTACAGTGGTTTGAATAACTCGACGTTTATTTACAACGAGTTTTAGTTGCGGGGTCAACTAACCACTAGCCATGATTTCTTCGGGGGGGATATAGAATGATAGAAAACATGATCACAGCGATTGATCAGTTTGCCACCAGTGATCCAGATCGTATCGCTTACGATGATTTGGGGCACACGAACACGTACGGTGAGTTGAAACAGCGCTCGGATGCTTTGGCCGCTCATTTGGATGCCATGCAGTTACCAGCGCACGCGCCCATCCTAGTGTATGGGGGCCAAACGTTTGACATGATGGCGACCTTCTTAGGAATCGTCAAGAGTGGGCACGCTTATGCGCCAATCGATACGCATTCGCCGCTCGAACGGATTACCACCATTAATGAGATTGCCCAACCCGCCGCAGCCATCGCTGTGAGTGCGTTACCCACGACTTTAGGTGAGACACCGGTGCTTACGCCGGACAACCTGCAGACCATCTTCAGCAGTCCCGTTGTGGACTACCAGGTGGACCATGCCGTGAGTGGGGATGAGAATTACTATATTATCTTCACGTCCGGAACGACGGGGAAACCCAAGGGTGTGCAGATTTCACACAAAAATTTATTGAGCTACGTTAACTGGATGCTAAGTGCCGACTTCGTGTTGCCAACCGCACCACGGACGTTATCGCAAGCACCATATTCGTTTGACCTGTCCGTCATGGACTGGGGGCCAACGTTGGCCAGTGGTGGGACACTCGTTGCGTTGCCAAAGACGGTGACGGATAACTTCAAACAATTGTTTGAGACGTTGCCGCAAATGGATCTGGACGTCTGGGTTTCTACGCCGTCCTTTATGGACATTTGCTTGTTGGAGCCCACTTTTGATGCCGCACATTATCCACGGCTGAGTCGCTTCCTCTTCTGTGGGGAAGAGTTGACCCACGCCACGGCACAGAACTTACACCAACGCTTCCCAGATGCCCGGATCTTCAATACGTATGGGCCAACGGAAACCACGGTGGCGGTCACACAAGTGGAAATTACGGCGGAAATCTTAGCCAACTACCCACGGTTGCCCATTGGGTATGCCAAGGGTGATACCGAGATTACGGTCGTTGATGACCAATTACGGCCGGTACCAGCGGAAACTGAGGGCGAGATTCTGATCAGTGGGCCGTCGATGTCGAAGGGGTACCTGAATAACCCGGAGAAGACGGCCAAGGCCTTCGTTACCTTGAACGGCAAGACGGTTTACCGGTCTGGTGACTTAGGTGTTGCCATGGCGGATGACCTAATCATGTACCGTGGGCGGACCGACTTTCAAATTAAGCTCCACGGTTACCGAATCGAATTAGAAGAGGTCAACCACTACTTGTCACAAGAAGACCACATTCAGGTTGGGGTTGCTGTGCCGCGGTATGACCGGAATCACAAGGTCAGCCAACTGATTGCTTGGGTGGTCCCAAGTGGTCACAATTTTGCCAGCGAGTTAGACCTGACCAAGGCGATCAAGGATAATTTGCAAGGTGGCGACATGATGGAATATATGATTCCACAACGCTTTGTGTACAAGGATAGCCTACCGATGACCCCCAACGGCAAGGTTGATATTAAATCTATTATTGCTGAGGTCAATCAATAATGTTGACTTTTGAACCGTACGGCAACCCAACGTATTTCGCCTTGTTGGGAGTGGCATTACTGCCACTGATGATTGGTCTTCTGTACGGCAAACGGTCGCGTCTCTACGAAACGTTAGTGTCAATCTTCTTTCTGGTCTTAACCTTTGGGGGTTCCAAATGGACCCAAGGGGTGGCCTTGATAATCTACATTTTGTACGAGGTGGTCTTGACCTGGGGGTATGCCGTTTACCGGAGGAACCATAATTCGGGGCCGTTGTTTTACCTGATGGTGATTCTTGCCATCGCACCCTTAACCATCGTCAAGGTGACGCCGGCTGTCGAGAACGGTCAAGCCTCACTGATTGGATTTTTGGGGGTCAGTTACCTGACCTTCAGAGCCGTGCAGACGATGATGGAAACACGGGATGGCACACTGAAGAACTATAACATCATGACGTTCTTACAATTCATGTTGTTCTTCCCAACTATCTCTTCTGGTCCCATTGACCGGTATCGGCGATTCGAAGCCGATTATCGGTCGGTGCCGGATCGTGACAAGTATCTGGGCATGCTGCAAAAGGGAATTCGTTACCTGTTTGTCGGCTTTATGTACAAGTTTATCCTGGCGTACTATTTCGGGACGATCTTGATGCCGAAGTTACAGCTGATGGCGATGCACTCGCGCGGTGGCTTCCTGGATATCTCGTGGCCGCTTATCGGCTACATGTACTGTTACAGTGCAGATTTGTTCTTTGACTTCGCCGGGTACAGTTTGTTCGCCGTGGGGACTTCCTATATTATGGGAATTGCCACACCAATGAACTTCAATCAACCCTGGCGGTCACCGAACATCAAGGATTTCTGGAATCGTTGGCACATTACGTTATCGTTCTGGTTCCGAGACTTTATCTACATGCGACTGGTCTTCTGGTTCATGAAGCACAAGGTCTTCAAGAAGCCGACGACGACCGCCAACGTCACGTATATCATCAACATGCTGATCATGGGTTTCTGGCATGGGGTGACCTGGTATTACATCACGTACGGCCTGTTCCACGGGGTCGCGCTGGTGGTCAACGATACCTGGTTACGTTACAAGAAGAAGCACCGGCAGAGCATTCCGCATAACAAATTTACGCAGGTCTTTGCCATCTTCTTAACGGCCAACTTGGTCTGCTTTAGTTTCTTGATCTTCTCAGGGATTCTGGATAAAATTTGGTTTTTGAAGTAAGTAAGCAGTAGAGGATGACTTTCATCGAGGGGGAAATAAAAATGGATATCAAAGCAACTGTATTAGACATTTTAAACGATTTAACGGGTAATGATGTAAGTGGTGCAATGGATGACAATCTGTTCGACAGTGGCATCATGGACTCCATGGCTTCCGTTCAACTGTTATTATCACTGCAAAGCGAATTGGGCGTTAACGTGCCCGTTTCCGAATTTGAGCGGTCAGAGTGGGACACGCCCAACAAAATCATTGCGAAAGTGGAAGCTCTGGCTTAGCCAATGGCAAAGCGATTACTACGGATCTTTGGTCCGTTAATTCTCGCAGCTATTCTGGTTTTTGCGGTACTCGCTTCGCCGGTCACTTTCGGGTTTAAGCACATCAGTACCACCCGAGAACGGCAGGCAGCGGTGTCGCTGTCACCCAACGTTTTACGTGGTAAGCACATCAAGGAAGCGGCCCTCAGTGACGGTTACGTGCCATTCTTTGGGTCATCGGAGTGGTCACGGATCGATCCGATGCATCCCTCAGTTTTGGCGCAGAAGTATCACCGGGACTACCGGCCCTTTCTGTTAGGTGCGCGAGGAACCCAGTCGTTAACGCAGTTCTTCGTGATGCAAAACATCCAGGGCGAATTGCGGAACAAGAAGGCTGTCTTCTTCGTTTCACCACAGTGGTTCGTGAAGGGCGGGACGCGTAAGGATGCCTTTGGTTTCTACTACTCACAATTACAGACGGCGGAGTGGTTGACCCACTACCGGCACGATGCAATTGATCAGTACGCAGCCAAGCGTCTCCTGCAAATGCCCGCCGCAAAGTCCGACCATTTCATCTATGCCGCACTACAACGGGTGGCGGCCGGTAAATCATTGACCAAGGATCAACGGTTCTATCTGCAAACCAGAAAGAACATGTTGACCCAGGAAGATCAATTCTTCTCCGGCATTAATTTACCATCGCAGAACTTGAGTCGTGTCAACCGGCAAGCCAAGAAGTTACCCACTCAATACTCCTATTCGGCGCTGGATCGACTCGGCGGTCAGTTAGGGAAGCAAGCAACGGGCAATAATCCGTTCCAAATCAGCGATAAGTTCTATAATCATGGTTTGAAGCAGGAGATTAAGACGGGGAACTTGAAGGATTTCCAAAAGAATCTGTCTTACCTGCAATCGCCAGAATATAGTGACTTCCAGCTGTGTCTGGATCAATTCGCCCGGCTGCATACCGACGTCCTGTTCATCATTCCACCAATCAATCAACGTTGGCAGAAATACACCGGCTTATCTGAAACGATGCTGAAGCAATTCGACCAAAAGATTCATTATCAATTGCAGTCGCAAGGCTTCAACAATATCGTTGATTTATCGGATAAGGGGAACGTGCCATACTTTATGACTGACACGATTCATCCGGGCTGGCGTGGCTGGTTGGCAATCGATAAGCGTGTGGACCCATTCTTAACCAAGAAGCAGGCCCAACCGCGTTATCATACCAGTGACAAATTCTATGAGAAGCAATGGCAACAGTTGGAACCATCTCAACTGAGCCAGTACGAAAATAACAAGTAATCTGAGAGGTCCGGGTTGATGCCCGGACCTTTTGTCATCTTCAATGGCGCAAAAGAGCTGAGGCGAGCCGGAGATTGGCACCGACCTGCCTTTTAGTTTGTGATTAACGCTGATGGTTGGTATAATTGTCTGGACATGGTGTTTAAGAAAGTAGGAAATCAACATGGATCTTGAGAAATTAAAAAACCATCAAAAATATATTCGCAACTTTTCCATTGTGGCCCATATCGACCACGGGAAATCCACGATTGCGGACCGAATCTTGGAGTTAACGGATACCATCTCCAAGCGTGACATGCAAGATCAAGTGTTGGATAGCATGGATCTTGAACGCGAACGCGGAATTACGATTAAGCTGAACGCGGTTGAATTGACGTATCACGCCAAGGACGGCCACGACTATGAATTTCATTTGATTGATACTCCAGGACACGTGGACTTCTCTTATGAGGTCTCACGGAGCCTGGCTGCCTGTGAAGGGGCCGTTCTGGTCGTTGATGCGGCACAAGGGGTCGAAGCCCAGACGCTGGCTAACGTGTACTTGGCGTTGGACGACGACTTGGAAATCGTGCCGGTCGTGAACAAGATTGACTTGCCAGCGGCGGACCCAGAGAAGGTCAAACAAGAAATCGAAGACGTCATTGGCTTGGATGCCTCAGATGCCGTGCTGGCCAGTGCCAAGCAAGGGGTCGGTATTCCAGAATTATTGGAACAGATCGTCCACAAGGTGCCAGCACCAACCGGTGATTTGGACGCGCCGCTGAAGGCCTTGGTCTTTGACTCCGTTTACGATGATTACCGTGGAGTCGTCATGAGTGTGCGGGTGTTCGAAGGAACGGTTCAACCGGGCGACAAGATTTTACTGATGAACAGCGGTAGTGAATACGAAGTGACCGAGGTTGGGGTTAACTCGCCAAAGCCAATTTCACGCGACTACTTGATTGCCGGTGATGTGGGTTACATTACCGCCAGCATCAAGGATATTGCCGATACCCGAGTGGGTGATACGGTGACCAATGCCGCCAAGCCTGCTGAAAAGGCACTGCCAGGCTACCGGGAAATGAACCCGATGGTCTACGCCGGGCTGTACCCGACTGACAATGCCAAGTTGAATGATTTACGGGAAGCTTTGGAAAAGTTGAAACTGAACGATGCTGCGTTGGAATTCGAACCAGAAGCCTCACAGGCGCTGGGCTTTGGGTTCCGGTGTGGGTTCCTGGGGATGCTCCACATGGATGTCATTCAGGAACGGCTGGAACGTGAATTCAATCTGGACCTGATTACGACGGCACCATCCGTTACGTACCACGCGTACTTGACGGACGGCACCATGAAGACGGTCGAGAACCCAGCAGAAATGCCGGAAGCCTCAGCTATTAAGCGGATTGAAGAACCGATCGTGAAGGCCACGATTATGGCACCTAACGAGTATGTTGGGGCGGTCATGGACTTGTGCCAACACCGGCGAGGCCAATTCCTGACGATGGAATACTTGGATGACTATCGTGTGAATATCATCTATAACATGCCGTTGTCAGAAATCATCTTTGACTTCTTTGATAAGTTGAAGTCAAGCACGCGGGGTTACGCTTCGCTGGATTACGAACGGAGCGGGTACCAAGAGGCCGACTTGGTCAAAATTGATATCCTGTTGAACGCGGATAAGGTCGATGCGCTGAGCTTCATTGCCCACCGGACGTTCGCTGCCCAACGGGGTCGTGAGATTGCATCACGGCTGAAGAATATCATTCCACGCCAAAACTTTGAAATTCCTGTGCAAGCCGCCATCGGTGCTAAGATCATTGCGAGAACGACGATCAAGGCCTACCGGAAGGACGTGACCGCCAAGCTCTATGGTGGTGACCGTACTCGGCGGATGAAGCTGTTGGAAAAGCAAAAGGTCGGGAAGAAACGGATGAAGGCTGTGGGGAAGGTTGATATTCCTCAAGAGGCGTTCATGGCCGTTCTCAAAACCGATGAGGATGAAACCAAGTAGCAAGAAACATCAGCAGTCCGCGTTAGGTGCGATATTACCTGATGGGGACTGCTTTATTGATAATAATAGAAGATTTTTAAAGTAAACAAGTGCGGAATAAGCATATTTGATATGTACCGCGAAATATTAAATGTGCGCACAAAAAGGGGGTAGAAAAGATGAAATACTTCCAAGCAAGAATATCCAGAGAAACAGCACAGATTTTTCAGACGTTAAAGGATACCTATGAGCAAGCTGATGGTAAAAGTTTAACGCAAACGATGGTAATTTCTAAGGCCGTGGATGATGTATCGGTTTTAAATCAATGGGATAAAGTTATTAATGATAATTCAGTTAAAGGCAAAGAGTTGGCAAAGATTACGGATAAGGATTTAAGAATTAGGGTACAATTGAGTCCGCAAACTCAGGAAAAAATTCAAAATTATAAATATTTCTTCCCCCAACTTGTTGGAACGAGGAGCGTTACATTAGGCGTAGCATTAAAATTTATTTTCAAAGGTGCAATCTTAATGCGAGATGACTCGACTTTGGTCGATTTCCAATCGAGAGATATTAGTAGTATTATAGATAGCTGTAAATCCAAGTTGGCGGAGTTAATTGCCCCGACAAACAGGGTCACCTTTGAAGCTATTTTCAGTGAGATGAAAAACGAAGTTACAAGCTTAAAAAAATAAGAACATATCAAGAAAAGTTGATGTCATCCAATTAGATGACATCAATTTTTTTGTGTTACGCGTTTAAAAGTGATAAAACGGTATTAGTGTCCATGGACATTGATCTCTTGCAGAGAAACTAAGAACCTGTTATCATAAGATATATGGAGACGGGCGGGAAAGGTCGACTGGATAATCTGAAAGTAATTGGCTAAAACCGAGCTTCAACTATTGGATGCTAGAAAAGGAGTAAATAATGCTTGAACCCAATGATTTCATGCGTGTCGATATTACAAAACAAAAAGATTTTGCGATGAAGGAAATGTATAGATGCCCGGCTGTGGAGAACTCACTAGCAGCCACTGAATTTTTATGGATCACGTATCGCAATGTTCACTGGGAGTTTTCGCAGAATGTTAAATTCTTTCACGGTGACGTAAATATTCCAACGGGCTGGGCTTTCCAATTTGAGCATGATTCGCGGTATTATCAGCTACTTGGCGAGGATACTTTAGTGACAGGAAGTTTGGATTTTAATTTTGGCGAATTACCAGCAGTGTTCCTCAGTCAACAGGAACCGTCGATTCAAACGCAGAAATTAATTAAAAATTGGCATGATTGTGTCAGTCGTAGCTCGAGCTATATTAACGTCAGCCTGACACCTACAATTATGGGTGGAAAACTACCTAGGTCACCATGGCTACCAGTTTTTCTCTTTGAGCTCAATCAATACTATACAGAGAATTCTCAACAGTTTTTTAAGCAATATACTAATCGTGAACGGGAAATGTTCAAATTGTATTTGGACAACGCTTTTGAGCTTTCAACTTTCAGAGGTCAACCGAATCGAATTGTTAATTATTGTCGTGAAGTTTTGTTTCTCGAAGATCCATGGTTGCTTGGTGCCCTGATTGATTATGGGGAACGATTCCAGCGTGCTAAAAATTCAGGACATTCGTTGCTAGACGATATAGACGAGGTACGTAAGCTAATTCATTTGGCCCGATGGTACTGGGCTGAAAAACAGGCCAACACGACGTTTTACTAGTGAACCAGTCATTAAAGTTACCTTTGGTTCAGAAACCATGTTATTTAAAAAAATTGATAGGAGACTGTATGGGACTATTTGAAAGCATAAAATCCCGCTATGCTGGCTTTATTGTGAGAAAAATCGAAAAAAAGTATGAAGGCGTCATGAGACCATTGTACTTGTCAAAGCCTGATATATGGGTCGTAGATACAAAATATCAACAAAAACAGCGTATGTCCCCGGAAGTGGCCGCATTCAATAAAAAAATGAAGGGAGGTGGCATACCGACCGGAGCAGTTTCAGGTGATCTGCTTTGGGTTATGGGAGAATTTAGTAATACCGGCCTTTTTTATAGGTTTTGGACGATGCGCTCACGTGAGGATGGACATCCCGAGCATGCGCATTCGTTTGAGAGCGTGCTTTCTTTCTTAGCTGATGATCCGAATAACTTTGAAATTGTTGAGTTTAAAGAGGATTATTCTGAGCAAGAGTTGGCATTTATTAAGGCTATTCAAAAAAGGTATGCTGAGCTTGATTCTAAGAAACTTTAGTTGGAACGTCTAAAGTAAATTAAGGATATCGTGAGGAAATTTTTTGATATCACTATGGTATTGGAGCCGGATGATAGGGCCTAATTTGAATCGTTCAAGAGGGGGTTGGCCATTTGCAACCGGTAATAGCACTTTCCGACATCCACGGCCAGATGTTAGTTTTTCCAGCATTGGCGAAGTTACGAGATAAATACCCAGAGGCACCGGTTGTTTTTTTAGGTGATTACCAGGATTCAGCCCATCACCACTCTGGGTTTAGAGTTGCGCAGACAATAAAAGATATGCAGGAAGCTGAGCCAGATAAAATATTTGTCATCCAGGGGAATCACGATGCTTCTGCGTACGAAAGCTTAATTGGTGAGAATAGTTATTGGTTGGAAATAGATGGCGAAGATGTCATCATGGAAGCTGCTTTAGCGGCTGGAAAATTACCAGTTGATATGAATGATGCGTTGGCGGTCGTTAAGCGGGCGGATGCTGACCTGATTAATTGGCTGGGAGCATTACCGTTAGATTTGCAAATTGGTAAGTTGGTATTCGTTCATGCCGGACTGGATCTTACACTATCTGATCCGGTAGCTGATACGCTGCCACATGATAAATACTGGTTGCGTGAAGATTATTGGTATGAGAAACTCTACCCCAATTATGCACATAATCCATTAGATAGCGCCATTGTAACGGGGCATACACCAACAAGTCTAATCACTGGAATTTATGATAGACCAGCTGAAGTAACCACTTTACGGAATCGAACGTCTAGTTCACACGGTATATTAACGGTTCAGTACGTTGGAGAATACGCACGCTTTTTTATTGATGGTGGTAATCATTCGAGGCCTGCCGCAGCCATTGGAAATATAGCCGTTTTTGATGCTGATTGTGGTGTCTTAGTTGATGGAATCGAGGATGGATGAGTTGGAAAAAGTGAGGCAACAGATTGGCGGTCAATAATTGATTACGGATGTTCATAGTACTAATGCACACTGATTGTGTCCTCAGGCAACCAATGAAAGTGGGAAAATTATGGAGGGGAGTGTCAAATTTTTTGTGTAAATGGAAGTCCTCTCCCATTAGCTAGCTTCTAATACATGGATTCTAACGTATCT